>JABFVM010000320.1 GCA_013362785.1 Streptomyces sp. | reverse complement strand
ACGCCGTACAGCCCGTACCAGAAGGTCTTCGCGGCGGGCTCGACGGCGAACTCGTTGCCGGTGGTGATCTGGTGCCAGAACGTCAGGAACACGGACGCGTACGTCAGCAGATGGACGTGGTACCAGGTGTCGTACGGGATGCGGCGGCGGATGCCGCCGATCGAGATCAGCGCGATGAAGAACAGCAGACCGGTGCCGATCGCCGCCTTGCCCATGTCCGGCAGGGTGTTGACCGAGTCGATCGTCTGCTGGACGACGTCGCCGAGCGTCCTGCCGGCCTGGAGCGCGTACGCCCACATGGTGAGGAAGACATGCGCGATGACCAGGCAGACCGTGTACCGGCCGCTCATCGCGTGCCAGCGCGCGACCCGGTCCGAGCCCACCCGCCGCTCCAGTGCGGGCACCCGCGCCATCTGCAGCACGACGAGCGCCATCAGATAGCCGGCGAGCAGTCCGGTGATCCGGCCCGCCGCGAGGATCTTCGCGGTGTTGTCCGCGAGGGACGGCGTGTTGTCCCACCACAGCCACAGCACCGCCGCCGCGCCCGCCCATAGGGCGATCACCAGCGGGACGGCCGGGGAGCGGCGCGGTCGGATGCGGCGCATCGTCTGGCGTCGGGCGGCACGGCCGCCCGCGAGCGTGGTGGTCACGGTTCCTCCGGGGACGGGAGCAAGGGGAGTGCGTGATTGACGTGGTCCCTTGGCCCAGAGATACGTGCGGGGAGGTCCGTGCGTTCAGCGGCGCTCGCCGAGTGTGCGTGTTGGACGAATGCGCGAAGTGTGTGTCGAGGAGAGGGTGTCCGTGTCGGCCAGAGAGGCGAGCAGGCCGCGGAGCGTGGCCTCGGACGGGCGCGGGTCGATGTCGACGCAGGCGCCGATGGCGGGATGGGCGAACCGGATCGGGGCGTGATCCTTCGTTTCCAGCCCTCAGTATCGGGTGACGGCCGTCGGTCCGTTCACCGTGCCGATCGCCATGTGCGGTCGCCGCCGCGGATCGGCCCACCTGAGGATCCGCTTCATCGCGTCCGCCGACACCGACACACAACCGGCCGTCGCCCCACGCCCCTTCACATGGAGGAAGATCCCGGCCCCGCGCTGCTTCACCGGACGGTCGTAGTTGAAGCCGATGACGAGGGCGTGCGCGTAGAGCGCCCCGTACGAGACGA
This sequence comes from Streptomyces sp., assembly GCA_013362785.1. Lineage (GTDB taxonomy): Bacteria > Actinomycetota > Actinomycetes > Streptomycetales > Streptomycetaceae > Streptomyces. Next base: position 6,886 of record JABFVM010000320.1, on the reverse strand, counting down.
GGTGTTCGGACTCGGCGGCCCGGCAGTCGCGGGCCAGGGGCTCGGTCCAGCGGTTGTACGCGCGCGAGTTGTTGTCCTGGCACCACCAGGAGTTCTTGTGGACACGGCGGTACTTGTACGCCGTACCGCGCGGCGCCGCCTTGATGCCGAAGGCGTACGGCAGCCCGTACAGCCCCGTCGGCGTCGTGTTCGTGCCCTGCTTGCGCCTGCCGCCCTCGACCAGCCCCTTCGCCCCGAAGCGGGCGGATGCCGAACCGGCCTTCACCCATCGCCCGTCCACCCGGTCCCACCAGGTGACCGTCCCCGACGTCGAGCCGGCCTTCGGCGCCACGGCGGTGATCAGCTGGGTGCCGCCACCGGTGTCGGCCATGCGTGCGGGCAGCGGCTGCGGCGGCCCGCCGCCGGGCGCGGCGGCGAGCACGAGGAGGGACGCGGACGCGAGGGCGACGACACCGGGGCGCATGGCTCAGACGCTAGACGGAGGCAGGGGCAACGGCAGCCCGGGTAGGCCATCCAGGCTGGTCGCGATGTTCTCCTTCTTGGCGAAGTACGCGCTGAGCGAGTCGTCGTCCTCGCGCGCGAACCGCTTGCCGTGCAGATCGCGGTCCTCGTCGTACGTCATCAGGGGGACCGCGTACCCGCAGGAGTCCCGGATGACGTCGGCCCGCACCACGATGATCGCGCGCAGGCCGTGCAGGGAGGGGTCGATGTCGGGGAAGTGGCCGAGCAGCTCCTTGAACCGTGGGTCGTCGCGGAAGACGGCCTCACCGCGGCCGTGGACGCGGACGATGTTGGGCGGGCCCTGGAAGGCGCACCACATCAGGGTGATCCGGCCGTTCTCCCGCAGATGCGCGACGGTCTCGGCGTTGGAGCCCGCGAAGTCGAGGTAGGCCAGGGTGAGTTCGTCGAGGATCGCGAAGGATCCCCTGAGGCCCTTGGGGGAGAGATTGACCGTCCCTTCGGCGGACAGGGGAGCGGTCGCGGTGAAGAAGAGGGGCTGCTCCTCGATGAACGTGCGGAGCCTGCCGTCTATGCGTTCGTAAGTCTTTCCCACGTCCACCGAGTATGGACGCAGATCGTTCGCCTGTCTAAGGGATTTTGAGCTCCGCTTGCAGCCACCACGGCCGCCCCGGCCGGCGTGCCAACGGGGCGGCCATGGCTGCCTGTCACCTCACTTGCTGAGCGTGCAGGCGGCCAGCGAGTTCAGCCCCTGCGGCTTGGCCGCGGTACGGCCGATGGAGATGGCGATGCGGTCGATCGTCGACACCCGCTTGTCCTTCAGGGGGCCGAGGATGGCGTTCTGCACGAAGTTGGGCCCGCCCTGGCCGACCGAGTTGGCGAGTCGGGTGTTCGCCTCCTGGATCTGGGTGTTGAGCAGCGCGAGGTTGCGGTCGACCTCGGCCTTCGCGGTCGCGGGGACCGCCGGGAGCTTCGACTTCACGTCCGGGCAGGAGATGGAGCCCGCGTTGCCCGCATTCCCGGCGTTGCCCGCATTCCCGGCGTTGCCCGCATTCCCGGCGTTGCCGGTGTTCCCCGCGTTCCCCGTGTTGCCGTCGGCCTGCTGGGGCGGCGTCGCGTTCGGGGTCGCGGCGCCCGCGTTCCCGTTCGCGTTGAGGGCGCACGGCGCCAGCGCGTCCAGGCCCTGCGGTCTGGCGGCGGTGCGGCCGATGGCCGTCGCGATGCGGTTGATGGTCGCGACCCGCTTGTCCTTCAGGGGGCCGACGATCGCGTTCTGGACGAAGTTGGGGCCGCCCTGGCCCACGGTGTCGACCAGCCGCTTGTTGGCCTCCTGGATCTGGGTGTTGAGCAGCGCCAGATTGCGGTCGACCTCGGCCTTCGCGGACGCGGGGACCGCCGGGAGCTTCGACTTCACGTCCGGGCAGGAGACGGTGCCGGGTCCGGCCAGTGTCCGGACGTCGGTGCCGCTGCTCCGGGACGTCTCCCCGGCCAGGGCGAATCCGGCGATCACCGTGCCGGACAGCGCCACCGCGGCGGCGCCGCCGATGAAGGTGACGCGACGCTTGTTGTACTTCGGAAGAGCCCTGGACATGCGGATGCCTCACTCGGGTTCGGGAGTGTCGTCGGTTGCGAACGCGGCGCCTGCGTTCGGCGAGAGATACGGGAAAGCGGTTTCCCGTGTTCAAGGAGAGCTCGAAATCCACTCCGATTGACGAATCATGCAGGACTCTGCATAATCATGCAGGTCAATGTGTGGCGAGTCGCACTAACCTGACGACCGCCTCCCCGTTCACGCCACGGGGAGGCGGTGCCACACACGCAGACCCTCCCGAGGAGCGCAGCAAGTGAGCAGCAACAGCGGTGACGTACGGCTCTGGGGCGGCCGTTTCGCCGACGGTCCCGCCGAGGCCCTGGCCAAGCTGTCCGCGTCCGTCCACTTCGACTGGCGGCTGGCGCCGTACGACATCGCCGGTTCGCGTGCCCACGCGCGCGTGCTGCACAAGGCGGGGCTGCTCACCGAGGACGAGCTCCAGCGCATGATCGCCGGGCTCGACCGGCTTGAGGCGGATGTCGCCGACGGCTCCTTCGTGGGCACCATCGCCGACGAGGACGTGCACACCGCCCTGGAGCGCGGCCTGCTGGAGCGCCTCGGCCCCGACCTCGGCGGCAAGCTGCGCGCGGGCCGTTCCCGCAACGACCAGGTCGCGACCCTCTTCCGGATGTACCTGCGGGACCACGCCCGCATCATCGGCGGCCTGATCGCCGACCTCCAGGACGCGCTGGTCGGCCTCGCCGAGGCCCACCCGGACGTGGCGATGCCCGGCCGCACCCACCTCCAGCACGCCCAGCCGGTGCTCTTCGCCCACCATGTCCTGGCCCACGTCCAGTCCCTGTCCCGGGACGCCGAGCGGCTGCGCCAGTGGGACGAGAGGACGGCCGTGTCGCCGTACGGCTCCGGGGCCCTGGCGGGCTCCTCCCTCGGCCTGGACCCTGAGGCGGTGGCGAAGGACCTCGGCTTCGAGCACGGGTCGGCCGCCAACTCGATCGACGGCACGGCGTCCCGTGACTTCGTCGCCGAGTTCGCCTTCATCACCGCGATGATCGGCGTGAACCTCTCCCGGATCGCCGAGGAGATCATCATCTGGAACACGAAGGAGTTCTCCTTCGTGACCCTGCACGACGCGTTCTCCACGGGCTCGTCGATCATGCCGCAGAAGAAGAACCCGGACATCGCGGAGCTGGCCCGGGGCAAGTCCGGCCGGCTGATCGGCAACCTGACGGGCCTGATGGCCACGCTCAAGGCCCTCCCGCTGGCCTACAACCGCGACCTCCAGGAGGACAAGGAGCCCGTCTTCGACTCCTGCGACCAGCTGGAGGTCCTGCTCCCCGCCTTCACCGGCATGATGGCGACCCTCACGGTCAACCGCGAGCGCATGGAGGAACTGGCCCCGGCCGGCTTCTCCCTGGCCACCGACATCGCCGAGTGGCTGGTCAAGCAGGGCGTCCCGTTCCGGGTGGCGCACGAGGTCGCCGGTGAGTGCGTGAAGGTCGCGGAGGGGGAGGGCAAGGAGCTGGACGAGCTGACGGACGAACAGTTCGCGAAGATCTCCGCCCATCTGACGCCGGAGGTGCGGACGGTACTCAATGTGCCGGGTGCCCTGGCCTCCCGCAACGGCCGGGGCGGCACGGCGCCGAGCGCGGTCGCGGTCCAACTGGACGAGGTCAAGGCGGACCTGGCGGCGCAGCATGCGTGGGCCACCGCCAAGCAGGTCTAGCGCGTCGCAGTCGACCGAAGGGCCCGGACGTATCGTCCGGGCCCTTCGTGCTGTCCGGGTGCGGCCGGTCGCGGAAGAGGTGGTGCGGCTGGTCGCAGAGGTTCGGAGAGGCTCGAAGAGGTCGTAGAGATTTCAGCCACTGGCCGAAACCTTGACTTACGCCTACTCGGAGGTAAGCATTCCGCTTGCCGTTCGGCAATGTCGAACAGCCGTCGATCACTGCCGAGCATGAAAGGGACGTCATGCACGCAAGACGTACAAGACGAGCCGCCCGCCTCCTCGCCACCACCGCCGTCGCCACGCTGTGCGCCTTCGGTCTGGCGGCCCCGGCCGCCGACGCGGCCGACACCCCGCCGCCCGGCGCCAACAACTGGTCCTGCAAGCCGGACTCCGCCCACCCGCAGCCCGTGGTCCTCGTGAACGGCACCTTCAAGACCTCCTTCGAGAACTGGCTGACCCTGTCACCCGCGCTCGCGGACGCCGGCTACTGCGTCTTCTCCTTCGAGTACGGCGACCTGGAGACCGCGCCGATCGCGGACTCGGCAGCCGAGCTGCGCGACTTCGTGAACGCCGTGCTCGGCGCGACCGGTGCCAAGAAGGCCGACCTCGTCGGCCACAGCCAGGGCGGCATGATGCCCCGCTACTACGTGAAGTTCCTCGGCGGCGCGACCAAGGTCGACGACCTCGTCGGCATCGTGCCTTCCAATCACGGCACCACCAACCCGCTCGCCCTCGTGGCCGGTGCGACCGTCTGCCCCTCCTGCGTCGACCAGACCGCGGGCTCGGACTTCCTCCAGAAGCTCAACGCCGACCCGGAGGCCCCGGTGGGCCCCGACTACACGGCGATCGCCACGCGCTTCGACGAGGTGGTGCTGCCCTACACCAGCTCCTTCCTGGACGGCCCGGCCTCCCGTGTGACCAACGTGCTGCTCCAGGACCGCTGCCCGCTCGACATCACCGAGCATGACCAGGCGCCCAAGTCGCCGCTGGTCGAGCAGTGGGTGCTCAATGCCCTCAAGCGCGGCGGACCGGCCGACCCGGCCTTCGTTCCACGCTGCCTCGGCTCCGGCTGAACCGCCCGGGGCTGGGTAGATTGGTGCCGGATCCCCCTCCGTCGACCGTGCAGGGAGCGCCCCATGCCCTTCAGCCGTCTGGCCACCGCGACCACCCCCACCGCGCACCTCGGTCTGGGCCTGGCCGCGGTCGGCCGCCCGGGCTACATCAATCTCGGCCGGGAGGCCGACCTCCCGGCCGAGCGCACCGTCGACGCTCTGCGCCACCGCACCCACGAACTCCTCGACGCCGCCTACGCCCAGGGCGTCCGCTACTTCGACGTCGCCCGCTCCTACGGCCGTTCCGAGGAGTTCCTCGCGGACTGGCTCAACGCCCGCCCCGCGTTCGGCGACATCGTCGTAGGCAGCAAATGGGGCTACACCTACACCGCCGACTGGACCACGGACGCCGAGAAGCACGAGGTCAAGGACCACAGCCTCGCGACGTACGAGCGTCAGCGCGCCGAGTCCGACGCCCTCCTCGGTGACCACCTCGACCTCTACCAGATCCACTCGGTGACCCCGGACAGCCCCGCCCTCACCGACAAGGAACTCCACGCCAGGCTCGCGGAAGCCGCCGCTCAGGGCACCACCATCGGCTTCTCCACCAGCGGCCCGGCCCAAGCGGCAGCGATCCGCTCCGCCCTCGCGGTGACCGTCGACGGCGAGCCCCTCTTCCGTACCGTCCAGTCGACGTACAACGCCCTGGAGACCTCGGCCGCCCCCGCCCTCGCCGAGGCCCATGACGCCGGGCTCACCGTGATCGTCAAGGAGGGCATGGCCAACGGACGCCTCGCGGAGCCGTACGCGCCGGACGCGCTCAAGGCCGTCGCCGAGGAGACGCAGCTCGGCTGCGACGCCGTCGCCCTCGCGCTGATCCTGCGTCAGCCCTGGGCCGGTGTGGTCCTCTCCGGCGCGGCGACGGCCGTACAGCTCGCGTCCAACCTGCACGCCGCCGTCGTGGACCTGGACGAGGAGCAGCTGGAGCGGCTGGCCGGACTGGTCGAGGAGCCGGGCGCGTACTGGGAGCGGCGCGGGCAGCTGCCCTGGCACTGACACAGGCCCGGTAAACCCCGCTGATCAGCAGCTATGAGTCACACATGCCCATGATGAGACATGGGTGTCTCACATGCGCTACTCTTGTCTCATGGCCGTCGATCGTGACCACGTACTGCGCACCGCCGCAGCCCTGCTGACCCGTAAATCCACCGCGACCATGGACGAGGTCGCCAAGGCGGCGGGGATCAGCCGGGCCACCCTGCACCGGCAGTTCGCCGGGCGGGACGCCCTCGTGCGGGCGCTGGAGTCGCTCGGTATCGCGGAGTGCGAGGCCGCGCTGGACGCGGCCCGGCTGGACGAGGGCGCGGCGCGGGACGCCGTGCACCGGCTGGTCCGGGAGATCGAGCCGGCGGCCGGTCTGATCGCGTTCCTCTACACCGAGAACCAGCTGTTCGAGGGCGAGGAGCAGAACGCGGGCTGGGCCCGCATCGACGAGCGCATCGCGGCCCTCTTCCGGCGCGGCCAGCAGACCGGCGAGTTCCGCATCGACCTCACCCCGGCCTGGCTCACCGAGGCGCTCTACGGCCTGCTGGCCTCCGGGGCCTGGGCGGTCTCCGAGGGCAGGGTCGCCCGCAACGACTTCACCCACATGATCGTCGAGCTGCTGCTCGGCGGCGCACTGCGGCAGCACACCACCGAACAGAGAGAGGAATCATGACCAGCACCCTGCAGCCGGCGACGACGACCGAGGCGGTGACCAAGCGCCCCGGCCGTTGGCTCGCGCTGTCCGTCCTCGTGCTCGCCGTGCTGCTGGTGGCCGTCGACGCGACCGTCCTCGGCCTGGCGACCCCCTACATCAGCGAGGACCTGAAGCCCTCCGGCACCCAGCTCCTGTGGATAGGCGACGTCTACTCGTTCGTGATCGCCGGTCTGCTCGTGTCCATGGGCAGCCTCGGCGACCGCATCGGCCGCAAGCGGATCCTGCTCGTCGGCGCCACGGCGTTCGGCGCGGTGTCCGTCCTCAACGCCTATGCGACGACACCGGAGATGCTGATCGTCGCCCGGGCGCTGCTCGGTGTCGCGGGCGCGACCCTGATGCCG
>JABFVM010000347.1 GCA_013362785.1 Streptomyces sp. | reverse complement strand
CAGGCAGTGGGTGTTCAACAAGCCGTTCTTCCTGATCCTGAACCTCGCGGTGGGCGGCTACTGGCCCGGCGACCCGGACGGCTCCACAGTCTTCCCGCAGCAACTGCTGGTGGACCACGTCTCGGTGACGACCGGAGACAGCCCGACCGGCGGCGTCGCGGTCCGGGGGCTGGCCGGCAAGTGCGTGGACGTGGCCGGGGCGAGCCCCGCCAACGGCACGCCCGTCCAGCTCTACGACTGCAACGGCACCGCCGCCCAGCAGTGGACGGCGGGCCCGGACGGCACACTCCGCGCGCTCGGCAAGTGCCTGGACGCCACCGGCAACGGCACGGCCGACGGCACGACCGTCCAGCTGTGGGACTGCTCGGGCGGCCCCAACCAGAGATGGACCGTCACGGCGGCGCGCGACATCGTCAACCCGCAGGCCGACAAGTGCCTGGACGTGACCGGGAACAACTCGGCCAACGGCACCCGGCTGCAGATCTGGACCTGCACGGGCGCGGCCAACCAGAAATGGACGGTCGGCTGACCCGTCCGCCCCGAGGCCGGCCTCGGCCTGCTAGTGCAGGTGCCAGGTGAACTTGTCGCCGCCCACCCAGCGGACCACTTCCGGGTCGTCCAGGTCGTGGACCGTGATGCCGAGGGCGGCGGCGGTCTCCAGGACGTCGGTGACGGTCCTCGGCATACCGACCACCACACCGTCGATCTCCATGATCCGGAACGGAGGCGTGCCCGGCTGAACCCCGAGCACCATGATCCGCGGCTGAGAAATGTGCGGGCTCGCGATTTCGGTCATGAATAGAGCGTAGAGCGCAACCCGCGCCAACGGGGCCTTCAGGTCGCAAAGGGTTCTTCAGGTCACAAGGGATCCTTCAGGTCATTCGCGAAGCAGGAAGCCGATCACGTACGCGCGCCCTGTTCGCGCCGTGGTGCGGGCGCGGCAGGGCCGGGGAACCCTGGAGGTGGAGGTGGCGATGGACCCCGTCGACGCGCTGAACCGGATCGCCTTCCTGCTGGAGCGGTCCCTGGCGCCGACGTATCGCGTCCGGGCCTTCCGTACGGCGGCCCGGGTGCTGGCGGAGCTGCCCGCGGACGAGGTGCGGGCGCGGGCGGAGGCCGGGACGCTGGAGTCGCTGCGGGGCGTCGGCCCGAAGACGGCCCAGGTGGTGCGCGAGGCGCTGGCGGGGCAGGTGCCCGGCTATCTGACCGACCTGGAGGAGCGGCCCGCGCCCGGGCCGCCCGCGGACGGCGGACGCCTGTGGGAGCTGCTGCGCGGGGACTGCCATCTGCACTCCGACTGGTCGGACGGCGGCAGCCCGATCGAGGAGATGGGCCGGACGGCGGCCGAGCTCGGGCACGAGTGGGCCGTACTGACCGACCACTCACCGCGCCTGACCGTCGCCCGCGGCCTGTCCGCCGACCGCCTGCGCGAGCAGCTGGACGTGGTGGCGGAGCTGAACACGACCTGGGCGCCGTTCCGGCTGCTCACCGGCATCGAGTGCGACATCCTGGACGACGGCTCGCTCGACCAGGAGCCCGAGCTGCTGGAGCGGCTGGATGTCGTGGTGGTGTCCGTGCACTCCAAGCTGCGCATGGACGCCCGCGCGATGACCCGCCGTATGGTCACCGCCGTACGCGATCCGCACGCCGACATCCTCGGCCACTGCACCGGACGGCTGGTCACGGGCCGTGGCCGGCCGGAGTCGGAGTTCGACGCGGACGAGGTGTTCGCCGCCTGCGCCGAGTCGGGTACGGCGGTGGAGATCAACAGCCGGCCCGAGCGGCTGGACCCGCCCCGGCGGCTGCTGCGCCGGGCCGTGGACGCGGGCGTGCTGTTCTCCGTCGACACCGACGCGCACGCGCCCGGGCAGCTCGACTGGCAGCGCTACGGCTGTGCCCGCGCGGAGGAGTGCGGGGTAACCGCCGAGCGGGTCCTGACGACCTGGACCGCGGACGAGCTGCTGGCGTGGACGCGCGAGAAGTGACGGCCCGCGCCCCACGGGCGTGACGCAGATCACCGGGCATCGGGGCGGACGATGGAACACCCGCCGGTAGTTTCCCGTTGAACCAGCCGTGGGTGCGGATGGGACAGTGTCCCCGGGCCTCACCTTTCGCCCACAGGGAAGATCGTTCGGCTGAAGCCCTGTGGAGCCTTTCGCCGAGAGGCGACCGCCATCCGCGCCCACCACCGACCGCCCCGACCGGAATCCCCCGTCCGGCCGGGGCTTTCTCTTGCCCGTGACGCGTGTCCCCGGCTCGGCTTGACTTCGAGCGCGCTCCAATTCGTAGCGTTCCGCACATGAGCACTGCACAGCACAAGATCGGCTCCGGTTTCGGAGCGACCAGCACCGCCGACGAGGTCCTCCGGGGCATCGACCTGACCGGGAAGCTCGCGATCGTCACGGGCGGCTACTCGGGCCTCGGTCTGGAGACCACGCGGGCCCTCACCAAGGCGGGCGCCCGGGTCGTCGTCCCCGCCCGGCGACGGGCCACCGCAGAGGAGGCGCTCACCGGCCTCGACGGCGTCGAGGTGGACGAGCTGGACCTCGCCGACCTGGAGAGCGTGCGCGGCTTCGCCGAGCGGTTCCTCGCCTCCGGGCGCACGGTCGACCTCGTGATCGACAACGCCGGGATCATGGCCTGCCCGGAGACCCGGGTGGGGCCCGGCTGGGAGGCGCAGTTCGCGACCAACCACCTCGGTCACTTCGCCCTGGTCAACCGTCTGTGGCCGGCGATCGAGCGCGGCGGGGCCCGCGTGGTCTCGGTGTCCTCGCGCGCCCACCACTTCTCGGGGATGCGCTGGGACGACGTCCACTGGCGGCACGGCTACGACAAGTGGCAGGCGTACGGGCAGGCGAAGACGGCGAACGTCCTGTTCGCCGTCCACCTCGACCGGCTGGGCGCCGAGCACGGCGTACGGGCCTTCTCGCTCCACCCGGGCGGCATCCTCACCCCGCTGCAGCGTCACCTCCCGCAGGAGGAGATGGTCGAGCGCGGCTGGATCGACGAGCAGGGCAACCCGCTCAACCCCGAGGGCTTCAAGACCCCCGCGCAGGGCGCGGCCACACAGGTGTGGGCGGCGACGTCACCGCAGCTGGACGGCGCGGGCGGGGTCTACCTGGAGGACTGCGACATCGCCGAGCCCGCCGTCGACGGCGACGAGCGCGGCGGCGTCAAGGCCTGGGCGACCGACCCGGAGCAGGCGGCCCGGCTGTGGGAGCTGTCGGCGGACCTGACCGGCGTGAACGCGTTCGGCGCGTAGCGCGGGCCCGACGCGTGCGAGCGCCCCGAACGGGGTACTCGCACCCTCCCGTCCCCACTCGCCGGGAGGAGGAGCGGTGAGCAGCGAAGCGGACCGCAGGATCGTGGTCACCGGCGCCACGGGCAATGTGGGCACCAGCGTGGTCCGGCTCCTCTCGGAGGATCCGGAAGTCGGCTCCGTCCTGGGGCTGGCCCGCCGGACTCCCGACCTGTCGCCGCCGAAGACCGACTGGGCGGCGGTCGACCTGACGTCCGAGCAGGCGGATCTGGCGGGACTCTTCGCGGGGGCCCACGCCGTCATCCATCTGGCCTGGGCGTTCCAGCCGACGCACGATCCGGCGACGACCTGGCGGACGAACGTGCTGGGCGGCATCCGCGTGTTCGACGCGGTGGCCGAGGCGAGGGTCCCGGTACTGGTGCACGCGTCGTCGGTCGGCGCGTACTCGCCGGGGCCGAAGGACCATCCCGTGGACGAGTCGTGGCCGACGCACGGCTGGCCCGACGCCGCGTACTGCCGGGAGAAGGCCTACCTGGAACGGGCGCTGGACACCTTCGACCGGGCGCACCCGAGGGTGCGTGTGGTGCGGATGCGGCCGGCGTTCCTGTTCAAGCGGGAGTCGGCCAGCGAGCAGCGCCGTATCTTCGGCGGCCGCTTCCTGCCGGGGCCGCTGGTGCGACCCGAGCTGCTGCCGTTCCTGCCCGACATCCCGGGACTGCGGGTGCAGGCCCTGCACACCGACGACGCGGCCAGGGCGTATCAGCTCGCCGTGAAGGCCGACGTCCGCGGCTCGTTCAACCTCGCGGCCGACCCTCCGGTCGACGCGGAAGTGCTGGGCCTGCTGCTCGGGGCCCGCCCGGTCCGGCTGCCGCGCACGGCGGCCCGCTCGGCGATCGCCGCCGCGTGGGGGTTGCGTCTGCTGCCCGCCTCTCCGCACCTCTTCGACGCGGTCCTCCGGCTGCCGCTGATGGACTGCACACGCGCCCGTACGGAACTGGGCTGGCGCCCGGAACACTCCGCGCCCGATGTGCTGGAGGAATTCCTGATGGGCCTGCAGCGAGGCGAGGGCGCGCCGACGGAGCCCTTGCGGGGCCGCAAGGTGGGCTGACAGCACCCTGCCCGGACCCTGCCCGGCCCGTGGGCCGCTCTCAGCCGGTCGGCTCCTCGGGCTCCGGATGTTCGGGATGGACCGTGTCCGACCGGGTCGTGCCCTTGCGGCCGGTGCCCGCCTCGTCCGTGTCGGGGACGTCGTCGGCCTCGGTGGCCCCGTCGGCCGGCTCGACGGGCACCTCCCACGGGTCCTTCCCCGTGTCCGCCTGTTGGTCCGGCAGGTCCTTCGGTACCGGCCCCGGGTCCGGCGCCTTGCGACGGTCGTCGGCCATGGTGCGCCTCCTTCGCGTCGTCCAAGGTCGTGGAAGTCGTCGTGGATGTCCGTGGATGTCCGTGGCACCCGCGAGTACCGCCCCCTTCGGCGGCGAAACCTCAGCGCGGTACCCGCTGGGCCAGTGCCGTGCGCCAGGACTGCGGCGGGGCCTCGGGGGCGGGCTCGGCGCGGCGGCCGCCGCAGGCGAAGAAGTCGGCGAGCGGGAGGATCGCGGCGCCGACGGTGACGGCGTCCGGGCCGAGCCTGCCCAGGTCGACGGTGACCTTCCCGGCCGGGTGCCGCAACGCGTACGAGGCGGCGTGGCGGCGTACGGCGGGCAGGAACCGGGCGCCGAGCTGGAGACCCGCCCAGCCGCCGATCAGGATGCGCTCGGGCTGGAAGAGGTTGATCAGGTCGGACAGTCCCGCGCCCACGTACTCGGCCGTCTCCTCCAGTACGGCGAGCGCCCCCGGGTCGGCCGCGGTGCCCTCGGGCGGATACGCGCCGGCCAGCATGGCCGCGAGCGCGGTCTCCTCGTCGGCGCCCTCCGGGGCACTCCCGCCCTCCTCGCGCCACCGGTCCAGCAGCGCCTCCGCACCCGCGTAGGCCTCCAGGCAGCCGAGCGCACCGCACCGGCAGCGGCGCCCCCTGACCCGTACCGTCAGATGCCCCCACTCGACCGCCCGCCCGTGCTCCACCTCGGGGGTGACCAGGCAGGCGCCGACGCCGGAGCCGAAGAGCACGACGACGGCGCTGTCGGCGCCGCGTCCGCCGCCGAACCACATCTCGGCCTGGCCCAGGGTCTTCGCGCCGTTGTCGATGAAGTACGGGACGGTGTCCGGGAGCTGGGAGCCCTCGCGCAGGAGCCGCTCCAGCGGTACCGCGTCCCAGCCGATCGTCTGCCCGTGCACCACGGCGCCGAGCTGCGGTGTGTGCTCGACGATGCCGGGGACGCCGATGCCGACGCCGAGGAGCCGCTCGGGCCCGAGTCCGGCGTCCGCGAGTACCGCGTCGATGCCGTCGCGGATGTGGCCGACGATGACGTCCACCTCGTACCGCTGCTGCGCCAAGGGCCGTTCCGCGCGGGCGAGTTCGGTGAGGGTGAGGTCGTACAGGCCGATCCGGACCCGGGTCTCGCCGACGTCGACGCCGATCATGTGGCCGCTGCCGGGAACGACCTGCAACAGGATGCGGGGCCGGCCGCCGTCGGAGTCGACGCTGCCGGCCTCCTCGACGAGCCCGTCGCCGATCAGTTCGGCGACGACATTGCTGACGGAGCCGGAGCTGAGTCCGGTCGCCGGGCCGAGTTCGAAGCGGCTGAGGGGGCCGTCGAAGTAGAGGCGCCGCAATACGGCCGTACGGTTCCCCCGCCTGAGGTCCCGTACCGTGCGCCCGTTCCGCCCCGCCATGTGGCTCCTTTCGGACCAGCTCTGTTCCCCACCTGCGTCAACCGCCCCCATTGTGGCCTACGCCGTGAGGTCCTCGACCTCGGCCAGGGCTGCCAGGAGTTCCGGGGCGACCCTCTCCTGGACCCAGCGGGTCTGGTCGGCGTCGGCCGCTCTCGGGACCGTCTCGGTGAGCATGATCAGGTAGAGGTAGCAGCGGTAGAGGGCCAGGCGCAGACGGGCCGGTACGTCGAAGTCGGCGCGCCCTCCGGCCTCCCGGTAGCCCGCGAGGAACGCCTCGTCCCGCTTGATGTCGCCGAGCAGTGCCAGGGAGACGAGGTCGGCGAGCGGGTCGCCCCAGAACATGCGCTCCCCGTCGATGAGGCCGCCGATCCGGGCCTCCCCCGACGCACGGTCCACCAGGATGTTCCCCTGCCACAGGTCGAAGTGGACCAGGCACGGGACGGTGACCTCGTCGAGCGCGTGGTGGGCGGCCCGGAGCGTGTGGGCGACGGCGTCGGCGGGGCGCGGCAGCCGGGCCCGGTAGCGGCGGGCGTCGTCCAGGACGGCGTCCAGCATCCCGGTGAACGCGGTGCGCCAGTCGGGGGCGAGCGGGCCGAGGGCGCCGGACGGGTAGCCGAAGCCCGGCCCGGTCATGGTGTGCAGCCGGGCGACCTGGCGGCCCAGCTCGGTGCGCAGGGACGTCCGTTCGGTGTCGGTGAGCGAGCCGTTCCAGGGGTCGCCCGGGCAGGCGGTCATCAGCAGATCGCCGCCCATGGCGAGGACGCGCGGCGCGGTCACGTCGGCCTTCGCGGCCGCACGGTAGAACTCGGCCTCGGAGACGAGCAGTCCGCTCTCGTACGTCAGGCCGGGCACGGTCGTCGCGGGCGGCACCTTGAGCACATAGCGGCGGCCGTCGGCCAGGAGCAGTTCCTCGACGGTGTTGTAGGTGCCGCCCGACAGCGGGCGCAGGTGGGCGAGATCTCCGGGCGGCAGTCCCGCCGCCTCCAGGGCCCGCCGGGCCCGTTCCCAGGAGTCCGTCACCGTGCGCCCACCCCTCCCGTGCTCGGTCAGCCGGCCGCGTACACGTCCTCGACGTAGCGGCCGTCCGCGATCAGCCCGTCGAGCCACCGTCCGGCCCCCGCGTCGTCGGCGTCCGGTGTGCGCTCCCGGTACAGCGTACGGAACGCCTCCCGCACGCCCGGCGCCATCCGGGAACCGTCGCCGCAGACGTACACCCGGGCGCCCGCGCCGAGCAGTTCCCAGACCTCGTCGGCCTCGGCGGCGATGCGGTGCTGGACGAAGGTGACACCGTCCTGCGGGGCGGCGCTGAAGGCCGGGCGGAGCGAGACGGCTCCGGACGCCTCGGCGGCGCGCAGTTCCGCGGCGTGCAGGAAGTCGGCGTCGGGGGCGTCGCAGCCGAAGTAGCACAGGGCCGGGGCGAGTTCGGCGCCGCCCGCCAGTGCCGCCGTACGGTCGGCGATCGCTCCGCGGAAGGGGGCGAGGCCGGTGCCGGCGGCGACCATGACGACGGGGGTGGAGCCGTCGATGCGGAAGACCTCCCGGCAGGGCTGGACGCGGGCGTACACCGTGTCGCCGGGCTCGACGGTGGTGAGGTATCCGGATCCGGTGCCCCGGTAGGTGCCCCTGCCCGAGCGTGCGGGGGCCTGGAGCAGGGAGACCATCAGGTCCGCGTGCCGGGGGTCCACGGCGGGCGAGGAGGAGATGGAGTAGTGGCGGGGGCGCAGCGGCGTGAGGAGTTCGAGCAGCGTCGGCCAGTCGAGGGCGCCGCGCAGGGCCGGGTGGTCCTCGAGCACCTCTACCAGGGTGCGCGGGTCGCCGGTCAGGTTCGCCAGGGCCGTGCGCTCGGGGGGACACGGGTTGGCGGCGGCGAGCCCGGTGAGCTGGGCGGCGGTCGGGCGCTCCTGCAACTCGACGTGGCGGGTGAGGAGTTGACGTACCGTCAGCGGCCGGTCCAGGGCGAGGCCGTCGCGGCGCGGGCGGCTGGCGCGGATGTCCAGGACGGTGTCGAGGTCGACGCCGAGCGCGGCGGCGGCACGGTCGACGAGGTCGGGGGCGTTGGC
>JABFVM010000235.1 GCA_013362785.1 Streptomyces sp. | reverse complement strand
GAGGACGGCCCAGAGGACGGCCCAGCGGAGGCAGGCCCGCCATGTGCGAGGACGTTCCATCCGGATGACGCTACAAGCAGGGGACGGGGCGCCACTGCTGCCGATCGTCAGGTGCGGTGGCCTGTTCGAGGCGGGCCCTCGGAGGCCGGAAACCGCCCCGTCCCGCAGTCGCAAAACGCACGACCACCGCCGCCTACCCACCCCGCCGCCCCCAACATGGCAGGATCGGAAAGCCATGACTGCGCCCACGAAACCCTCCGTCAGCAGCCCCGCCAAGGCCCCCTCCGGCTCCCCCCGCGGAGAGGACCTGCACAGCCCGGTTGTCGACTGGTTCGACGACAACGCCCGCGACCTCCCCTGGCGGCGCCCCGAGGCGGGCCCCTGGGGGGTGATGGTCAGTGAGTTCATGCTGCAGCAGACGCCGGTGAACCGCGTCCTGCCCGTCTACGAACAGTGGCTCACCCGCTGGCCCCGCCCCGCCGACCTCGCCAAGGACGCCCCCGGCGAAGCCGTACGCGCCTGGGGCCGGCTCGGCTACCCGCGCCGCGCGCTGCGGCTGCACGGCGCCGCCGTCGCCATAGCGGAACGGCACGGCGGGGACGTACCGACCGACCACGCCCAGCTCCTCGCGCTGCCCGGCATCGGTGAGTACACGGCGGCCGCCGTGGCGTCGTTCGCCTACGGCCAGCGGCACCCCGTGCTGGACACCAACGTCCGCCGGGTGCTCGCCCGCGCCGTCACCGGCGTGCAGTACCCGCCGAACGCCACCACCGCCGCCGAGCGCAAGCTCGCCCGCGCCCTGCTCCCCGACGACGAGAGCACCGCCGCCCGCTGGGCCGCTGCCTCCATGGAGCTCGGCGCGCTGGTGTGCACCGCCAAGAACGAGTCGTGTCACCGCTGCCCGATCGCCGCCCAGTGCGCCTGGCGGCTCGCGGGCAAGCCGGAGCACGACGGTCCGCCGCGCCGCGGCCAGACGTACGCCGGAACGGACCGGCAGGTGCGGGGCAAGCTGCTCGCCGTACTGCGCGAGGCCCATACGCCCGTCCCGCAGGCGGCCCTGGACAGGGTGTGGCACGAGCCGGTGCAGCGCGCCCGGGCTCTGGACGGTCTGGTCGCGGACGGTCTGGTGGAGCCGCTGCCGGGCGGGACGTACCGGCTGCCGTTGGCCTGACAGACCCGATAGACCCGAGCAGGCCCGATAGACCCGAGCAGGCCCGGCAGACCCGAGCGTGCCTGGCAGGCCCGGCAGACCTGACGCACAGTCACATCACAGCCGCGGCGGCTCTGCAACACGCGTTACACAGCAGACGTACGGCTCTCGCATGGCCGCCGCATCAATAAATCGCCCCATATAGACATCAACCGCACCTCCGGTTTGTCCCTTTCCTGCTTCCGTTACACAACCGACGGACAGCCGAGCGCTAGCCGAAGGCTGCTTCGGACAGGCCCGTGACAACGCCTCCGTAGCTTCTTTTCCGTACCCGACAGGCGGGGACGACTACGAAGCACAGGCAGTGGACCGACGGCGAACGAGCCGGCCGGGACGGGGAATCGGAGGCGGTCAACATGGCGCAGGGCGAGGTGCTCGAATTCGAGGAGTACGTCCGCACCCGGCAGGACGCGCTGCTGCGCAGCGCGCGCCGACTGGTCCCGGACCCGGTGGACGCACAGGACCTGCTGCAGACGGCGCTGGTGCGGACGTACCACCGCTGGGACGGCATCGCCGACAAGCGACTCGCGGACGCCTACCTCCGCCGCGTGATGATCAACACGCGGACCGAGTGGTGGCGGGCGCGCAAGCTGGAGGAAGTGCCCACCGAGCAGCTCCCGGACGCCTCGGTCGACGACTCCACCGAGCAGCACGCGGACCGCGCCCTGCTGATGGACATCATGAAGGTGCTGGCTCCCAAGCAGCGCAGCGTCGTGGTGCTGCGACACTGGGAGCAGATGTCCACGGAGGAGACGGCCGCGGCCCTCGGCATGTCGGCCGGAACGGTCAAGAGCACGCTGCACCGGGCGCTCGCCCGGCTCCGCGAGGAGCTGGAGAGCCGCGATCTGGACGCACGCGCGCTGGAGCGTGAGGAGCGGGAGCGTTGCGCGGCCTAGGCACGACAGCGGGCGGCACCGGGCACACGGACAGGGGTGGCAGGCGCACGGACCGGAGTGACAGGGACACCGACGGGGAGTCCGAGGAACTCGGGCGACCTCTCCGGGGGAACTTGCAGGCGGCGTTCACGGCGATGGCCGTGGTCGTCGCCCTCGCCCTTTTCGTCTCCGCGTGCGGCACCGGCGGTACCGGCGCGCGTGACGAGGGACCGGCGCACGCCGACGCCGCGGGCGGCGCGGGAGCCGCGAAGTCACTCGCGCCCGCGGCCACGCCCTCCGCCTCGGCCGCCCCGGACCCGACGCAGGCTGTCCGGCTGGTCAAGGCGGATCCCGTGGTCTCGTCGGAGGTCAAGCGCGAGCTGAAGCCGTGCGTGTCCGACGGCTATCCCGTCGACGTGTCGTACGGCGAGCTCACCGGCGCGGACGCGGAGGACATCGTGGTCAACGTCCTGTCCTGCGGTGATCAGGTGGGGGTCGCCTCGTATGTGTACCGGGAGCAGGACGGCGAGTACCGCAATGTGTTCAAGGCCGAGGAGCCTCCGGTCTACGCGGAGATCGACCGCGGATACCTGGTGGTGACCGAGCAGGTGTACGCCAAGGACGACGCGCTGTCGAACCCGTCCAGCGAGAACGTGATCTCATACAAGTGGATCTCCGGCCGCTTCATACTGAAGGACCGCACCCGCACCGAGTACGGCGACCTCGGCGGAGGTGACGACTCGGCGGCGTCCGAGGGCTGAGCGTCGGCCGGGCCAGAATGAACGCGGCGCCCGATCCACGCGTCCCTTGAGCAGAAGCAGCCGCAGACCCCCGAGATACACACGGCACACGAGGACAGAGAGCACCGGGATGGCAGACCAGACCCACGTTCTGTTCGTCGAGGACGACGACGTCATCCGCGAGGCCACCCAACTCGCCCTGGAGCGGGACGGCTTCGCGGTCACCGCCATGCCCGACGGGCTGTCGGGCCTGGAGGCGTTCCGGACGAACCGGCCGGACATCGCGCTGCTGGACGTCATGGTCCCGGGCCTGGACGGGGTCAGTCTGTGCCGCCGTATCCGTGACGAGTCGACCGTGCCGGTGATCATGCTGTCGGCGCGCGCCGACTCGATCGACGTGGTGCTGGGCCTGGAGGCGGGCGCGGACGACTATGTGACCAAGCCGTTCGACGGTGCCGTGCTGGTCGCGCGGATCCGCGCCGTGCTGCGCCGCTTCGGGCACGCGAGCGGCCCCGACCGCGCGGAGGAGGCCGATCCGGCCGCCGACGGCGGGGTGCTGACCTTCGGCGACCTGGAGATCGACACCGAGGGCATGGAGGTCCGCAGGGACGGGCAGCCGGTGGCGCTCACGCCGACCGAGATGCGGCTGCTGCTGGAGTTCTCCTCGGCGCCGGGCACGGTGCTGTCGCGGGACAAGCTGCTGGAGCGCGTGTGGGACTACGGCTGGGGCGGGGACACCCGGGTCGTCGACGTCCATGTGCAGCGACTGCGGCAGAAGATCGGCCAGGACCGTATCGAGACGGTCCGTGGCTTCGGCTACAAGTTGAAGGCCTGAGCGGGGCGGGCATGCGGGGGATGTTCAGACGCCCGGCGACGTCCGGCGTGGGGAGAGTCGAACTCACGGACCCGGCGGAGATCGCGGGCCCCGGGGCCGGTGTCCGGTTGGGCGCCGGCGTGGGAGGGCGTGCGGATGGTCGTGCAGGAGCGCGGGTGAGCCGTCACAGAAACAGCCGTATCGCCATTCGTACGGGTCTGCGGTGGAAGCTGAGCGCGGCGATCGCGCTGGTCGGTGCGCTCGTGGCGATCGTGCTGAGCCTGGTCGTGCACAACCAGGCCCGGGTCTCGATGCTGGACAGCGCCCGCGACCTCGCGGACGAGCGCGTCCAGATCGCGCAGCGCAGCTACGAGCAGTCCAAGCGGCTGAACTTCCCCAACGCCACGATCAACGACCCGGCGCTGCCGCCGGCGCTGCGGGACAAGGTCGAGGAGGGCCGGCGGGGGACGTATGTGACGGACACGCCGAGCGGGGCGCCCGACATCTGGGCCGCCGTACCGCTCAACAACGGGAGTGTCCTGTCGCTGCGCACCGGCTGGACCGATCGCAGTGAGCAAATCCTCAACCGCCTCGATCAGGCCATGATCATCGGCTCCATCTCGGTCGTCCTCGGCGGCAGCGCGCTCGGTGTGCTCATCGGCGCACAGCTGTCACGCCGGCTGCGCAAGGCGGCGGCCGCGGCGAACCAGGTCGCGAGCGGCGAGCCGGACGTGCGCGTGCGGGACGCCATCGGGGGTGTCGTACGGGACGAGACCGACGACCTCGCGAGCGCGGTGGACGCCATGGCGGACGCGCTGCAGCAGCGGCTGGAGGCGGAGCGCCGGGTCACGGCGGACATCGCGCACGAGCTGCGCACTCCGGTCACCGGTCTGCTGACGGCGGCCGAGCTGCTGCCGCCCGGCCGGCCGACCGAGCTGGTCCTGGACCGGGCGAAGGCGATGCGCACGCTGGTGGAGGACGTCCTGGAGGTGGCCCGGCTGGACAGCGCCTCGGAGCGGGCCGAGCTGCAGGACATCATGCTGGGCGAGTTCGTCAGCCGGCGGGTCGCGGCGAAGGACCCGGCCATCGAGGTGCGGGTCGTCCACGAGTCGGAGGTCATGACCGACCCGCGGCGGCTGGAGCGGGTGCTGTTCAACCTGCTGGCCAACGCCGCGAAGCACGGCAGGACGCCCATCGAGGTCACCGTCGAGGGCCGGGTCATCCGGGTCCGTGACCACGGCCCCGGTTTCCCCGAGGACCTGCTCGCCGAGGGCCCCAGCCGCTTCCGTACCGGCAGCAGTGACCGCGCGGGCCACGGCCACGGCCTCGGTCTGACGATCGCCGCAGGTCAGGCCCGGGTGCTGGGCGCCCGTCTGACCTTCCGCAACATCCGCCCGGCGGGCGCCCCGGACCATGTCCCGGCGGAGGGCGCGGTGGCCGTCCTCTGGCTCCCGGAACACGCGCCGACCAGCACGGGGAGCTATCCGATGCTGCCGTAGCGGCAACCGGGCGACCGGGAAATCGGGCAACCGGGGGGCAGGGGCGCTCAGCCGAACGACTTGGAGAAGTCGAGCTCCTCGCTCCGCTCGGTCAGCGAGTACCAGTTGCCGTTGTCGTCACGGAAGATCGCCTCGATGCCGTACGGCCGCTCCTGCGGCTCCTGGACGAACTCCACCCCGCGCGCCCTGAAGGTCTCGTAGTCCCCCCGGCAGTCGTCGGTCCGGAACGCCCCGGCCCCGATGACCCCCTTCCCGACCAGCTTCTTCAGCGCCTCGGAGGACTCCGGGTCGAGCCCCGGCCCGTCCAGGCTCATCAGCGCCAGCTCGACATCCGGCTGGTCCTTGGCGCCCACGGTGACCCATCGCATGTCGCCCATGGAGAGGTCGTTGCGCACCTCGAAGCCGATCTTCTCCGTGAAGAACGCCTTGGTGCGCTGCTGGTCGAACGTCCATACGGTGGTGATGCCCAGGCCCTTGATCATGCCTCTGCTCTCCTGCTCTGCTGTGCTCCGGCTGCGGCTGCTGTTCCTTGCCGTCACGTTAGGCAGGGGGCGGGTCAGGGCGCTTCTTCAGAGTTGCTCTCCTGCCCCTCGTCGCTCTCCCGCTCGTCCCGCCGTCGAAAGCCCCCGGCCCACAACATCGCGTAGCACCCCGGTATCAGCGCGGCCCCGCGCCCGACATGCTTCTCCCGGTACTCGCTGGGCGTCAGCCCGGTCCGCGCCTTGAACTTCGCCGAGAACGTGCCGAGGCTGCTGAACCCGACCAGATGGCAGATCTCGGTGACGGTCAGATTGGCGCCGCGCAGATACTCCTCGGCCCGCTCGATCCGCCGATGCGTCAGATACTGCCCCGGCGTCTCGCCGTACGCCGCCTTGAACACCCGTACGAAGTGATAGCGCGAGTACCCGGCCCGCCCGGCAACGGCCCCCAGGTCAAGCCCCGGATCGGCCCACTCCCGATCCATGACGTCCTTGGCCAGCCGCAACTGGCGCGTCCTGTCCATGCAGCCGATGGTGACACGCCCCACTGACAACCCACTGACAACCCAATGACGACCCGACGGGGACGCGGAGGCCCCCGGGTCGCCCGAGCAACCCGGGGGCCTTCGCCCACCTCACGACCTCCGACGGCCTCAGACGGCCTCCACGACCGCCGTCTTCGCCATCGCGTCGGTCCCGTCGGTCCCGTCCCCGGCACCGTCCGGCTTGGGCCCCGCCCCCTTGAGCGGCACCTCCTTCACGAACAGGGCCGCCAGCAGCGCCAGCACAGCGACCCCGGCCCCCAGCAGAAACGCCCCGTGCGTCCCCGCCGACACCGCGTGCCGGTACGCCCCCGCCACGGCCTCCGGCAACCTCTCCAGGCTCGCCGCGTCCAGCTGCGCGGACTGCTCGGTGACCTTCGCCCCCAGCGACCCGCCGCGCTCGGCCATGACGTCCTGGACCCGGCTGTTGAACAGGGCCCCCATGATCGCGACCCCGAACGACGACCCGAGCGTCCGGAACAGCGTGGTGGACGAGGACGCGACGCCCATGTCCTTCATCTCGACGCTGTTCTGCGCGACCAGCATGGTGATCTGCATCAGACAGCCCATACCGAGCCCGACGACGGCCATGTAGACACCGGACGTGAACCTGCTGGTCCCGGTGTCCATCAGCGACATCAGATACAGCCCGACGATCATCAGCGCACTGCCGACGATCGGGAAGGCCTTGTAGCGCCCGGTGTTCGTGGTCACCCGTCCCGCCACCATCGACGTCACGAGCATCGCCCCGAGCATCGGCAGAAGCAGCAGCCCGGAGTTGGTCGCGGACGCCTTCTGCACCGACTGCTGGTACAGCGGCAGGAACAGCGTGGCGCCGAACATCACGAACCCGGTGATGAACCCGATCAGGGACATCAGCGTGAAGTTCCGGCTACGGAAGATGTGCAGCGGAACCACCGGCTCGGCGGCCTTGGTCTGCCAGAACACGAACCCCACCAGGGCCGCGACACCGATCCCGATCAGTTCCATGATCACCGCGGACGTCCAGGCGTACTCCGTACCGCCCCATGTGGTCACCAGCACGATCGCGGTGATCCCCACGGTCAGCAGCGCCGCCCCCAGATAGTCGATCCGTGCCTGTGTCCGCTTCTTCGGCAGATGCAGGACGGCACTGATCGCGGCGAGCGCGACGACACCGAGCGGCAGGTTGATGTAGAAGGACCAGCGCCAGCCCCAGTTGTCGGTGATGGTGCCGCCGACCAGCGGCCCGCCGATCATCGCGAGCGCCATCACGCCGGCCATCATGCCCTGGTACTTGCCCCGCTCCCGCGGCGGAATCAGATCACCGATGATCGCCATGACGCCGACCATCAGACCGCCGGCGCCCAGTCCCTGCACGGCCCGGAACGCGATCAGCTGTCCCATGTCCTGGGCCATGCCGCTCAGCGCGGACCCGATCAGGAACAGCACGATCGACGACATGAAGACGCCCTTGCGTCCGTACATGTCGCCGAGCTTGCCCCACAGCGGGGTGGAGGCGGCGGTCGCCAGCGTGTACGCCGTCACGACCCAGGACAGATGCTCCAGCCCGCCCAGATCACCCACGATCGTCGGCATCGCGGTGCCCACGATCATGTTGTCGAGCATGGCCAGCATCATCGTGATCATCAGCGCGAGCAGCACGACCCGCACGCTTCTGGGCTGTTGCCCAGCCGGCTCCTCCGCCCCCGGACCTGTCGCCTGTGTGTCCGCCATGACTCCCACTCCCCCGGCTTCCCGCCGCTACTTACTTGCCGCCCGGCTAGTTGTCTACACTCGGGAAGGTAGATGCGTAACTAGCCGGGCGTCAAGTAAGTTTTCTGGAAAGCCGAGGCGTACGAGGATGGGTGGCACCATGGACGGCACCAAGCAGCGGCGCCGCGGGGACACCCGCCAGCGCATCCAGGACGTAGCGCTCGAACTCTTCGCCGAGCAGGGCTACGAGAAGACCTCCCTGCGCGAGATCGCCGAGCGCCTGGA
>JABFVM010000104.1 GCA_013362785.1 Streptomyces sp. | reverse complement strand
GGCGGCGAGCATGCGCCGGGTGTGCTTCATGCCCTCGCCGCCGGTCATGCCCTGGACGAGGACCTTGCTCTCCTTGGTGAGGTAGATGGCCATGTCGTCATGTCTCCTCAGGCTGTTGCGGCGGCGAGTTGGGCGGCCCGCAGCGCGGCGCCGTCCATGGTGGTGGCTTGCTGGACCAGCGGGTGGGCGCGGCCGTCGAGGATGGCGCGGCCGCGGGCGGCGTTGTTGCCGTCGAGGCGTACGACGAGCGGCTTGGTCAGCTGGACGGTGTCCAGGGCCTGCACGATGCCGTCGGCGACCGCGTCGCATGCGGTGATCCCGCCGAAGACGTTGACGAAGACCGACTTCACGGCCGGGTCGGAGAGGATGACGGAGAGGCCGTCGGCCATGATCTGGGCCGACGCGCCGCCGCCGATGTCGAGGAAGTTGGCGGGGCGGGCGCCGCAGCCCGCGACGACGTCGAGGGTGGACATGACGAGGCCGGCGCCGTTGCCGATGATGCCGACCTCGCCGTCGAGCTTGACGTAGTTGAGGCCCTTGGCGGCGGCGGCCGCCTCCAGCGCGTCGTCGTGCTCCACGCCGTCGGCACCCCAGCGTGTCTGCCGGAATCGGGCGTTGTCGTCGAGGGTGACCTTGCCGTCCAGGGCGAGGATCTGGCCCTGCTTGGTGAGTACGAGCGGGTTCACCTCGACCAGGAGGGCGTCCTCGCGGACCAGCACCTCCCACAGTCGTACGAGGACGTCGACGCTCTGCGGTGGCAGTCCGGCCGCCGCGGCGATCTCGCCCGCCTTGGCGGAGGTGACGCCCTCGGCCGGGTCGATCGGGATACGGGCCACGGCCTCGGGCCGGGAGACGGCGACCTCCTCGATCTCCATGCCGCCTTCGGCGGAGGCGATGGCCAGGAAGCCTCCCGCCGCACGGTCCAGTACATTGGAAACGTAGAACTCGGTCTCGATGTCCACGGGCTGGGCCAGCATCACCTTGCCGACCGTGTGGCCCTTGATGTCCATTCCGAGGATCTGACGGGCCGTGAACTCGGCGGCGGCCGGGTCCGCTGCGAGCTTCACACCGCCCGCCTTCCCGCGGCCACCCGTCTTCACCTGCGCCTTTACCACGACCCGACCGCCGAGTCGGCGTGCGATCTCACGGGCCTCCTTGGGTGAGTCCGTCACCTCTGCCCGCGGCACCAAGATGCCGTGTTCCTCGAAGAGTTCCCTTGCCTGGTGTTCGTACAGGTCCATTTCGGCTCCTGACTCAAAAGTGCCGCACGCCCCCTGGACACCACCCACCGGATGCGGGATAACAAGGTTCATACAGTATTCGTCGACTGTATGCAATGTACTGCCGACGGCCGACGACATACCGCTGAGTGCGTTCCCCACCCCCTACGAAGGGACAGGACCTCGCCATGCCCGACGACACCCAGGACGTCATTTCCGGTGGTCATCTCGTTGCCAAGGCGCTGAAGGCCGAGGGGGTCGACCGCATCTACACCTTGTGCGGCGGCCACATCATCGACATCTACGACGGCTGCGTCGACGAGGGCATCGAGGTCGTCGACGTCCGTCACGAGCAGGTCGCCGCCCACGCCGCCGACGGCTACGCCCGTATCACCGGCAAGCCCGGTTGCGCGGTCGTCACCGCCGGCCCCGGCACCACCGACGCCGTCACCGGTGTCGCCAACGCCTTCCGCGCCGAGTCACCGATGCTGCTCATCGGCGGCCAGGGCGCTCTCACCCAGCACAAGATGGGGTCCCTGCAGGACCTGCCGCACGTCGACATGATGACGCCGATCACCAAGTTCGCGGCGGCCGTGCCGGACACGGCCCGCGCGGCGGACATGGTGTCGATGGCGTTCCGCGAGTGCTACCACGGCGCGCCCGGGCCCTCCTTCCTGGAGATCCCGCGCGACGTCCTCGACGCCAAGGTGCCGGTGAGCAAGGCACGCGTGCCGAAGGAGGGCGCCTACCGTGCCTCCACCCGCTCGGCAGGCGACCCCGAAGCGATCGAGAAGCTCGCCGACCTGCTGGTCCACGCCGAGAAGCCGGCCATCCTGCTCGGCAGCCAGGTGTGGACGACGCGCGGCACCGAGTCGGCCATCGAGCTCGTCCGCACCCTCAACATCCCGGCCTACATGAACGGCGCCGGCCGTGGCACGCTGCCGCCCGGCGATCCGCACCACTTCCAGCTCTCGCGCCGGTACGCCTTCTCCAACGCCGACGTCATCGTGATCGTCGGCACGCCCTTCGACTTCCGCATGGGCTACGGCAAGCGGCTGTCCCCGGACGCGACCGTCGTGCAGATCGACCTCGACTACCGCACCGTGGGCAAGAACCGCGACATCGACCTCGGCATCGTCGGCGACGCGGGACTCGTCCTGAAGTCGGTCGCCGAGGCCGCCTCCGGACGCGTCAACGGCGGTGCGTCCAAGCGCAAGGAATGGCTCGACGAACTGCGCGCGGCCGAGCAGACCGCCCTGGAGAAGCGGCTGCCCAGCCTGAAGTCGGACGCCTCGCCGATCCACCCGTACCGGCTGGTCAGCGAGATCAACGACTTCCTCACCGAGGACTCGATCTACATCGGCGACGGCGGCGACATCGTCACCTTCTCCGGTCAGGTCGTGCAGCCCAAGTCGCCGGGCCACTGGATGGACCCGGGTCCGCTGGGCACACTCGGCGTCGGGGTGCCGTTCGTGCTCGCGGCCAAGCAGGCGCGGCCCGACAAGGAGGTCGTGGCACTCTTCGGCGACGGCGCGTTCTCCCTCACCGGCTGGGACTTCGAGACGCTCGTCCGCTACAACCTCCCCTTCGTCGGCATCGTCGGCAACAACTCCTCCATGAACCAGATCCGCTACGGCCAGGCCCAGAAGTACGGCCTGGAGCGCGAGCGGGTCGGCAACACCCTCGGCGACGTCCACTACGACAAGTTCGCGCAGATGCTGGGCGGTTACGGCGAGGAGGTCCGTGACCCCGCCGACATCGGCCCGGCGCTCAGGCGCGCCCGTGAGTCGGGCAAGCCGTCGCTGATCAACGTCTGGGTCGACCCGGACGCGTACGCCCCCGGAACCATGAACCAGACCATGTACAAGTGAGGAGGCCTGCATGACCGGAACGACGGGCACTCCGCCCAAGGCTCTCGAAGGCATCCGCGTCCTGGACATGACCCACGTCCAGTCCGGTCCCTCCGCGACCCAGCTGCTCGCCTGGCTCGGCGCGGACGTCGTCAAGCTGGAGGCGCCGACCGGTGACATCACGCGCAAGCAGTTGCGCGACCTCCCGGACGTCGACTCCCTCTACTTCACGATGCTCAACTGCAACAAGCGGAGCATCACCCTCAACACCAAGACCGAGCGCGGCAAGGAGATCCTCACCGAGCTGATCCGGCGCTCCGACGTCATGGTCGAGAACTTCGGACCGGGCGCGGTCGACCGCATGGGCTTCACCTGGGACCGCATCCAGGAGATCAATCCACGTATCGTCTATGCCTCCATCAAGGGGTTCGGCGAGGGCCCGTACACCAACTTCAAGGCGTACGAGGTCGTCGCTCAGGCCATGGGCGGGTCGATGTCGACCACCGGTTTCGAGGACGGGCCGCCGCTGGCGACCGGAGCCCAGATCGGGGACTCGGGGACGGGTGTGCACGCCGTCGCGGGGATTCTCGCGGCGCTGTTCCAGCGCGAGAACACCGGGCGTGGGCAGCGGGTCAACGTGGCCATGCAGCACGCTGTACTCAACCTGTGCCGGGTGAAGCTGAGGGACCAGCAACGCCTGGCACATGGGCCGCTTGCTGAATATCCGAACGAGGACTTCGGCACGGAAGTTCCCCGCTCGGGAAACGCGTCCGGCGGCGGCCAGCCCGGCTGGGCGGTCAAGTGCGCGCCGGGCGGCCCGAACGACTACGTCTACGTCATCGTGCAGCCCGTCGGCTGGCAGCCGCTCAGCGAGCTCATCGGCCGGCCCGAACTCTCCGACGACCCCGAATGGGCGACGCCGGAGGCCAGGCTGCCCAAGCTCAGCAAGATGTTCCAGCTGATCGAGGAGTGGTCCTCGACCCTGCCCAAGTGGGAGGTGCTGGAGAGGCTCAACGCCCACAACATCCCGTGCGGGCCGATCCTGTCCACCAAGGAGATCATCGAGGACTCCTCGCTGGTCGACAACGAGATGGTCGTCACCGTGCCGCACCGCGAGCGGGGCGACTTCGTGACCGTCGGCAGCCCGCTGAAGCTCTCCGACTCCCCGGTCCAGGTGACCAGTTCGCCGCTGCTCGGCGAGCACAACGAAGAGGTCTACATCGGCGAGCTCGGCCTCGGTGACGAGGAGCTGCGCCTGCTCAAGTCGAACGGAGTGATCTGACGTGATGGCCGAAGACCGCGCCCTCAGGGTGCGGACGCTCCTTGACTCCGTGCGGGCCGAGGGACGCACCGCGCTGACCGCGCCCGAGGGCAAGGTGATCGCCGACGCGTACGGGATCGCCGTACCGGGCGAGGAGCTCGCGACGGACGTCGACGAGGCGGTGGCCTACGCGGCGCGCTTCGGCGGGCCCGTGGTGATGAAGATCGTCTCGCCGGACATCCTCCACAAGACCGACGCGGGCGGCGTGATCGTCGGCGTCGAGGGCGCGACGGACGTACGGGCCGCGTTCCACAAGATCGTCGACAACGCCCGGGCGTACGACGCGAACGCTCGTATCGAGGGCGTCCAGGTGCAGGAACTGCTGCCACAGGGGCAGGAGGTCATCGTCGGCGCGGTCACCGACCCGACGTTCGGCAAGGTGGTCGCCTTCGGGCTCGGCGGGGTGCTCGTCGAGGTCCTCAAGGACGTCACCTTCCGGCTCGCGCCCGTGAGCGCCGACGAGGCGCTGTCGATGCTGGACTCGATCCGGTCGGCGGAGATCCTGCACGGCGTGCGCGGCCAGGCGGGTGTGGACCGGTGGGCGATCGCCGAGCAGATCCGCCGGGTGTCGCAGCTGGTCGCGGACTTCCCTGAGATCGCCGAGGTGGACCTCAACCCGGTGATCGCCACGGCGGAGGGCGCCGTCGCCGCCGACATCCGCGTGATCCTCGCCGAGACGGTCGCGAAGCCGCGCCGGCGCTACTCGCGCGAGGAGATCCTCACCTCGATGCGCCGGCTGATGCAGCCGTCGTCGGTCGCGGTCATCGGTGCCTCGAACGAGCAGGGCAAGATCGGCAATTCGGTCATGCGCAACCTCATCGACGGTGGTTTCGCCGGGGACATCCACCCGGTGAACCCCAAGGCCGATGACATTCTGGGCCGCAAGGCGTACAAGAGTGTCACGGACGTTCCCGGTGAGGTGGATGTGGCGGTCTTCGCTATCCCCGCCAAGTTCGTGGCCTCGGCCCTGGAGGAGGTGGGACGCAAGGGGATCCCCAACGCCGTGCTGATCCCCTCCGGGTTCGCGGAGACCGGTGAGCACGAACTCCAGGAGGAGATCGTCGCCATCGCCGAGCGGCACGGCGTCCGGCTCCTCGGGCCGAACATCTACGGCTACTACTCCACGTGGCAGGACCTGTGCGCCACGTTCTGCACGCCGTACGACGTCAAGGGCGGGGTGGCGCTGACCTCGCAGTCCGGCGGCATCGGCATGGCGATCCTGGGCTTCGCGCGGACCACCAAGACGGGCGTGTCGGCGATCGTGGGCCTGGGCAACAAGTCGGACCTGGACGAGGACGACCTGCTGACCTGGTTCGGCGAGGACCCGCACACCGAGTGCATCGCGATGCATCTGGAGGACCTCAAGGACGGGCGCGCCTTCGTCGAGGCCGCGCGGGCGACCGTACCGAAGAAGCCCGTCGTGGTCCTCAAGGCGGGCCGTACCGCGGCGGGCGCCAAGGCGGCCGGCTCACACACCGGAGCCCTCGCCGGCGACGACGCCGTGTACGACGACATCCTCAAGCAGGCCGGCGTCATCCGGGCACCCGGGCTCAACGAAATGCTGGAGTACGCGCGCGCGTTGCCGGTGCTTCCCACCCCCAAGGGCGACAACGTCGTGATCATCACCGGGGCCGGCGGCAGCGGTGTGCTGCTGTCGGACGCCGTGACCGACAACGGCCTGTCCCTGATGGAGATCCCGCCGGACCTGGACGAGGCGTTCCGGAAGTTCATCCCGCCCTTCGGGGCCGCGGGCAACCCGGTGGACATCACGGGGGGCGAGCCGCCGTCGACGTACGAGGCGACGATCCGGCTCGGTCTGGAGGATCCGCGTATCCACACGCTGGTCCTGGGCTACTGGCACACGATCGTCACTCCCCCGATGGTCTTCGCGGAGCTCACCGCGCGCGTGGTGGCCGAGTTCCGGGAGCGCGGCATAGAGAAGCCCGTGGTGGCGTCGCTCGCGGGTGACGTGGAGGTCGAGGAGGCCTGCCAGTACCTGTACGAGCGGGGGGTCGTGGCGTACCCGTACACGACCGAGAAGCCGGTGGCCGTGCTGGGCGCCAAGTACCGGTGGGCGCGGGCGGCCGGGTTGTTGGGGGGCGGTTCATGAGGTGAGGCAGCGGGGGGCCGGCCGACGGTGCGCGTCGGCCGGCCCCGGGGACCCGCGCGCGCACGAAAGGCATTGGACAGGGGGCGCTGGCCAGAACTTTCGACGCAAGGGGTGCAACTAACGTGACAACCACTGACGTTCCACGGGTCGCCGTCCATCGGGAGGTGACCGACAAGAACGGACGCGTCTATCGCGTCGGTGAGTCCGACATCGACATCATGGGGCGCAAACGCAAGTGGATGGTGATCCTGCCCTGGATCGGCATGATGGGCATCTCCTCCGCCGAGTACGCGTTCGCGTCCGCCGAGGACACCCTGCACACGGCGCATCAATGGAACAGCATGCACATCTTCTGGATGATGACCGTGTGGGTCTTCTTCCAGGCCGCGGTGGCCTTCCCCGCGGGCAAGCTGCGTGAGAGCGGAAGACTGCCGGCCCGCTGGGCGATGATGTGCGGCGCCGCGGGCACGTTGCTCGGCTATCTGTCACTGGCCTTCGCTCCGCATGTCGTCTTCGCCTACATCGGCTTCAGCATGTTCAGCGGCATGGGCGCGGGCATGGTGTACGCCACCTGCGTCAACATGGTCGGCAAGTGGTATCCGGAGCGCAAGGGCGGCAAGACGGGCTTCGTCAACGGCGGTTTCGCCTACGGCTCGGTGCCCTTCGTCTTCATCTTCAACGGCTACATGGACCTGACCAACTTCCGCTGGGTCCTGGTCTCGGTGGGTGTGTTCCTGGCGGGGATCGTCGCGTTCTCCGGCTACTTCTTCAAGGACCCGCCGAAGAACTGGTGGCCCGCCTCGATCGACCCGCTCAACCCGCCGAACGACCCGCGCGCCGCCCGCTCGATGCGGATGAACCCGCCGGCGGTCCGCCAGTACTCCCCCAAGGAGGCATGGAAGACGGGCCGGGTGGCCCTGATGTGGTTCTGTCTCGCGTGCACGTCCGGCGTGAACATCTTCGGCATCGCCTTCCAGGTGGACATCGGCGAGGAGGCCGGGTTCGCGGGCGGGATCGTGGCCACGGCCATGTCCCTGAAGGCGGTCGTCAACGGTACCGGCCGCGGCGTGATCGGCTGGCTCTCCGACCTCTACGGCCGTAAGCGGTGCCTGCTCTTCGTCTGTCTCATCCTGGGCCTCGCCCAGTACGGCATCCTCTGGTCGGCCGAGAGCAAGAACCTGACGCTGTTCCTGATCTTCTCCGCGATCTCCGGTTTCGGCGGCGGCGCCATCTTCCCGATGTTCGCGGCCCTCACCGCCGACTACTTCGGCGAGAACAACAACGCGTCCAACTACGGCATGGTCTACAGCGCCAAGCTCGTCTCCGGCCTTGGCGCCGGTATGGGTGCCGTGGTCGTCAGCGCCTGGGGCCACTCCGGTGCCTTCATCCTGGCCGGCTCGATATCGCTCTTCGCCGGCTGCGTGGCGCTGTTCCTCAGCCCACCGGGACGCGACAACGAACCGCGCCGTATCGCTCCCAACCCCCAACCGCTCGGCGAGGACATGGCCTGACATGACGGCAGATCCGTACGCAGCAAACAGCTCGTCCGCCCGATCCGACGCCGCGCACCGTCCCTACCGCGAGGTGACCGACGCGCGCGGGCGCGTCTACCGCGTCGGCGAGACCGACCGGGACATCCTCGGCCACTCCCGCAAGATCATGGTGTACCTCCCATGGCTCGCCATGATGGCCATCAGCGTCTTCGAGTACGCGTACGGCTCCGCGGAGGACACCCTGTCCCACGCGCACGGCTGGACGCAGAGCAACACCTTCTGGATCCTCAGCGTCTGGGTG
>JABFVM010000205.1 GCA_013362785.1 Streptomyces sp. | reverse complement strand
CGACCCGGGCGAACGCGCCGGCCAGCGTCCACAGGATGCAGAAGGTGACGACCCGCTTGTAGGTGACGCCCTTCCAGATCACGAACAGGGCGAACAGCACATAGAACTTCAGCTCCACCCACAGCGTCCAGCACACGCCCAGCACCCGCGGCACACCCAGCGGCTGCTGCATCATCGTGAGGTTGACCAGGAGCTCGTCGGGCCGGACCGGGTGGACGACGACCGGCAGCAGCACCGCGGCGCCGGTGACCATGACGATGGCCACCCAGTACGCCGGGAAGAGGCGGGAGATCCGGGAGCGGAAGAAGTCGCCGAGGCTGCGGCCCCAGCTGCTCATGCAGATCACGAACCCGCTGATGACGAAGAAGAACTGCACACCGAGGCTGCCGTAGGTGGAGAACTGCGACAGCGTCGGGAACATCGCTCCGGGGGACTGGTGCCAGGAGTTGGCCACCTCGCCGTTCTTGCCGGTGAAGTGGTACATGCACACCATGAGCGCGGCCACCAGCCGCAGCCCGTCCAGGGCGCGCAGCCGGCTCTCTCTTCGGGGCCGTACAGGAGACCGCTCGGCGAGGACCTGGTTCAGCCGGGGTGCCGGGGGTGCCGGCGGTGCCGTCGCCTGGTCAGCCGTGCTCATCCTGGGGCCCTTCTCCTGGGAGTCGCGAGGTGCGTCCGGTCGTACGTGACGGCTGTTGCCGTTTAATACGATGACCGAACGCTATGCCCCTCGGACGGGTGAAAGGTGAGTGACGTCTGACGCTCAGGGAGCGCGAAGGTGTCACACGGATGAACAACCACCCCTTGTTTCTGGCTACTTTCGGCCGGCCACCTGCTTCAGCGCCCGCGCCCGGCGCGCCAGTCGGCGCACGGTCGCGTTGCGCGGGATGAAGGAGAGCTGGGCCGGTACGGCCCCGGGCAGGGCCAGCGAGGTCAGGCGCTTGCGCTTGAAGTAGCGCCAGGTGTGCGGGTTCAGATGCCGGGAGAGGTAGGCCTCCGCCGCACCGCGCAGCCCCGGGTAGATCTTGGGCTGCATCGCGAACCCGACCGCCCCCAGCAATGCGGCCAGTTCGTCCACCCGCTCCCGCGAGGGCATCGCCCAGGCGTTCACCGCGGCGGCGTCCGCGATGTCCGGCAGCAGTGCGTCGACGATGGTCAGCGGCACCCGGTTGCTGTTCTGGTAGGGCGTGAGCCGGGCCAGCACGGTGTCGGTGCCGACCCGCGCGACCGGGACGCCGTAGAGACCGGCGGCGGTCAGCAGCGCGGTCGAGAAGCAGCCGACGACGAGTGCGGGCCGCAGCCGCTCGAAGGCGACCTCGGCGAGTACGGGGCGGTCCAGCAGGGTGAGTTCGGCGCCCAGCTTCTTCGCCTCGTCCTCCAACAGCCGCGACCAGCGGGCCGGTGCGACCGGGTGCGGCTTGAAGACGAGCCTGCGGTGGCCAAGCGCGACGGCGCCGCGCACCATCTGCAGATGCAGGTCCTCCTCCTCGGCGTCGGTGAGGATGCCGAGCGTGCTGAGGTACTGGCCGAGCAGCAGCGCCGGCTGGTCACCTTCGTCCGCCGCCGGCAGAGGGGGCAGCTCGGTCTCCGCCTCGGCGAGTTCGCCGAGCACCTTCAGGAACACCTCGGACGGCACCAGTTCGGACGGGACGCCGAACTCGGTGAGCAGCAGCGGGGTGAGGCCCGGGACGAGATCGAGGTGCAGCAGCCGGCCGATGCGGGTGCCGACCAGCGGGTCGATCTTGTCGCGCGTGGGGCCATAGCTTATGAGGCCGTCCGCGTAGGCGTCGACGGGAGCGCCGGTGAACAGCTGGCACAGCGCCAGGGCCGGGTTGACCTGTACGGATTCGACGGCCAGCTGGATCTCGTCGTCGCCGAGGTGCCACAGCAGCCGTACGTACCGCTCCCACATGGGGATGTCGTTCTCGCGGGGCGACCAGCCGCTGGGGTGGAACGGGGAGATGGTCTCGTTCCAGGACAGCACCTCGTCGAAGCGCCCACGCAGTTGGGCGAAGCCCGGCATCGCGTCCACGGACGGGGTGATCTCGGGGTTGGTCGCGTTGTTGGTGACCAGCAGGATCCGCCGGTCGGCCGGTTCGAAGAGCCCGGCGTCCAGGGCGGCGGCCAGGGTCGCGGCGCCGTACAGCGTCGAGGCGCAGAAGATCTGGGTGGTGCGAGGCATCAGGCGGCCACCGTCCGGGCCCCGACCGCCCTGCGGCGCACCCGCCGCAGCCGGGCCGCTCGCTGCGCGTCCATCGAGTCCATGACCTCCGCGAGCACGTCCTGCGGCATTCTTTTCAGAGCGGCGGCGCTCATCGAGCGCAGTTTTCGAGCCACTGCGGGTTCGAACCTCTCGATTTGTCCGAGATGATGAGCCATGATCGCGCAATAAGTGCGCACGGCTTTCGGCAGCAGCTTATCGGCCTCGGGGTCAGCCGCGGTTTCCACGATTACCTGGTCGAACGCACGAATGAAATCCAGCTGCCGGACATCGCCGATCTGGGTGAGAGACGACGCCACGCCGCGTCGGTAGTAGACGCCGAGCAGTCCCACCGCGGCGAAGGATTCCGCCTCCCGGTGCAGCTTCCAGATCCACGGCCGGTCCTCGGCGGTGCGCAGCCCGTGGGTGAAGTGCAGGATCCCGCGGTCGACCAGCCGGCGGTGGTAGACGCCGGCCCAGGCGTACGCGTAGTCCACGGACGTCGACCGGTCGGCGGGCAGGATCGCCTCGCGCGGGTTCATCACCGTCCAGCGGCGGCCGTGCGGCACCCGGTGGATGCTGCGCGCCCGGCCGGTGCACTGCACATGGTCGGTGCGCACGAAGTCGCAGCCCAACTCCTCGATGGCGGACAGGAGTTGGGGGAAGTAGCCGGGCGCCAGCCAGTCGTCGCCGTCGAGGAACGTCAGGTACTCGCCGCGCGCCTTGTCGATCCCTGTGTTCCGTGCGGTGGCCAGCCCTCCGTTCTGCTCGTGTCTGACGAGCACCGCGCCGGGCAACTCGCGCTCCGCGCGCGCGAGGATGTCCGGTGTCCCGTCCGTCGAGCAGTCGTCGACGAGGATGAACTCGAAGTCCTCACGTGTGTTCGCACGCAGGCTCTTCAGGGTGTCTGGCGCGTATTGCTGCACGTTGTAGAACGGCACGATGACGGAGAGCTTGACCACGTGAGGGACGTTAGGGGGCGGTCCGGCACCCGTCTTTACTCGGAGCTTGATGTCAGGTGAACGACACGTGGCGATGCCGTGAACCAGGCTTTTTTTCAACCCTTCCGGCCCCCGATTCGCCGTTCGGCGGTGTGCTGTTAACCCTTTGTTACATTTCGGTTGGGCGGTTCATCGAAATTGCTTCCTAGCGTCTTCGACGTGCCAGTAAGTGCGACGAAGACAAGGCGAGTGGCCGTACTCGCGGATTCCGACACCCGGTGGAAGTGGGGCGCGCTCACCGCGAGCCGCATAGCTTCCGAGAACACCGGGGAATCGGACATCCACCTGGACGGATACCTCCTGCGCGGCCGGGCCACCCCCACCGCCCGCCAGCTCCAGGAGGTCGGCGTCCACGCCGACTCCCTCCGCGAGGTGACCGCCGTCGAGTTCCTGCGCGGCATGGCGCAGGAGTCGTACGACGTCCTCGTCCTCGCCCTCGTGGGCGGCGGTGTGCAGGCCATGCTGCACGGGCTGAAGCGGGTCTGGGAAGAGCGCACCGAGCGTCCCGTGGTCGTCACCGGCTATGTCGGTGTCGTCTACGAGAAGCTCGCCGACGGCCTGCTGCTGCGGCACGGCGCGGACCTCGTCCTCGCCAACTCCCGCCAGGACGCCGAGCGCTTCCGCGCGGTGTACGAGGGGGTCGGCGCCGACGCCTCGGCGGTGACCGAGGTCGCGCTGCCGTTCCTCGGCGGGGCTCCCTACACCGGTGAGCACGACCCGTACACGGTCGTCTTCGCCGCCCAGCCCTCCGT
Source organism: Streptomyces sp. (assembly GCA_013362785.1). Taxonomy (GTDB): domain Bacteria; phylum Actinomycetota; class Actinomycetes; order Streptomycetales; family Streptomycetaceae; genus Streptomyces. The sequence goes on along the minus strand of JABFVM010000205.1, from coordinate 4,393 downwards.
GCCGGACAGCCGCAAGGACCGTACGTACCTGCTGAACCGCCTCATCCAGCACGCCCGCAGGCACCCCGAGCGCGAGGTACTGCTCAAGCTGCGCTCCAAGCCGGGCGAGCACACCACGCACATCGAGGAACTGCCGTACCAGAAGCTGGTCCAGCGGCTCGAACCGCCGGCCAACTTCAAACTGGTGTACGGCAACATGGGCGAGGTCCTCGACCGCACCGACCTGATGGTCACCATCAGCTCCACGGCGGCGCTGGAATCGCTGCACCGCCGTATCCCCACCGTCGTCCTCACCGACCTCGGTGTGCGCGAGGTACTCGGCAACCACCACTTCGTGGGCTCCGGCTGCCTCGCCTCCTGGGACCAGCTCGACGAGGGACACCGGCCGGCGCCCGACGAGGAGTGGGTGTCCCGGCAGGGCGTCTGCGCCGACGGCACCTACGCCAACGCCTTCGACCCGGCCCGCGAACGCATCGCCAAACTGCTCGCGCGGCCCGGCGGACTGCCCGCCCTGACGCCGTACTACACGCCGGCCACCGCGCCCGGCTATCTGCCCGGCATCCTCGCCCGCCACCACCTCGGCGTCGACGGCAGCGTATTGCCGGGGGCACCCGCAGCCGACAAGGAACCCGGACCGGTTCGCCAGATCGTCCGCAGGGCGGCACGCGGCGCATACCGCCACGGGGTGCAGCGGGTGGCCCCGGTGATCCGGCGGATGGGGGAGCTGTGAGCGCCCCGGGAAGTGCCGCTTCGGGTCGTCGGGCGGCTGCGGCGCCGTCGGGGCCGGTCGCGCAGTTCCCCGCGCCCCTGTCGGGCGGCTCCGCCGCCCTCCAAAGCTCTGCGAACTCTGCGCAAGGAGTGCAATCCATGTCTGACTCCCCGGCACACGCGGCTGCTTCCGCGCGACGCGTGCTCGCCGTCATCCCCGCGCGCGGCGGCTCCAAGGGCGTGCCCGCGAAGAACCTGATGCCCGTCGGCGGTGTGCCGCTGGTGGCCCGCGCGGTGCGCGAGTGCCGGGCCTCCAGGCTCGTGACGGACGTCGTGGTCTCCACCGACGACCAGGGCATCGCGGCCGCCGCCCGGCAGGCCGGCGCCGAGGTCGTGCTGCGCCCCGCCGCCATCGCCGGTGACACCGCCACCTCCGAGGCGGCCGTACTGCACGCGATGGACGCGCACGAGACGCTGCACGGCGCGAAGGTGGACGTGGTCCTCCTCGTGCAGTGCACGAGCCCCTTCATCATCCGCGAGGACCTCGACGGCGTCGTGAAGGCGATCGTCGCGAACAACGCCGACACGGCCCTGACCGTCGCGCCCTTCCACGGCTTCGTGTGGCGGCACGGCGACGACGACGCGACCGCCGCGGAGACCGAGCGCGCGGCCACCACCGGCGGCTACGGCGTCAACCACGACAAGTCCTTCCGCCCGCGCCGCCAGGACCGCCCCCAGGACTTCCTGGAGACCGGCGCCGCCTACGCGATGGCCGCCGACGGCTTCCGCGAGCACAAGCACCGCTTCTTCGGCCGCACCGAGCTGGTGCGCACCGACCCCGCCCGGGTCCTGGAGATCGACGATCCCCACGACCTGGCCCGCGCCCGCGCGCTGGCTCCGCTGTTCGACGCGGACCGGCCCGGCGCCCTCCCGACCACGGACGACATCGACGCGGTCGTACTGGACTTCGACGGCACCCAGACCGACGACCGGGTGCTGATCGATGCCGATGGAAAGGAGTTCGTCTCCGTGCACCGCGGAGACGGACTCGGCATCGCCGCCCTGCGCAAGAGCGGCCTGAAGATGCTGATCCTCTCCACGGAGCAGAACCCGGTGGTCGCCGCCCGAGCACGGAAGCTGAAGCTCCCCGTGCTGCACGGCATCGACCGGAAAGACCTCGCACTGAAGCAGTGGTGCGAGGAGCAGGGCATCGCGCCTGAGCGCGTGCTCTACGTCGGCAACGACGTCAACGACCTCCCGTGCTTCGCCCTCGTGGGCTGGCCCGTGGCGGTCGCGAGCGCCCACGACGTCGTGCGCGGCGCCGCACGCGCGGTCACCGCCACCCCCGGTGGCGACGGCGCGATCCGAGAGATCGCCAGCTGGATCCTCGGCCCCTCTCTCGACTCCCTCACCAAGTAAGGACATCTCTGCCATGAGCACCTACTCCCGCCTCCGCTCCTTCGGTTCGCGCGAAGTCGGCCCCGGCAAGCCCGTCTACATCTGCGGCGAGATCGGCATCAACCACAACGGTGAGCTGGAGAACGCCTTCAAGCTCATCGACGTGGCCGCCGAGGCCGGCTGTGACGCCGTCAAGTTCCAGAAGCGCACCCCGGAGATCTGCACCCCGCGCGACCAGTGGGACATCGAGCGCGACACCCCCTGGGGCCGGATGACCTACATCGACTACCGCCACCGGGTGGAGTTCGGTGAGGACGAGTACCGCCAGATCGACGACTACTGCAAGAGCAAGAACATCGACTGGTTCGCCTCCCCGTGGGACACCGAGGCCGTCGCCTTCCTGGAGAAGTTCGACGTCCCGGCCCACAAGGTCGCCTCCGCGTCCCTCACGGACGACGAGCTGCTGCGCGCCCTCCGTGCCACCGGCCGCGCGGTCATCCTCTCCACCGGCATGTCGACGCCGAAGCAGATCCGCCACGCGGTCGAGGTCCTGGGCTCGGACAACATCCTCATGTGCCACGCCACTTCCACCTACCCGGCGAAGGCCGAGGAGCTCAACCTCCGCGCGATCAACACCCTGGAGAAGGAGTTCCCGAACGTCCCGATCGGCTACTCCGGCCACGAGACGGGCCTGCAGACCACGCTGGCCGCGGTCGCGCTGGGCGCGGTGTTCGTCGAGCGCCACATCACCCTGGACCGCGCGATGTGGGGTTCGGACCAGGCCGCCTCGGTCGAGCCGCAGGGCCTGACCCGCCTCGTCCGCGACATCCGCACCATCGAGGCCTCCCTCGGTGACGGCGTCAAGAAGGTCTACGACTCCGAGCTCGGCCCGATGAAGAAGCTGCGCCGCGTCGCCGGTGTGGTCGCCGAGGCGGAGATCGCCGCGGCGGCGGGCGAGCCGGTGTCGGTCTGACCGGTGTCGGTCTGACTCGTGTCGGTCTGACACAGATTCAGATCCAGATCCAGATCCTGTCCTGCTGACTCCGGGTCCGAGTGCTGCCAGTAAGGGCGCTCGGACTCGGAGCCGGTTCGACGGCCTTCTGAGCGACTTCCGAGCGACTTCCGAGCGACTTCTGAATACGAGCGCCGCATGAGCGCCTTACGACGGGTAGGTCGTACGTCGATGAGCTTCCGCGCCGGGAACACCGGCCCCCACACTCTCGCCTTCGTCGAGAGCCCGGTACAGCTCCTGAACGTGCTGGAGTGGGCGCACGCCCACGCGAACGGCGTCGGCGCGGGGCTCACCCTCGTCGTCCTGTCCCCGAACGACCCCATGACCCGCGGCCAGCTGCGCCGGATGGCCGAGCTGGCGCGCGAGGACGGCCATCAGGTCCGCTGGGAGGAGGCGCGGGGCGGTGCGGCGGCCCCGTTCCAGACGATCGGCGGCCTGGCGGGCATGCTCCGCCGTGCGGACCGGGTGGTCCTGGGCGACCCGTTCTCCCGCTACGTCCAACTCCTGCTGACCATCACGAAGGCCCGCGACCTGGTCGTCGTGGACGACGGCACGGCCACCATGGAGTTCGTCGCCCAACTGGCCCGCGGCGAACGCCTCGTCCGCTGGCACCGCAAGGGCGGCCGCCCCGGCCCGCGCGACCTGGTCTTCGCCCCGGTGTCCTCGGCGGCGCGGAAACGACTGACGCCGTCCGACCGCCGAACGGTCGAGATCTTCTCCTCCATGCCGATGGAGGAAACCCCGGACGGCGTGAAGGTCACCGCCAACACCTTCGCCTGGACCCGCGACCGCTTCGGCCCGCCGCGCATCACGAAGGGCGCGGACATGGTCGGCACGTCCCTGGTCGAGACGGGCGTGGTGGACGGCGACCGCTACCTGGAGGCGGTCAGCTCCCTGGCCAAGACCCACGGCGCCACCCGCTACTTCGCCCACCGGAGGGAGAGCGCCGAGAAGCTCCACCGACTGGCGGTCGAGACGGGGTTGGAGGTCGTACGCCCGGACCTGCCCCTGGAGCTGATCGCCCGGCGCGGACCGATAGGACGCACCATCCTGAGCTTCCCGTCGACGGTCGTACACACGCTGCCCCTGGCCCTGACGGGCACGGAGGTCCGGGTCGCGGTGTGCGACATCGACCCGGCTTGGCTGACGGAGAATGCTTCGCCGCGGGCGCAGGGGTTTTTGTCGGGGGTTACGGGGACTGCGCGGGATGTGCATCGGCTTTCGGCGGTTACGGCGGTGTAGGAGGGGCTGGCCATGCCAAGAGAGGCGTCCCGG
>JABFVM010000284.1 GCA_013362785.1 Streptomyces sp. | reverse complement strand
CTGCTGCTCACTGGTAGAGCTCCTCTTCGGCGAGGTACTTGACCAGCTCCTCCTTGTCGAAGAGAGCCAGCAGGTCCTGGCGGACGGGGTCGGTGGTCTCCCGGACGAGATTGATCTGGCCGCGTTCGGGGTCGGTCGCCGCGAGGCCGCCCGTCGGATCGGCGAGGTGGCACAGCAGGTTGATGTTGCGCCACTTGCGGTCCATCGTCGGATGGTCCTCGCGGGTGTGGCCGCCGCGCGACTCCGTGCGCTCCAGCGCAGCCCGCGCCACACACTCGCTGACCAGCAGCATGTTGCGCAGGTCGAGCGCGAGATGCCAGCCGGGGTTGAACTGGCGGTGGCCCTCGACGCCGGCCCTGCGCGCCCGTACCCGCAACTCGGCCAGTTTCTCCAGTGCCTGCTCCATCTCGCCCTCGCGGCGGATGATGCCGACGAGGTCGTTCATGGTCTGCTGGAGCTCCTGGTGGAGGGTGTACGGGTTCTCCGGCGGGCGCCCGTCGTCCGCGCCCCCGACCGGGCCCTCCGCCGAGAAGGGCCGCAGCGCCTCCGCGGCCGCCGTGTCGACCTCCAGGTCGCTGACCTCGGGGCGTTCGAAGGCCCGCGCCGCCGCGTGCTCGGCGGCGTGCCAGCCCGCCCGGCGCCCGAACACCAGCAGGTCGGAGAGGGAGTTCCCGCCGAGGCGGTTCGAGCCGTGCATACCGCCGGCCACCTCACCGGCCGCGTACAGGCCGGGCACCCCGCGCGCCGCCGCCGTGTCCGACTCGACCGCGATGCCGCCCATGACGTAGTGGCAGGTCGGCCCGACCTCCATCGCCTCCGCGGTGATGTCCACGTCCGCCAGCTCCTTGAACTGGTGGTACATGGAGGGCAGTCGGCGCCGGATGACCTCCGCCGGCATACGGGTGGACACGTCCAGGAAGACCCCGCCGTGCGGGGAGCCGCGGCCCGCCTTCACCTCGGAGTTGATCGCGCGTGCCACCTCGTCACGGGGGAGCAGCTCGGGAGGCCGCCGGTTGTTGTCCGGGTCCTCGTACCAGCGGTCGCCCTCCTCCTCCGACTGGGCGTACTTCTCCTTGAAGACGTCGGGGATGTAGTCGAACATGAACCGCTTGCCCTCGGAGTTGCGCAGCACCCCTCCGTCGCCACGCACCGACTCGGTGACCAGGATCCCCTTCACCGACGGCGGCCAGACCATGCCCGTCGGATGGAACTGCACGAACTCCATGTTGAGCAGGGGCGCGCCCGCCAGCAGCGCCAGCGCGTGGCCGTCGCCCGTGTACTCCCAGGAGTTCGACGTCACCTTGAAGGACTTGCCGATCCCGCCCGTCGCGATCACGACGGAGGGGGCTTCGAGGACGAAGAAGCGGCCGGTCTCGCGCTCGTAGGCGAAGACCCCCGAGACCCGGCCCGAGGCGTCCTTGAGGATCCGGGTGACCGTGCACTCCTGATAGACCTTCAGCCGGGACTCGTAGTCCCCGGTCTCCTTCTTGTCCTCCTGCTGGAGCGACACGATCTTCTGCTGCAGTGTGCGGATCAGTTCCAGGCCGGTGCGGTCGCCGACGTGGGCGAGGCGCGGGTACTCGTGGCCGCCGAAGTTGCGCTGCGAGATACGGCCGTCCTTCGTACGGTCGAAGAGCGCGCCCCAGGTCTCCAGCTCCCAGACCCGGTCCGGGGCCTCGCGCGCGTGCAGCTCGGCCATCCGCCACTGGTTGAGGAACTTGCCGCCGCGCATCGTGTCGCGGAAGTGGACCTGCCAGTTGTCGTGCTCGTTGGCGTTGGCCATGGCCGCGGCGATGCCGCCCTCGGCCATCACGGTGTGCGCCTTGCCGAACAGCGACTTGCAGATCACGGCCGTACGCGCGCCTCGCTCACGTGCCTCGATCGCCGCCCGGAGGCCCGCGCCCCCCGCGCCGATCACGACGACGTCCCACTCCTGTCGTTCGACCACGGACATCTGTTCAGTCCCCACTCACGGATTAGAAGAAGCGCGGATCGTCGAAGACCCCGGACGCGACGAGATAGACGTAGAAGTCGGCGAGCGCCACGCTCACCAGCGACGCCCACGCCAGCAGCATGTGACGGGCGTTGAGCTTCCCGATCCACTGCCACATGCGGTAGCGCACGGGGTGTTTGGAGAAGTGCTTGAGTTTGCCGCCGACGATGTGCCGGCAGGAGTGACAGGAGAGGGTGTACGCCCAGATCAGCACGATGTTGACGAGGAAGACGAGGGTGCCGAGGCCCATGTGGCCCCACTCGTAGTTCTCGTCGCGGAAGGCGAGCACCGTGTCGTACGTCAGGATCCCGGCGACCGGGATCGCGGCGTAGAAGAAGTACCGGTGGATGTTCTGCAGGATCAGCGGGAAGCGGGTCTCACCGGAGTACTTCTTGTGCGGCTCCGCCACCGCGCAGGCCGGGGGCGACATCCAGAAGCCGCGGTAGTAGGCCTTGCGGTAGTAGTAGCAGGTCAGGCGGAAGCCGAGCGGGAAGATCAGGATGATGATCGCGGGGGAGATACCCCACCAGCTCCCGAAGAGGTCCCAGTTCGGCCCGGCGCGCATGGTCTGGCAGTTCTCCGCCAGACAGGGCGAGTAGAACGGGGAGACGTACGGCGCCGCGTAGTAGTCCGCGTTGGCGAAGGCCCGCCAGGTCGAGTACACGATGAACGCCAGCAGACCGGCCGCGGTGGCGGCCGGGGCCAGCCACCAGCGGTCGGTCCGCAGGTGCGGGGCGGTGATCGCGGCGCGCGTACCGGTTCGTACGCCGCCGCTGTTCAGATGGGGTTCCGTACCAGTGGCCAATGCATGACTCCGGTCGGGTCAGGGGGCGACGGATTCTAGGGAGCGCGGCGGTCCCGGGCGCCGAGACCCTCGTCATCCGTGTCGATCCACAGCGAGTCGTCGTACGGCGTGTCGGGAATGCTGACGAGCTCCGGCTTGCGCTGCGTGGCGGGGCTCGCGGCCGCCTCCCGCAGCAGCGCGAGGCTCTCGCGCAGGTGGTTGGCGTCGGTACGCAGGCGGCGCATCTCCAGCCCGCCGGTACCGAGGTGCTGCTCCAGCCGGCCCACGGACCGGGACAGGTCGTCGAGGCAGCGCTGGACAGCTGTCAGGTCGTCTTGCACGGACATGACGTGACCTCACTTCCGTGGGCCCTTCGGCCCTTGGTGGCAACGTTCATGCGCCTGCGAGTGTTGCGCGTCACACCTGTCGCTGTGAAGGCATGTGCAGCGATTGGCGGATTGCACGCCTCCGACGCGCGCCCGCATGCGCTCTGTGTACGCCGGGGGAGCCGAAGAAGCGCGAGGGCGCGCAGCCGCCGTCCCCGTGTCGGTGCGTTGCTCCACACGGGTGGCCTTGTGCGTCCCCGCCGCCGTGTCGTCTCCGCCCGGCGAACCCTTTCCTCTTCAGTGGGGGCCCTTACATCTGATCAACTCCAAAATACCGCCAAATGTGATCAGAACGCACTTATTGTCACCGGCGGGAGCAGCTCCCCGGAGGTACCCGATGTCCTACGACCGCGAGATGTCCTACGACGGCGTCGGACCCAGGCCAGGCCGCGGCGCGGTCATGCGAGCGGCCGCCTTCCTCGCGGCGGGTGCGCTCGCGGTGCCCGCGCTCGCCGGGTGCAGCTCCCCGGACCCGGCCGGAAAGCCGCTGGCCGGCCAGGACATCGCCCCCGCCGCCCGGGACTCGGTCGCCGAGGGCGGCACCCTGCGCTGGGCCGTGGACGCCGTACCGGAGACGCTGAACACCTTCCAGTCGGACGCCGACGCGACCACCACCCGGATCGCGCAGGCCACCCTGCCCTCGATGTTCCGCATCGACGAGAACGGGCGCCCCGAGCGCAACGCCGACTACCTGGAGTCCGCGAAGGTCGTCGAGACCGAGCCCAAGCAGGTCGTGCTCTACAAGCTCAACCAGCAGGCCGTCTGGAGCGACGGCCGTGAGATCGGCGCCGCCGACTTCGCCGCCCAGTGGCGGGCCCTTTCCGGCAAGGACAGTGCCTACTGGACCGCCCGCAACGCCGGCTACGACCGCATCGAGAAGATCGAGCGCGGCAAGGGCGACCTGGAGGTCCGGGTGACCTTCGGACAGCCGTACGCCGACTGGCGGTCGCTGTTCTCGCCGCTGTACCCGAAGGACGTCATGGGTACGCCGGACTCGTTCAACGACGGGGCGCGGCGCAAGCTGAAGGTCAGCGCCGGGCCGTTCTCCCTGAAGAAGATCAACCGCAAGTCCGACGAGGTACGGCTCGCCCGCAACCCCCGCTGGTGGGGACAGCGGGCCAAGCTGAACGAGATCGTGCTGCGGGCCGTCCCGCGCGACGAACGGGCAGCCGGGCTCGCCGCCGGACAGCTCGACCTGGCCGAGATCGACCCCGCCGCGGCCCGCCGCATCGCCCTCGCGTCACCTCCCCGGAGCGCGACCGCCAGTGCCTCCGGTACGCCGCTCATCTCCTCCTCACCGCTGATGGGCCCCGACCGCCGCAAGCTGACCCCCAAGCAGCGCCGGGAGGCCGCCGCGTTCCGGGGCTTCGAGGTACGCCGGTCCCTGGAGCCGACGTACACCCAGCTCGCCCTCAACGGCGCCGACGGTCCGCTCGCCGACGAGCGCGTCCGACGCGCCGTGGCCCGCGCACTCGACCGCGAGGAGCTGGCCAAGCTCGTCCTCACCCCCCTCGGCCTGCCCGCCGAGCCGGTCGGCAGCCACCTCGCCCTGTCCGGCCAGGCCGCCTACGCCGACAACAGCGGCGCGATCGGCGGCCAGGACGCGGAGGAGGCCCAGGCCCTGCTCGCGGACGCCGGGTGGGTGCAGGGCGGACCGATCAAGGAGGGGAAGAAGGGGGAGAAGGCGGCGGGCTCGAAGGGGGAGAAGGCCGAGAAGTCGGATAAGTCCGAGAAGGCGGAGAAGGCGGAGAAGGCGGAGAAGTCCGAGAAGGGCAAGTCCGCGGGCGGTGACGACGGGACGTACATCGTCGGGGAGGACGACAAGGCGGACGGCGGCGAGGGTCGTGAGGGGAAGCACCTCGCGCAGGACGGCAAGCAGTACGGCACCCAGCAGCTGCAGCAGGCCGGGGCACCCGGCGCCTACGCCCCGCGCGGCACCGCCGCACCGGCCGGCAAGGAGGCCCGGCCGCTGGCGAAGGGCGGCAAGCCGCTGATGCTGCGCTTCGTGGTGCCGTCGGGGGAGGGCTCGCAGACGCTGCGCACGGTGGCGGACCGGATCGGGCTGATGCTGGAGCGGGTCGGCATCCGTACCGCCGTCACCAAGGTCTCGGACGAGAGCTACTTCAAGGACCACATCGCGAACGGGCAGTACGACCTCGCCCTGTACTCCTGGCCCACCTCCGCCTACCCCGCCACCGACGCCCGCCCGATCTACGCCAAGCCGGTCCCGGCCGCCGACGGCTCCCTGAACGTCGAGCAGAACTACACACGCGTCGGCACCGACCAGGTCGACCAGCTCTTCGACCAGGCGATCGCCACGCTGGACGAGGGCGAGAACCGGGGCCTGATCCGCAAGGCCGACTCCCGCATCTGGGCCGCGGCCGGCTCGATCCCCCTCTACCAGCGCCCCCAGCTCACAGCCGCCAAGAGGACCATCGCCAACGCAGGCGCCTTCGGCTTCCGGACGCCGGTCTATGAGGACATGGGGTTCCTGGAGAAGGGGGTCGGGGCATCGGCGAGCGGCTCGCCCGCCAACTGACACCGCCTCCCGAACGGCTTGCGGCCCCTCTCCCGCCTCCCGCACTATGAGCGCACTGATGATCAAGGCCACCGACGACTCCGGCGGCCGCACGGGGGAGAGGCCGAGGAAATGCGCGGAGCGCTGCGCGTCTGTACGACGGGACTGGCCACGGCGGTGCTGGCGGCGGGGCTGACGGCCTGTACCGGGGGCGAGAAGGACGAGCCCACGAACAGCGCCAAGGGTGCCAAGGCCGCCGTAGTGAAGGCGTGCACCGACGGCACGTTCACGTGGACCGGCGTCAGGAAGAAGGACCGGCTGACCGGGGTCTCAGAGGCGCGGCGAGTCGCGCCCGACGGCTCGTACAAAGCGCGGATGGAACGGGTGTACACCCCCAGGCCGGCCGTACGCGCCGCGGGGCCGACCGTGTCCCCGGCGGAGGTCCTCTTCTCGCTGGGCAAGAGGATCGGCGAGATCGACTCCTACGCCCGCACCCTGGCGGAGGTGGACGGCGACACCTACTCCTTCACCGACGTGCACCTCGCGCCACCGGATCTGGACAGCGGTGTGTCCAAGGTCACCGGTCCCGGAGAGAACGTGGAGTACGTCGGGGTGCGGGAGTGGGAGGGTGACTTCCGTTACACCTGCTCCGGCGGAAAGACCACCACGGGGCACGCGAGGAACTGGACCGTCGACATCTCCGGGATCCTCTCGTGCGACGAGTCCGTGGACGGCGACGGCCTCGCCCTCCAGGCCGCCCGACGTTCCTGTGCGGAAGGCTCCCGGGTCCTGGAGAAGGCCTGACACACCCGCCCGCGAGCCGTCACCCCGGTGGCCCCGTACCATGGGGTGAGGCCGTGGCATGTTCCGCCCGGCAGGGCCCGCGTAACACAGACGTACGCGAGAGCCGTCCTCACCACTCCGGGAGTACGCCACCCATGGCCACGCGCCACGACATCCGCAACGTCGCCATCGTCGCCCACGTCGACCACGGCAAGACCACCATCGTGGACGGCATGCTGAAGCAGGCCGGTGCCTTCGCCGCGCACCAGCTCGAAGGCGTCGACGACCGCATGATGGACTCGAACGACCTGGAGCGTGAGAAGGGCATCACGATCCTCGCCAAGAACACGGCGGTGAAGTACCACCCCAAGGACGGGGGGGACGTCATCACCATCAACATCATCGACACCCCCGGCCACGCCGACTTCGGTGGTGAGGTCGAGCGCGGGCTGTCCATGGTCGACGGTGTCGTCCTGCTCGTCGACGCCTCCGAGGGCCCGCTCCCGCAGACCCGCTTCGTGCTGCGCAAGGCCCTCCAGCAGCGACTGCCCGTCATCCTGTGCATCAACAAGACGGACCGCCCGGACTCCCGTATCGACGAGGTCGTCAACGAGACCTACGACCTCTTCCTCGACCTGGACGCGGACGAGGAGCAGATCGAGTTCCCGATCGTCTACGCCTGCGGCCGTGACGGCATCGCCTCGCTGACCAAGCCGGAGAACGGCACGGTCCCGGCGGACTCCACCAGCCTGGAGCCGTTCTTCTCGACGATCCTGGAGCACATCCCGGCGCCGACCTACGACGAGGCGGCCCCGCTCCAGGCGCACGTCACCAACCTGGACGCCGACAACTTCCTCGGCCGTATCGCGCTGCTCCGCGTCGAGCAGGGCGAGCTCAGGAAGGGCCAGACCGTCGCGTGGATCAAGCGCGACGGCTCCATCAGCAATGTCCGGATCTCCGAGCTGATGATGACGGAGGCGCTGACCCGCAAGCCGGCGGAGAAGGCCGGTCCCGGTGACATCTGTGCCGTCGCCGGTATCCCCGACATCATGATCGGCGAGACCCTCGCCGACACCGAGAACCCGATCCCGCTCCCGCTGATCACGGTCGACGAGCCCGCGATCTCCATGACCATCGGCACCAACACCTCGCCGCTGGTCGGCCGTGGCGGCACCGGCAAGGGCGCCGACAACAAGGCGGCCGTCAAGGACCGCAAGGTGACCGCCCGCCAGGTCAAGGACCGCCTCGACCGCGAGCTGATCGGTAACGTCTCGCTGCGCGTCATCGACACCGCGCGCCCCGACGCCTGGGAGGTCCAGGGCCGTGGTGAGCTCGCGCTCGCCATCCTGGTCGAGCAGATGCGCCGCGAGGGCTTCGAGCTGACCATCGGCAAGCCCCAGGTCGTCACCAAGGACGTCGACGGCAAGACGTACGAGCCCGTCGAGCGCATGACGATCGACGTGCCCGAGGAGCACATGGGCGCGGTCACGCAGCTCATGGGTGTCCGCAAGGGCCGGATGGACAACATGTCCAACCACGGGTCGGGTTGGGTGCGCATGGAGTTCGTCGTGCCGTCCCGTGGTCTCATCGGGTTCCGGACCGAGTTCCTGACCCAGACCCGCGGCACCGGCATCGGCCACTCCATCCACGAGGGCTTCGAGCCCTGGTTCGGCAACCTGCAGACCCGCAACAACGGTTCGCTGGTCGCCGACCGCTCCGGTGCCGTCACCGCGTTCGCGATGACGAACCTCCAGGAGCGCGGCGTGCTGTTCACGGAGCCCGGCACCGAGGTGTACGAGGGCATGATCGTCGGTGAGAACTCCCGCTCCGACGACATGGACGTGAACATCACCAAGGAGAAGAAGCTCACGAACATGCGGTCCTCCTCGGCCGACTCGTTCGAGGCGATCGT
>JABFVM010000041.1 GCA_013362785.1 Streptomyces sp. | reverse complement strand
GTGTTCTCCGTCAACGCCTCCCGCATCGCCGTCAGATCCCCGTACGGCACGATCTCGAAGCCCGGCGTGTACGGCCCGAAGTCCGCCCGCGCCTCCGGGTCGGTGGAGAAGCTGATGATCGTCGTCGTACGGCCGTGGAAGTTGTTCCCCGCGACCACGATCTTCGCCATCTCCGCCGGCACGCCCTTGACCCGGTACCCCCACTTCCGGGCGGTCTTCACCGCCGTCTCCACCGCCTCCGCCCCGGTGTTCATCGGCAGCACCATCTCCATGCCGCACAGCTCGGCGAGCTGCTCGCAGAACGCCGCGAACCGGTCGTGATGAAACGCCCGCGACGTCAGCGTCACCCGCTCCAGCTGCGCCTTCGCCGCCTCCACGATCCGCCGGTTGCCGTGCCCGAAATTGAGCGCCGAATACCCGGCCAGCAGATCCAGATACCGCCGCCCCTCCACATCCGTCATCCAGGCCCCGTCCGCCGTCGCCACCACGACCGGCAACGGGTGATAGGTGTGCGCGCTGTGCGCGTCGACCGCGGCGATCAGCGATTCGGTGGTGCTCGACGTACTCACGGGGCTCTCCGTTTCCGCCACCACGAGAGCTCGCGTTCCACCCCTCACGAGGCTCGTGGCCACTGTCCATTTCCGGCCTTACGAGTGTTTTGCGGCTCCCTCCTATCGTGGCTCGCATGGTGGACGCGGGGCCATCTCTCGTGGGCCCGCCCGGTAGGCTGATCGACGGGCCGTGACTGGCGCGCTGGGATGGGACCGACCATCGGGGAGCGGCCCACTGGACGCATCTGTCCAGCACCGAGTGCCGTGCGCCTGGGCCGTACCGTGATCGCTGCACACGACGTCCGGAGGTCCCCATGCCCGCCGAGCCCCTCTCCACCGAGTCCACCGCCTTCCGTTCCGCCCTCGACGTGATCCGCGCCGTCGAGCCGCGCGTGGCCGATGCCATCGGCCAGGAGGTCGCCGACCAGCGCGAGATGCTCAAGCTGATCGCCTCCGAGAACTACGCCTCCCCGGCCACCCTCCTGGCGATGGGCAACTGGTTCAGCGACAAGTACGCCGAGGGCACCGTCGGCCGCCGCTTCTACGCCGGCTGCCGCAACGTCGACACCGTCGAGTCCCTCGCCGCCGAACACGCCAAGGAGCTCTTCGGCGCCCGCCACGCCTACGTCCAGCCGCACTCCGGCATCGACGCCAACCTCGTCGCCTTCTGGGCCGTCCTCGCCGCCCGTGTCGAGGCCCCCGCCCTGGAGAAGGCCGGTGCCCGCCAGGTCAACGACCTCTCCGAGGCCGACTGGGCCGAGCTCCGCCAGGCCTTCGGCAACCAGCGCATGCTCGGCATGTCCCTGGACGCCGGCGGCCACCTCACCCACGGCTTCCGCCCGAACATCTCCGGCAAGATGTTCGACCAGCGCTCCTACGGCACCGACCCCACCACCGGTCTCATCGACTACGAGGCGCTGCGTGTCTCCGCCCGCGAGTTCAAGCCGCTGATCATCGTCGCCGGCTACTCCGCCTACCCCCGTCTCGTGAACTTCCGGATCATGCGCGAGATCGCCGACGAGGTCGGCGCCACGCTCATGGTCGACATGGCCCACTTCGCCGGTCTCGTCGCCGGCAAGGTCCTCACCGGCGACTTCGACCCGGTCCCGCACGCCCAGATCGTCACCACCACCACCCACAAGTCGCTGCGCGGCCCGCGCGGCGGCATGGTCCTGTGCGACGACTCCCTCAAGGACCAGGTCGACCGCGGCTGCCCGATGGTCCTCGGCGGCCCGCTCCCGCACGTCATGGCCGCCAAGGCCGTCGCCCTCGCGGAGGCCCGTCAGCCCTCCTTCCAGGACTACGCCCAGCGCATCGTCGACAACTCCCGCGCGCTGGCCGAGGGCCTGATGCGCCGGGGCGCGACCCTGGTGACCGGCGGCACCGACAACCACCTGAACCTGATCGACGTCGCCTCCTCCTACGGCCTCACCGGCCGCCAGGCCGAGGCAGCGCTCCTCGACTCCGGCATCGTCACCAACCGCAACGCCATCCCCGCCGACCCCAACGGCGCCTGGTACACCTCCGGAATCCGCATCGGCACCCCCGCCCTGACCACCCGTGGCCTGGGCACCGCCGAGATGGACGAGGTCGCCGCCCTCATCGACCGTGTCCTCACCACCACCGAGCCGGGCACGACCAAGTCGGGCGCCCCGTCCAAGGCCGCTCACGTCCTCGACCCGAAGATCGCGGACGAGATCTCCCACCGCGCCACCGACCTCGTGGCCGGCTTCCCGCTGTACCCGGAGGTCGACCTGGGCTGACGCCCAGCACGATCGCCGAGGCCTCACAGGTCCAGGTCGATCAGCTCCTGTCGTGGCTCCTCCCGCGGCGGTCCGGCTTCCGGCCGGGCCGCCGCGCGGCGTATCAGCAGCGTGCCGCCCACACCGGTCACGAACCCGGCGGCCAGCCCCGCCACCGCCCACCCGGCGCCACCCCTCAGCGGGCCGGTCCGGTCCCCGGCGGCCGCGCTCCCGACGAGCCCGCCCTCCGTCTCACCGAGCAGCCCGGCCAGGTCCAGCCTCTCGAAGACGGAGCGCGGCGCCCGGTGCCAGCGGATGTCGTCGTCCTCCACGTCCGGCGCGGGATCCGACCGCACCCACGGTGTGCCGTCCTCGGTCACGAACAACTGGTCCTGCCGCCTGATGGCCATGTCCCCTCCCGGAGCCCGGTCCGTCTGCGGCCAGCCACCGACTCCGGTCAGCCCCCAGACCACCGTGATCCGCATCGGCGGATGACGCCCCTCGGTCCAATCCCGCGGCACCCGCTCCGTCCCGACGTACGTCGGCTGCAACAGCTGCCACAGGCGGGCGAAGGCCGGCTCCCCCGAGTGCAGCGCTGTGGTGTGTCCGGTGCCGCCCATGACGACCATCGCCACGTCGGGGACGTCCCGCGCCCGCGCCGGGACCGCCGCGGCGGTTGTCGCCGAGCCCCACAGAGCCAGCGCCGCCGATACCGCCACGAGCAGGGCGAGCCGCGGCTTTCCACCCAGGTCGGCCCTCATACGTCCCGCGGCTCCTGACGCGGCCCCTGCTCGCCCCGCAGTCGGCCCAGCGGCAGCCGTGCGAGGAAGGGGCGCAGCGCCAGCGCCAGCCCCGCTCCGGCCGCCGCGCCCGGCAGGGACCACCACCAGCCGGTGCCGTCACCCGAGGTCGGTCCCGAACCCGGCCCCGCCGCCGACCCCGCCTGGGCCGGGGAAGCCTCGGTCGCCTCGGTCGCCTCGTCCGCAGCGTCGGCGGCGGGGGCGGGGGCGGACGGGTCCTTCGCGCCGTCGTCCGTCCCGGCCTCCCGCGACGGCGCCTTGCCCATCAGGTCCAGCTTCGTGAGCAGGGCGCGCAGCCGGGTCGGGTGATCGGCGCGGTGCCAGATGCCGTTCGTCGTGCTGTCCAGGTCCGCTGCCGTGTGTATCCAGACGGCCTGTCCCTTGTCGGCCGAGTAGACCTGGTCGAGGCGCCAGGGCGTCACGTCATGGACCATCCACGTGACGTTGATCTGACGGGATGCCGTCAGATCGGCCTCCGGCGGCTTGTCACGTGTGCCGCTGCCCGGTGAGCCGAGCAGTCGCGCCAGCTCGTCGTACTCCTTGTCGGAGTAGTACAGCGCGGCCGTCTCCGTGCTCTCCGGTGAGACCAGGAGCACGCTCGTCGGTCCGCCCGCCGACGCGGGGGACGCGGCACCCCACAGCAGCAAGGCGAACGCCGCCCCCAACGCCCCCGTCAGCGCCGTGAGTTCACGGCACCGCACCCTCCAGCCGCCCGCGCGCTCGGGCGAGCCGTCTCCCGAGCAGCCGACGCCCTGTGCCCCCAGCCGGTCTCCCAAGCCACCGACCCCGTGTCCGAACATCCCAACCCCCAAGCGAGCGATCCCCGTGCGGCCCGTCCGCTCGGGGCGAGCCGCATGTCACTTCTGGTACACCGCCCGACCCGCCTGGGTTCCCACTCCCGGACCACCTTTTTCCGATGGCTGCTCGGAGGCCGCGCGGACGCCTACCCGAGGGACCGCGCGATCTCCACCGCCCGCTCCTTCGACGCGACCCCTTCCAGCCGCAGCGTCACGGTCTCGCCCCCTGCCCGGTGCATCCACAGCAGCGTGGGCCCGGCTGTGCGCTCCTCGCGCGTGTAGCGCTCCCCGCTCCCGTCCACCAGCCAGTAGGTCAGCAGGTGTGGCCGGGCGAACCACAGGGCCGTGTCGGCTGAGCCTCCCTCCGAGGTGTCCGTGTCCAGGGAGATCCATTCCGGCTGTTCGCGCACCGTCTTGGCGAAGCTGACGTCCAGACTCGCCCGGCGCTCGTCCAGCCGTACCGTGCGACCGTCCTCGCGCCAGCACAGGCTCACCAGGAAACGGCCCCGCGGCTCGCCGGCCACCGCCGCCGTGTCGGGAGCCCCGAGCCCGTCCGGTACCAGGGCCTCGAAACCGGCCCGGCGCTCCGCCTGCGCGAGCGACGTCGACCGGCCGCAGCCCGGGACCTCGGCGCCGGGCGAGGGGACCGCGGACGGGTCGTACCGCACCTCGACCCCGGCGAAGCCGAACCAGTCGAAGACCGCCGCCCGCACCGGGGGTGTGAGCACCAGCACCGTCAGCAGGCCGCACAGCGCCGCCGTCAGCGACCGCCACCGCAGCCGTGTCCAGCGCCGCACCGCCCGCAGTCGCTCGGCGGCCCCCGGCGGCCCGGCCACCGGAACCGGCACCTGCTCCGCGAGTATCTGCCCGAGCACCCGCTCGACCATCGTCTCGGCACCGTCAGTCGCATCCGCCGCGCCCGGCACGTCCAGCGACCGCCCGAGCGCCCTCAGCTCCTCGGGCAGCCGCGCTGCCTCCGAGCTCCGCCTGCGATCACCGGCGCCGCCCCGCTCGTATGCCTGGCGTCCGTCACCGTCGTACGGAGTCCGTCCCTCACCGTCGTACGGAGTCCGTCCGTCACCCATGCTCATCACCTCCCTCCCGAGGCTGAAAATCCGGCAGCAAGCGCTCCAGCTTCCGCAGGGCGCGGTTCAGCCGGGATTTCACCGTGCCCCGGGGCCAGCCCAGGGCCTGGGCCGTCTCGGACTCGTCCATCTCCAGGAGATAGCGGTAGGTGACGACCAGGCGATGCTCCTCGCTCAGCTTCTCCAGGGCGGCCTGCAGTGCGGCGCGGCGCTCTATCTCCAGCGCGGCGACCGCGGGGTCGGCCGATTCCGGTATCAGTGGCTCCGCCTCCGCGAACGCCGCCTCACGGCCGGCGAGCGTGCGCTGGCGGGCCGCCGTACGCACTGTGTTCCTCGTCTCATTGGCGACGATCGCCAGCAGCCATGGCTTGAACGCCGAGTCGTCCTTGAACCGGCCCAGCGAGCAGTACGCCTTGACGAAGGCCTGCTGCACCACGTCCTCCGCGTCCGCACCCGCCCCGAGCGCCGCGGCCGCCCTGAGCGCGATGCCCGTATGGGCCCGCACCAGCTGCGCGTACGCCTCCGGCTCCCCGGCGCGTACGCGTGCGATCACCGCGGCCTCATCGACGATGCGGCCCCCCTCCCGCGTCCTCACACTCTTGTTACACCGCCGGAGACGGATCGGTTCCCATCTGTTTCCCACCAGTTCCGGATCGGCCCCCGACACCTGAGAGAATGGTGAACATGGCCTCTGATCGTCCCCGCGTGCTCTCCGGAATCCAGCCCACCGCAGGCTCGTTCCACCTCGGCAACTACCTCGGCGCCGTCCGCCAGTGGGTGGCCCTGCAGGAGTCCCACGACGCGTTCTACATGGTCGTCGACCTGCACGCGATCACGGTCCCGCAGGACCCGGCCGAGCTGCGCTCCAACACCCGGCTCGCCGCCGCCCAGCTGCTCGCGGCCGGTCTCGACCCCGAGCGCTGCACGCTGTTCGTCCAGAGCCATGTCCCCGAGCACGCCCAGCTCGCCTGGGTCATGAACTGCCTCACCGGCTTCGGCGAGGCCTCCCGCATGACCCAGTTCAAGGACAAGTCCGCCAAGCAGGGCGCGGACCGTGCCTCGGTCGGCCTGTTCACCTACCCGATCCTCCAGGTCGCGGACATCCTGCTGTACCAGGCCAACGAGGTCCCGGTCGGCGAGGACCAGCGCCAGCACATCGAGCTCACCCGTGACCTCGCCGAGCGCTTCAACGGCCGTTTCGGCCAGACCTTCACCGTCCCGAAGCCGTACATCCTCAAGGAGACGGCGAAGATCTACGACCTTCAGGACCCGGCGATCAAGATGAGCAAGTCGGCGTCCACGCCGAAGGGCCTCATTAACCTGCTGGACGAGCCCAAGGCCACCGCGAAGAAGGTCAAGAGCGCGGTCACCGACACCGACACCGTCATCCGCTACGACGCCGAGAACAAGCCGGGTGTCAGCAACCTGCTCACCATCTACTCGACCCTCACGGGGACGGGAATCGCGGAACTTGAGCAGAAGTACGACGGCAAGGGCTACGGTGCGCTCAAGACGGACCTCGCCGAGGTCATGGTCGAGTTCGTGACGCCCTTCCGGGAGCGCACCCAGCAGTATCTGGACGACCCGGAGACGCTGGACTCGATCCTGGCCAAGGGCGCGGAGAAGGCGCGCGCCGTCGCCGCGGAGACGCTCTCCCAGGCGTACGACAAGGTGGGCTTCCTGCCCGCCAAGCACTGAGTCCGCACCACGGCACACGGCCGGAACACTGCCGTACCACCGCACAGCGCTGCACATCACTACGGTTGCGCCTGCCCGCAGCACAGCCGTGGCCGTACAGTCGATAGCCGAATGGCCGCATCAGTGGCCACTCGCGCTCACCAACAGGGCATGAGCTCACAAGAGGACGAGCTTCTCGCGACGGGCGAGCTCACCGACAGACGACAGGAGACGACGTGGGGACCGTAACGATCGGTGTGTCGATCGCGGTCCCGGAGCCTCACGGCAGCCTGCTCCAGGAGCGGCGCGCGGGCTTCGGCGACGCCGCTGCTCACGGCATCCCCACGCATGTCACGCTGCTGCCGCCGACAGAGGTCGACTCCGCGCTGCTGCCGGCGATCGAGGCGCATCTCGTCGAGGTCGCGTCGGCCGGCCGCCCCTTCCCGATGCGGCTGTCCGGCACCGGCACCTTCCGGCCCCTGTCGCCGGTCGTCTTCGTCCAGGTCGTGGAGGGCGCCGAGGCCTGCACCTGGCTGCAGAAGCAGGTCCGCGACGCCTCCGGGCCCGTGGCGCGCGAACTGCTGTTCCCGTACCACCCGCATGTCACGGTCGCCCATGGCATCGACGAGGAGTCGATGGACCGTGCCTTCGAGGAACTCGCCGACTACGAGGCCGGCTGGCCCTGCACCGGCTTCGCGCTCTACGAACAGGGCGCCGACGGCGTGTGGCGCAAGCTTCGGGACTTCGCCTTCGGCAGCTCTGTGGTGCCGCCGCAGGCGGGGCATGTGCGCGGGTCCCTCCCGACGAGTTAGCTCCGCTGGTCGGGCCGTGACCACGGAAGTGCCGTGGGCGGTCGTTCGTCGGCTGCGGCGCCGTTGTGGCTGGTCGCGCCCTCGCGGCGGAGCCGCACATCGATACAGCCCCGCGCCCCTTCAGGGCGCTGCCGAACCGGGGCTTACAGGGGCAACCGTCGGAACAGCGCCCGCGGCGCGTGCCGTAGTGCTGACATCACCAGCCTGAGAGCGCCCGGCACCCACACCGTTTCCGAGCGGCGGCGCAGGCCCAGTTCGATTGCCGTTGCGACCGCTTCCGGTGTGGTCGCCAGGGGGGTCTCCGCCAGGCCCGCGGTCATCTTCGAGCGGACGAATCCGGGGCGTACGACCATGACGTGGACGCCGGTGCCGTGCAGGGCGTCGCCCAGGCCCTGGCTGAAGGTGTCGAGGCCGGCCTTGCTGGAGCCGTAGATGAAGTTGGCGCGGCGGGCCCGCTCGCCGGCGACGGAGGAGAGGACGACGAGCGAGCCGTGGCCCTGGGACTGGAGGGCGCTCGCGCTGACCAGGGCCGCCGAGACGGCGCCCGTGTAGTTGGTCTGGGCGACCCGCACGGCGCTGAGCGGCTCGCGCTCGTCGCGTGCCTGGTCGCCGAGGACTCCGAAGGCGAGGAGCACCATGTCGACGTCGCCCTCCGCGAAGACCTTGCCGAGCACCGTCTCGTGGGACTCGGGGTCCAGTGCGTCGAAGGCCACGGTGCGTACGTCCGTGCCGAGGCCCCGCAGGTCGGCGGCAGCCTGCTCCAGTGCGGGCGACGGGCGGCCCGCCAGCCAGACCGTGCGGGTACGGCGCGCGATCAGGCGGCGTGTGGTGGCCAGCGCGATCTCGGACGTACCGCCGAGGACGAGCAGGGACTGGGGGATGCCGAAGGCGTCCTTCACGACAGCTCCTAGGGGTCTGGGAGTGCGGGAGATCTG
>JABFVM010000598.1 GCA_013362785.1 Streptomyces sp. | reverse complement strand
GCGCCGCGTCATCCTGCACCGGCCGGATCTTGAGCTCAAAAGGCTCACCCCCAGCAACAAGGACGCGCTGCTCTTCGACGACGTGCTCTGGGTGCGTCGGGCGCGCGCCGAGCACGACGGGTTCGCCGATGTGCTGCGCGACCGGGGCGTCATCGTCCACCTCTTCGGCGACCTGCTCACCGAGGCCCTGGAGGTCCCCGCGGCCCGGCGGCTCGTGCTGGACCGGGTCTTCGACGAGAAGGAGTACGGGGTGCTCGCCACCGACCACCTCCGTGCGGCCTTCGAGGGCCTGCCCTCGCCCGAGCTGGCCGAGGCGCTCGTCGGCGGCATGACCAAGCGGGAGTTCCTGGAGGTGCACCCCGAGCCGACCTCCGTGCGCTTCCATGTCATGGAGCTCGACGACTTCCTCCTCGCGCCCCTGCCCAACCACCTCTTCACCCGCGACACCTCCGCCTGGATCTACGACGGCGTCTCGGTCAACGCGATGCGCTGGCCCGCCCGGCAGCGCGAGACCGTGCACTTCGAGGCGATCTACCGGCATCACCCGCTCTTCCGTGACGAAACGTTCCACTTCTGGTCCGAGGGGCAGGCGGACTACCCCTCCACCATCGAGGGCGGGGACGTCCTGGTGATCGGCAACGGCGCGGTGCTGATCGGCATGAGCGAGCGGACGACGCCCCAGGCGGTCGAGATGCTCGCCCACAAGCTGTTCGCCGCCGGGTCGGCGCAGACCATCGTGGCCCTCGACATGCCCAAGCGGCGTGCGCTGATGCATCTCGACACCGTGATGACGATGGTCGACGGCGATGTCTTCACCCAGTACGCCGGGCTCGGCATGCTCCGCTCGTACACCATCGAACCGGGCGCCGGAGACAAGGAGCTGAAGGTCACCGACCATCCGCCGGAGCACATGCATCGCGCGATCGCCGCCGCCCTCGGACTGAACGAGATCCGGGTCCTGACCGCGACGCAGGACGTCCACGCGGCCGAGCGTGAGCAGTGGGACGACGGCTGCAATGTGCTCGCGGTCGAGCCGGGTGTCGTCGTGGCCTACGAGCGGAACTCCACCACCAACACGCATCTGCGCAAGCAGGGCATCGAGGTGATCGAGATTCCGGGCAGTGAGCTGGGGCGGGGGAGGGGCGGGCCACGCTGTATGAGCTGTCCGGTCGAGCGGGCGGCCGTATAGCGGAGAGGGGTGACGAAGGTCGCCATGGCGGAGAGGGGTGACGAAGGTCGCCTGTATAGAAATGCTGATGGTCGTATAGACTTCCAAGGTCCTCTGTACTCGTACCTCTGGAGCGCCCTCATGGCGACTGTCCCGACCGCCCTCGCCGGCCGCCACTTCCTCAAGGAGCTCGACTTCACCGAGCAGGAGTTCCTCGGGCTGGTCGAGCTGGCCGCCGAGCTGAAGGCAGCCAAGAAGGCCGGGGTCGAGACGCAGTACCTGCGGGGCCGGAACATCGCGCTGATCTTCGAGAAGACCTCCACGCGCACGCGCTGCGCCTTCGAGGTCGCCGCCGCCGATCAGGGTGCCTCCACGACGTACCTGGACCCGTCGGGCTCGCAGATCGGCCACAAGGAGTCCGTGAAGGACACCGCGCGCGTGCTGGGGCGGATGTACGACGGGATCGAGTACCGCGGGGACAGCCAGGCCAACGTGGAGCAGCTGGCGCGGTACGCGGGCGTGCCCGTCTTCAACGGCCTCACCGACGACTGGCACCCCACCCAGATGCTGGCCGACGTGCTGACGATGACCGAGCACAGCGGCAAGGCGCCCAAGGAGATCGCCTTCGCCTACCTCGGCGACGCCCGCTTCAACATGGGCAACTCGTACCTGATCACCGGCGCGCTGCTCGGCATGGACGTCCGGGTCGTCGCGCCCAAGGAGTACTGGCCGAGCGACGAGGTCGTGGCCCGGGCCCGCGAGCTGGCGGAGCGCAGCGGCGCCTTCATCACGCTCACCGAGGACGTGGCCGAGGGGGTGCGCGGCGCCGACTTCGTCGCCACCGACGTGTGGGTGTCCATGGGGGAGCCCAAGGAGGTCTGGGACGAGCGGATCGCCGCGCTCGGCGCCTATGCGGTGACCATGGACGTGCTGCGGGCCACCGGGAACCCCGACGTCAAGTTCCTGCACTGTCTGCCGGCGTTCCATGATCTCGGCACCAAGGTCGGCCGCGAGATCTTCGAGAGTCATGGGCTGGAGTCGCTTGAGGTGACCGACGAGGTCTTCGAGTCGGTGCACTCGGTGGTCTTCGACGAGGCGGAGAACCGGATGCACACGATCAAGGCGGTGCTGGTGGCGACGCTGGGTTGATCGGCGGGGCGGAATTCCCGCAGGGCCGGGCGCCCCTTGGGGTGTTTATGCCGAGCGGCGTTGGGCCGGCAGGACCGGGAGCCTGAACCACACCGCCTTGCCGGAATCCGTCGGGCGGTGGCCGCAGGAGGAGCTCAGGGCGCGGATCAGGAGCAGACCGCGACCGTGCTCCTGCCAGGGGTCCGGGTCGCCGACGGCCGGGCGGGTCAGGTTGCCCGGCGGGGCCGGGTCCGGGTCGTGCACCTCGACCTGGCAGCCGGACGGCAGCAGCTCCACCACCAGCTCTATCGGGCCGCTGCCCGCGGTGTGCTCGACGGCGTTCGCGACCAGTTCCGCCGTGAGGAGCTCCGCGGTGTCGCTGTCGGCGGCATGCTCCAGCTCGGCCAGCGCCGTACGGACCAGTGCACGGGCGACGGGCACGGCCGCGGCGGTGTGCGGCAGCGCGATACGCCAGGAGGCGGAGGCGGCGGAGCGATCTTGCAAGGCGGGTCCGTTCATGAGCAGGCTGTCCTGCTTTCAACCTTATGAATGGTACGGCGCCACCCGGCTGAGGCATCCGACGGGCACCGTTCGGGACCTTCGGCCCCGACTGCTGGGCGGCTTACCCAGGTGAACGGTCGGCCTCGCACGGTCGATCCCGCCGTTACCGCCGTGTCGACGAGTCGTGACGGATGTGACGGGGCCAGGTCACATCCAGGGCACACATAGACATGCCAGGATCACGCCCGAACGGGTTATCGCGTGGTCGTGACGACAGTCAAAGTTGGGTGATAACTTCAAGGGATAGAGCTCGAAGGGTAGAGCTCAGTGATGCAGTGCCCGCCGTCCGCCCGAGGAGGCCGCACGTCATGAGTCCCTTCACCGGCTCCGCCGCCCGCACTCCCGAGTGGAAGCATCTGCGGGTCGAGTACGCCGACGGGGTCGCCACCGTCACCCTCGCCCGCCCCGAGAAACTCAACGCGCTCACCTTCGGCGCCTACGCCGACCTGCGCGATCTGCTCGCCGAGCTGTCCCGCGAGCGGGCGGTACGGGCCCTGGTGCTGGCCGGTGAGGGCCGCGGCTTCTGCTCCGGCGGCGACGTCGACGAGATCATCGGCGCGACCCTGTCCATGGACACCGCCCAGCTGCTCGACTTCAACCGGATGACCGGGCAGGTGGTGCGGGCCGTACGGGAGTGCCCGTTCCCGGTGATCGCGGCGGTGCACGGAGTGGCGGCGGGGGCCGGCGCCGTACTGGCCCTCGCGGCCGACTTCCGCGTCGCCGACCCCACCGCCCGCTTCGCCTTCCTCTTCACCCGGGTAGGCCTGTCGGGCGGCGACATGGGCGCGGCCTATCTCCTGCCCAGGGTCGTCGGCCTGGGCCACGCCACCCGCCTGCTCATGCTGGGCGAACCGGTGAGGGCACCCGAGGCCGAACGCATCGGCCTCATCAGCGAGCTGACGGACGAGGGCCGGGTGGACGAGACCGCCGGAGCACTCGCCCGGCGCCTCGCCGACGGCCCGGCACTGGCGTACGCCCAGACGAAGGCCCTCCTGACAGCCGAGCTGGACATGCCACTGGCGGCAGCGGTGGAAATGGACGCGTCGACGCAGGCGCTGCTGATGAACGGCGAGGACTACACAGAGTTCCACGCGGCGTTCACGGAGAAGCGCCCGCCGAAGTGGAGGGGGCGGTGACTGTGCCGACCAAAGGGGCGCGGGGAACTGCGCGACCAGCCACGACGAGCCCGCAGTCGCCAATGACGACCAGCCACCCCCTACGTGTCGCGATCATCGGCGGCGGCCCCGGTGGCCTCTACGCCGCCGCCCTACTGAAGCGCCTCGCCCCCGACCGCGAGGTCACCGTCTGGGAACGCAACGCCCCCGACGACACCTTCGGCTTCGGAGTGGTCCTCTCCGACGAAACCCTCGGCGGCATCGAACACGCCGACCCCGCGGTCTACGAAGCCATGCAATCCCACTTCACCCGCTGGGACGACATCGACATCGTCCACCGCAACACCCGCCAGACCTCCGGAGGACACGGCTTCGCGGCACTGGGCAGAAAACGCCTCCTGGAAATCCTGCACGACCGCTGCCACACCCTCGGCGTAGAGCTCCGCTTCCGCTCCGAAGCCCCCTACCCCGCCTGGCTGGCGGAGGCGTACGACCTCGTCATCGCCGCCGACGGTGTGCACAGCACCACCCGCGAGGCCTACACCCATGTGTTCCGCCCCCATGTCGCCGAACACCACTGCCGCTACATCTGGCTCGCCGCGGACTTCGCCTTCACATCCTTCCGCTTCGAGATCGCCGAGACCGAACACGGCGTGATGCAGCTGCACGGATACCCGTACGCGCCCGACGCCTCCACCGTGATCGTCGAGATGCGGGAAGAGGTCTGGCAGGCCGCCGGGTTCGCGGAACTCGACGAGCAGGAGTCCGTCGAGCGCTGCGCCAAGATCTTCGCGGAGGCACTCGGTGGACGGCCCCTCAAATCCAACAAGTCGGCCTGGACGACCTTCCGCACGGTCGTCAACGAGCGCTGGTCGCACGGCAACATCGTCCTGCTCGGCGACGCCGCCCACACCGCGCACTTCTCCATCGGCTCCGGCACCAAGCTGGCCGTCGAGGACGCCCTCGCACTCGCCGCCTGTCTGGAGGAACAGCCTTCCCTGGAACGGGCGTTGGCGGCTTATGAGGGAGAACGCAAGCCGGTCGTCGCCTCCACGCAGCGCGCCGCCCGCGCCAGCCTGGAGTGGTTCGAGAACCTCGGCCTCTACCTCGACCAGCCGCCGCGCCAGTTCGCCTTCAACCTGCTCACCCGCAGCCGCCGCGTCACCCATGACAACCTGCGCCTGCGCGACGCCCACTTCACCGAGTCCGTGGAGGGCGAGTTCGGCTGCCCGCCCGGCACGCCCCCGATGTTCACCCCCTTCCGGCTGCGCGGCCTGACCCTGCGCAACCGGGTCGTCGTCTCCCCGATGGACATGTACTCCGCCACGGACGGCATCCCCGGCGACCTCCACCTCGTCCATCTCGGCGCCCGCGCCCTCGGCGGCGCCGGCCTGGTGATGACCGAGATGGTGTGCGTCAGCCCGGAGGGACGGATCACCCCCGGCTGTGCCGGCCTCTACACCGGCAGGCAGGCCGACGCCTGGAAGCGGATCGTCCAGTTCGTGCACGCCCAGGCCCCCGGCACCGCGATCGGCGTGCAGCTCGGCCACAGCGGCCGCAAGGGGTCGACCAAGCTGATGTGGGAGGGCATGGACGAGCCCCTGGAGGACGGCAACTGGCCGCTCGTGGCACCGTCCCCGATCCCCTACAAGCCGTACAGCCAGACCCCGCGCGAGCTGACCCGCCCCCAACTCACCGACATCCGCGAGCAGTTCACGGCAGCCGCCTGGCGCGCCGCCCGGGCCGGCTTCGACCTCCTCGAACTGCACTGCGCGCACGGCTATCTGCTCTCCGGCTTCCTCTCCCCGCTCACCAACCGGCGCACCGACGCCTACGGCGGTTCCCTGGAGAAACGGCTCCGCTTCCCGCTCGAAGTCTTCGACGCCGTGCGCGGCGTATGGCCGGAGGAACGGCCCATGACCGTCCGTATCTCCGCCACCGACTGGGCCGACGGCGGCACGACCGCCGAGGACGCCGTCGAGATCGCCCGCGCCTTCGCCGCGCACGGCGCCGACGCGGTCGACGTGTCCACCGGCCAGGTCGTGGCCGACGAGCGGCCGGAGTTCGGGCGGTCGTACCAGACGCCGTACGCGGACCGGATCCGCCACCTCACCGGCCTCCCGGTGATCGCGGTCGGTGCGATCTCCTCCTGGGACGACGTCAACTCACTGATCCTCGCGGGCCGCACGGACCTGTGCGCCCTCGCCCGCCCCCACCTCTACGACCCGCACTGGACACTGCACGCGGCGGCCGAGCAGGGCTACGTCGGCCCGGGCGTCGCCTGGCCGGCCCCGTACCGGGCGGGCAGCCGCCGCCCACAGACCGGACGCACAGACGCCCCCAAGCCCCGGCTCACGCTGGGGACGTGAGGGCATCCCCCCATGGAGGGTGTGCACATGTGGGTCTGCAACATGTGGGTCTGCAACATGTGGGTCTGAAACACGAGGTCATAGACCGGCGTATTCCGCTCCCGCGTCACGCAGACGCGCGTGCAGTCCCCGGAACACGGCGGCCGAGCGCGCGCCCGGCCAGTCCTCGGGCAGCAGCCGGGCGGGCAGGCCGGGATCGGTGTACGGGAGATGGCGCCAGGAGTCCAGGGCGAGGAGGTAGTCCCGGTAGGCCTCCTCGGGCGGGGTGTCCTGCCGTCGCTCCCAGTCGTGCAGCACGCGCGCGTGGCGGTCGAGGAACGCCTCGTGCTCCTTGGCGATCGCCGCCAGGTCCCACCAGCGGGCGACGGCCTCGGCGGTCGGCGTGAAGCCGAGGTGCTCGCCGCGGAAGAAGTCGACGTACTCCTCCAGGCGCAGCCGCGCGAGGGTGTGCCGGGCCTCCTCGTACAGCCGTGCCGGCGCGATCCACACCCCCGGGGCAGCCGTGCCGAAGCCGAGCCCGGCCAGCCGGGAGCGCAGCACATGCCGCTTCTGCCGCTCCGACTCCGGCACCGAGAACACCGCGAGCACCCAGCCCTCGTCCTCGGGCGGCACGGTCGTGTAGATCCGCCGGTCGCCGTCATCGAGCAACTGACGGGCGTCCGGCGACAGTTCGTACCCGGCCGCGCCCTGCGCCGTACGGGCGGGCAGCAGCAGCCCGCGCCGCTTGAGACGGGACACCGACGAACGTACGGAGGGGGCGTCCACGCCGACCGCGGCCAGGAGTCTGATCAGCTCCGCGACCGGCACCGGGCCGGGCATATGGCGGCCGTAGGCGCCGTAGAGCGTGACGATGAGAGACCGTGGTGCATGCTGGTCGGACACGTTGATCATCTTAGGTCGTACGGATCACTGCCGGTCACCCCGCGGGTCACTTCCGACGCGCAGCCGGAACCGCTGGAGCTTGCCGGTCGCCGTGCGGGGCAGCGCGTCCAGGAAGACGATCTCACGCGGGCACTTGTACGGCGCCAGCTCGGCCTTGACGAACGCGCGCAGCGCCTCCACGTCGCGTCTCGCACCCTCCCTGAGCACCGCGTATGCCACCACGACCTGACCGCGCGCCTCGTCGGGCCGCCCCACCACCGCCGTCTCCAGGACGTCCGGGTGGCGCGACAGGGCCTCCTCGACCTCCGGGCCCGCGATGTTGTAACCGGCCGAGATGATCATGTCGTCCGCGCGGGCGACATAGCGGAAGTAGCCGTCACTCTCCCGGACGTAGGTGTCGCCGGTGATGTTCCAGCCGTACCGAACGTACTCGCGCTGACGGGGGTCGGTGAGATAGCGGCAGCCGACCGGCCCCCGCACGGCGAGCAGCCCCGGTTCCCCGTCGGGCACTTCCTGGCCGTCCTCGTCGACCACACGCGCGTGCCACCCCGGTACCGGCACCCCCGTCGTCCCGGGCCTGATGTTCTCGTCGGCCGCGGAGATGAAGATGTGCAGCAGCTCGGTGGCGCCGATGCCGTTGATGATGCGCAGCCCGGTCCGCTCGTGCCAGGTCTGCCAGGTGGCGGCGGGCAGGTTCTCGCCCGCGGAGACACAGCGGCGCAGCGAGGTGATGTCGTGCGAGTCGAGCTCGTCGAGCATCGCGCGGTACGCCGTCGGCGCGGTGAACAGCACCGACACCCGGTGTTCGCCGATCGCGGGCAACAGCTGTTTGGGACCGGCCTGTTCGAGCAGCAGGGCGCTGGCGCCGACCCGCATCGGGAAGATGACGAGACCGCCGAGGCCGAAGGTGAAGCCGAGCGGGGGACTGCCGGCGAAGACATCGCCCACATGTGGCTGCAGCACATGTTCCGAGAAGGTGTCCGCTATCGCGAGCACATCCCGGTGGAAGTGCATACAGCCCTTGGGCCGTCCGGTGGTCCCCGAGGTGAAGGCGATGAGCGCGACGTCGTCGGCCGCGGTGTCGGCGGCGGGAAACGGCCCGTCGGGTGCCGGGCGGCGCAGCAGGTCGTCGGGGGCGTCACCGCCGTACGTCGCGATCCGCAGGCCGGGTATCTCGGCCTTGGCGA
>JABFVM010000616.1 GCA_013362785.1 Streptomyces sp. | reverse complement strand
CTGTCGAAGTGGCCGTACCGCCGCACCAGCGCGCCGAGGACCTGCGGCGCGTGGCGGCGCAGCAGGTCCTCGGTCTCGGGTGTGGTGCTCATGTCCCGTGGTTCCGGACGGCTCAGACGTCCCCGGAGCCGTCGTCGATGGGCCGGATCACGACCGGGTACGCGGGGGCCCCGTCGGGCTGGGGGCACTGGAGGACGCGCTCGGCGATCTCCGTGACCCGCTCCAGGCTCGCGCAGTCCAGGACCCAGTAGCCGGCCAGCAACTCCTTGGTCTCGCCGTACGGCCCGTCGGTGATCACCGCCTTGCCGTCGTCGCCCAGCGTGACGTGCCGGGTCTTCGCAGGCTCGGCCAGCCCGTGTCCGTCGATCATCTCGCCGGTCTCGGCGAGGTCGTCGTTGAGGGCCTGCATGAAGGCGTACATCGCCTGGACGTCCTGCTGGCTCCAGGCCACGGAGTGCTCGGACCCCTTGCCCTGCATCGCCTCGTAGTCCGCCTGCGAGCCCTGCACCATGACCAGGTACTTCATCAGTCCGCTCCCTCGGTTTCCGTCGGCTCGGGCCGCCCGTGGCGGGCGGCTCTCACAGGGGACGTCGGAGCCGGACCGGGATTCTCGACACGGGGTTCAGGATTTTTTCGCGGCGGGCGTCTCGGGCTGTTCGGGCCGCTCCGGCCGCCCGTGCTTCTCCTCGTGCTCGGCGCCTTCCTCGACGTACGCCGCGCAGTCGGGGTTCCGGCACGGGCCGCCCACCCAGGTGGGGACCCAGGCGCCCAGCGTCTTGTGGCGCTTGACCACCGTGTCGACAGGCTGTCCACAGTCGGGACAGACGTGCTCTTGGCTGCCCATGCCCTCAGAGTAGGGCGGGAGACCGCTCAGCGCTTCCTGCTGTACGTACGAACCACGACGCCGTTGCCGAACGTCCGCACCCCGTCGAAGGTGAACTCCGTGACGGCGAGACCCGAGCCGAACATCGGCATGCCCGTGCCGTACACGATGGGGTAGGTCTTGATGACGAGCTCGTCGATCTCGTCTCGCAGTTCACCCGCGACCTGCGCGCCGCCGCACAGGTAGATGCCCAAGGCGCCGTCCTCGGCCTTGAGTTCGCGCACCTTGCCGACCAGGTCGTCGCCGATGATCTCGACGTTCGGGTCGGGCGACTCGGTCAGGGTGCGCGAGGCGACGTACTCGCGCAGATGGGCGTAGGGGCTGGTGATGCCCTCCTTCAGGGCCAGGTCGTAGCTGCCCCGGCCCTGGATGATCGTGTCGAATCCCTTGTTCTCCAGATCGTCGAGGCCGAGCGCCCGACGGCCGTGG
The DNA here is from genome assembly GCA_013362785.1 of Streptomyces sp. Classification (GTDB taxonomy): domain Bacteria; phylum Actinomycetota; class Actinomycetes; order Streptomycetales; family Streptomycetaceae; genus Streptomyces. Next base: position 7,126 of record JABFVM010000616.1, on the reverse strand, counting down.
GTCGGCAGGGTCTCCGGGTATTCGTCCTTGAGGAAGGCGAGGTACTCCTCGTCGACGAAGGCCATCATCGCCGACCCGTCTCCGCTCGGGTCCCCGATGAACCCGTCGATCGAGCAGGCGATGAAGTACGTGAGCTTTCGCAAGCCGGTCTCTTTCCGTATTCCGCAGACTGGTCAACCACTCCGGTTGTAGTGCTTCAGTTGTACTACTTCGCTTGTAGTGGTTGCAACGGCGTTTCCGGCACCCGGCGAAAGTGGGAGAGGAGGTTCCGAATGGCGGGCGGGTACGGCGGCGGGCGGGGTTCAGCCGCGCGGCTCGCGCCACATCGGCCACATCAGGGGGCCGTCCGGGAGGTCGAGGGGGCGGCCCTTGAGCTCGAAGCCGAGGCGTTCGTACAGCTTCCTGCTCCGGGCGCTGCTCGCCTCCAGATAGGCGGGCAGGCCGTCCCGGTCGCAGCGGTCGAGAACCGAGGCGATGAGCGCGGTGCCGAGGCCCTTGCCCTGGTGCCCGGGATCGACGGCGATCATCCACAGGTATTCGTGCGCGTGGCCGGAGGGGTGGATACCGGCGGTCAGCCGGGCGATCTGCTCCACCCGCTCGTTGTCCGGGTCGACCGCGGCACGCAGCCGTGCGGGGTCCTCGTCGTCGGCGTGCTCGGGATCGAGTCCGTGGTTCTGCGCGGGGACGGACAGCCACAGCGCGCAGGCCGTGCCGTCCTCGGTGAGATCGATACGGCCGTCGGCCAGCACGATGTCGGTGAAGGCGGCCATCAGCACGGGGTGCCGGGTACGGCGGTGCTCCTCACCCGGGAACACCCAGCCGCTCACCGGATCGTCCTGGAAGGCCGCGTCCAGCAGCCCGACCACCAACTCCCGGTCCGCTTCCCCCGCCGTCCGGATCGCCACGCCCATGTGTACCCGCCCCTTCATGTCAACCGCCCTTGATCGTAGGGGGATTGGGGCGTGCGCGCCTTCCAGGGAAGGAGTTTGTCGAGATCCGGCCGGTACGCGGGGGGGGGAGAGATCGATACGCGGACCGGCACACAGGGACGGGCCCCGCACACCGTGGGGATGTGCGGGACCCGTCATTCCGGAGCCCGTCGGCTGCCGTACGGGGTCAGGAACCGTACGGCCCCGTGGCTCCGGGGCCCTGAGCAGTGCCGTCGGCCGCCGCCGCGGCCCTCAGTTGCTGCGTCGTGTCACGAACTCGGCGAGGGCCAGGAGTCCGCCCGCCTCCTCCGGGTCGGGGACCGCGCGGGCCAGTTCCTGCATGGCTCGGGCCATCCGGTCGGCGGCCTGGGCCTGCGCCCAGTCGCGTCCGCCCGCTCGCTCGACGGCGAGCGCGATCCGGGCCAAGCTCTCCTCGTCCTCCTTGTCGCACGGCACTTCGTACAGCGCGGCCAGCTCCGCCGCCGCCGGACCGCCGGAGGTCAGCGCGGCGACGACCGGGAGGGACTTCTTGCGTGCGGCGAGATCCGCGCCGGCCGGCTTGCCGGTGTGGCTCGGGTCGCCCCATATGCCGATCACGTCGTCGATGAGCTGGAAGGCGAGCCCCGCCTCACGGCCGAACGCGTCCAGCGCCGCCACGTCCTCCTCGGCCGCTCCCGCGTAGAGCGCGCCGAGCGCGCAGGCGCACCCCAGCAGCGCGCCCGTCTTGGCCTCGGCCATGGCGAGCACCTCGTCGAGGCCGACCTCGGCGGGGCCGCGCTTCTCCATCGACGTGTCCGCGTGCTGGCCGGCGCACAGTTCGACGACGCAGTCCGCGATCCGTACGGCGGCCGCGGTGGACGCCGGGTGCGGGTCCTCGGCGAGCAGCCGCAGGGCCAGCGCCTGGAGGGCGTCCCCGGCGAGGATGGCGTCGGCGTCGCCGAACACGGTCCAGGCGGTGGGCCGGTGCCGACGGGTGGTGTCCCGGTCCATCACGTCGTCGTGCAACAGCGTGAAGTTGTGCACCAGTTCCACCGCCACGGCCGCCGGTACGGCAGCCGCCCGCGCCCCCGGTCCGCCGAGTGCGGCGGCCGCCGTGAGGACGAGCGCGGGACGGATCGCCTTGCCCGCGCCGCCCGCCGCCGGGGTGCCGTCCGCGTGCTCCCAGCCGAAGTGATAGCGCGCGATCCGGCGCATGGAGTCCGGCAACGACTCGACGGCGGCGCGCAGTTCGGGGTCGGTCAGGGCCCGGGCGCGCTCCAGGATGACCGCCGCCTCGGGACCGTCGAGCGGGCCGGTCGTGGTGGCACGCCGCGTCGTTCGCGTCGTCGACTCGGCCATGGGTTCCCTCTCGGAGAGTCCGCGGGCGGAGGCGTTCCCGCTGCGGCTGGGCGCGTACGACGAGGATGTACCCGCCCTGCCCCGCGCGGACACGGCCCCCAGGTGCGGAAACGTCACCTCCAGCGCCCGATCTCGACGTCCTCCAGCACACCGAGGGCGTCCGGTACCAGAACCGCGGCCGAGTAGTAGGCCGTCACGAGGTACTTGATGATGGCCTGTTCGTTGATGCCCATGAACCGGCAGGACAGGCTCGGCTCGATCTCGTCCGGGATGCCCGCCTGCTGCAGACCGATGACACCCTGCTCGGCCTCGCCCGTACGCATGGCGATGATCGAGGTCGTACGGGCCTCGGTGACCGGGATCTTGTTGCACGGGTAGATCGGGACGCCGCGCCAGGTGGGGATGCGGTTGCCGGCGATCTCGATCGTCTCGGGCACGAGTCCGCGCTTGTTCAGCTCGCGGCCGAACGCGGAGATCGCGCGCGGGTGCGCGAGGAACAGCTTGGTGCCGCGGCGCCGGCAGAGCAACTCGTCCATGTCGTCGGGGCTGGGCACGCCGTCGTGCGGCTGGAGCCGCTGGTCGTACTCGCAGTTGTTGAGCAGCCCGAACTCGCGGTTGTTGATGAGCTCGTGCTCCTGGCGCTCCTTCAGCGCCTCCACGGTCAGCCGGAGCTGCTGCTCGGTCTGGTTCATCGGCTGGTTGTAGAGGTCGGCCACGCGCGTGTGGATGCGCAGCACGGTCTGGGCGACGCTCAGTTCGTACTCACGGGGCCTGGACTCGTAGTCGACGAAGGTGTGCGGGATGTCGGGCTCGCCGCTGTGACCGGCGGCGAGGTCGATCTCCTTCTCGCCGTACCTGTTGGTGCGCTGGTTCGGGATCGACCGCAGCTGCTCGATGTGCCCGCGCAGGGAGTCGGCACGCTCCGCGACCTGCTCGACGTCCTGGCGGGGCAGGACCAGCACCGTGCAGGCGGTGACCGCGCGGACCGTGTACTCCCAGATGGCGTCGCCGTCCACCAGCGCCTGCTCGCCGAGGTAGGCGCCGTCGGCGAGGACACCGAGGGACTCGTCGTCGCCGTAGGGGCCGGTGCCGACCTTCTCCACCCTGCCGTGCGCCAGCAGGAACACCTCGTCGGTCTGGCTGCCGAACGACGCGATCACGGCCCCCGCCGCGAACTCCCGCTGCTGGCAGCGTTGGGCGAGCTCCGCCAGCACGTCCTCGTCCTCGTACGACCGCAGGGCGGGCAGTTCGGTCAGCTCGGCCGGGATGACCTCGACACGGTCGCCGGTCTTCACGAACGTGATGCGTCCGTCCCCCACGGCGTAGGTCAACCGCCGGTTGACGCGGTACGTGCCGCCCTGGACGTTCACCCATGGCAGCGTGCGCAGCAGCCAGCGGGAGCTGATCTCCTGCATCTGGGGTGCGGACTTGGTCGTGGTGGCCAGGTTCCGCGCTGCCGCAGTGCCGAGACTCTGCTGCGGCGTGCCCTGCTCCGTGCGGACCTCTTCGCCTACCGACATAAGGAATTGCCCTCCCGGTCATGCCCCGGCGCCGATCTGGCACCGCGCATCGCGATCTGCACGACCGAGCCTTCCATCACGGGGTGTGTCTGTGCTATTACCCGAAAGAGCGGGAATGGATCACCGTGCCGATGGGCAATTAGGGGCCGCTTGTCCATGCGTCAGCCGCTCCCACGCGCCCTGGCCGAAACAAGTCGCACGCTGTACCGCTTCAGGAGTCCCGTCCGCCCGTTCTCGGTAAAGCACCTGTACGGGGCGGCTGCGCCAGGCGGCCGACGCAGGTGTGAAGGAGGCGGTCATGGCCTCACCCATGTCCGCGAGCAAGTTCCTGGAGAGACTCAAGGCGGAAGGCGTCACGGTCGTCGAGGTCGGCGACTGGGAGCACCACAACCGCAATCACGTGGGGCCCTGGGGTCCCGTGCACGGCGTGATGATCCACCACACGGTGACCAAGGGCAGCGAGCACACGGTGCAACTCTGCCGTGACGGCTACGCCGGGCTCCCGGGCCCGCTGTGCCACGGCGTCATCACCAAGGACGGCAGGGTCCACCTGGTCGGCTACGGCCGCGCCAACCACGCCGGTCTCGGCGACGACGACGTCCTGCGCGCGGTCATCGCGGAGACGGCGCTGCCTGCCGACAACGAGGCCAACACCGACGGCAACCGGCACTTCTACGGCTTCGAGTGCGAGAACCTGGGCGACGGCGAGGACCCTTGGCCGGAGGCCCAACTGGAGGCGATCGAACGGGTCTCGGCCGCGGTCTGCCGCCATCACGGATGGACGGAACGGTCGGTGATCGGGCATCTGGAGTGGCAGCCGGGGAAGGTGGATCCCCGTGGATTCACCATGGCGTGGATGCGGGCGCGGATCGGGGACCGGTTGAGGTAGGGCAGGCAGGGAGGCGGGGGCGGGGTTGCCCCGTCGGGCCCCGCGCCGGGCGACAATGGCGGGGTGACCAGCCCTGATGCCGTACCCGATCTCGCCGAGCTGCGTCCCCGGCTTCCCTCGCCGTTGCAGGAGGTCATGGACGAGCGGTTCTCCCGGCGTGGTGTCCGGCTGCTGCTGAAGCGGGACGATCTGATCCACCCGGAGCTGATCGGCAACAAGTGGCGCAAGCTCGCGCCGAACCTGGTCGCCGCCGCCGGCCGGACGGTCGTCACCTTCGGCGGCGCCTACTCCAACCACCTGCGGGCCACCGCGGCGGCGGGACAGCTGCTCGGGCTGTCCACGGTGGGGGTGGTGCGTGGGCAGGAGCTCGCCGACCGGGAGCCCAATCCGGCGCTGGCCCGGTGCGCGGCCGACGGTATGCGGCTGCACTTCGTCGACAGATCGACGTACCGCCGCAAGACCGAGCCGGAGACGCTGGCCGCCGTGCTGCGCGCGGCCGGCGCGGAGGATGCGTACGTCGTTCCGGAGGGCGGCAGCAATGCCCTTGCGGTACGGGGGTGCCTCGCGCTCGGGGAGGAGCTGCGGGGGCGGGCCGATGTGGTCGCGGTCGCCTGCGGGACGGGCGGCACGCTGGCCGGGCTCGCCGCCGGGCTCGGTCCCGGGCAGCGGGCGCTGGGCGTGCCGGTGCTCAAGGGCGGGTTCCTCGGTGGCGACGTACGGGCGCTGCAGGGCAAGGCGTTCGGAGGGCCCCGGGGTGAGTGGTGGCTCGACGAGCGGTTCCACTTCGGGGGGTACGCCCGCACCGCTCCTGAACTCGACGCCTTTGCCGAGGACTTCGAGGAGCGGCACGGGCAGCGGTACGGGGTGGCCGTGGAGCGTCTCTATGTCGCCAAATTGCTGTATGGAGTTGTCTGCCTCGCCGAGGAAGGCGCCTTTGCGCGCGGGACCACGGTCGCCGCCGTGGTCACCGGGGCCCCGTTCGCCGGGTGACCGCTCCTCACCCCGCCTCCCGGTAGGCCGCCGCCTCCTCCAGGTCCAGCCTGCGCAGCAGCGTTCGCAGCATCTCGTCGTCGATATGGCGAGCGTCCCGGAGCTTGACGAACACCGCCCGTTCGGCGCCGATCACCTCGCGGGACAGCCGGCGGTAGGTGTCGTCGACGGACTCGCCGGTGATGGGGTTGGCCTGGCCGAGGCGTTCCCAGACGGAGTTGCGGCGGCGTTCCAGGACCGCTCGCAGACGGGCGGCCAGGGGGTCGGGGAGGGCGTTGCGGTCGTCGGCGAGGAGTTCGTCCAGGCGCCGTTCGGCTGCGCGGGAGGCCTGGGCCTGGGCGTTCGCCTCGGCGAGGGTCTCCGCCTGCGGGTCGCGGCCGGGGAGTCTCAGCACGCGGATCAGCGGTGGGAGGGTCACACCCTGGACGACCAGGGTGCCGATGACCGTCGTGAAGGTCAGGAAGAGGATGAGGTTGCGCTCGGGGAACGGCTCGCCGCCGTTGATCGTCAGCGGGATCGAGAAGGCGATGGCCAGCGACACCACGCCTCGCATGCCGGCCCAGGAGATGATGAAGGGGCCCTTCCAGTTCAGGTCCCCCTCGCGTTCGCGGATCCGCGCGGACATCATGCGCGGCAGGAACGTCGCCGGGTAGACCCAGACGAAGCGCGAGACGACGACCACCGCGAAGACGGCGATCGCGTACCAGGCGGCGGGGCCGCCCTCGTACTCGCCCAGGCCCTTGAGGACGACGGGCAGTTGCAGTCCGATCAGCGCGAACACCGCCGACTCAAGGACGAACGCGACCATCCGCCACACCGCGTCCTCCTGGAGACGGGTCGCGAAGTCGACCTCCCACGCGCGATGTCCCAGGTAGAGCGCGACGACCACGACCGCCAGCACTCCGGAGGCATGGACCTGCTCGGCGGCGGCGTACGCGACGAACGGGATCAGCAGGGAGAGCGTGTTCTGCAGCAGCGCCTCCTTGAGGTGCGTGCGCAGCCAGTGGATCGGCACCATCAGCACCAGTCCCACGCCGATGCCGCCGACCGCGGCGAGCAGGAACTCGCCGATGCCACCGGCCCAGGTCGCACCCTCACCGACGGCCGCGGCGAGCGCCACGCGGTAGGCGGTGATCGCGGTGGCGTCGTTCACCAGGGACTCGCCCTGGAGGATCGTGGTCACCCGGGACGGCAGCCCCACCCGGCGCGCCACCGCCGTCGCCGCGACCGCGTCCGGCGGCGCCACCACCGCTCCCAGCACCAGCGCCGCGGTCAGCGGCAGCCCCGGCACGACGAGATAGGCGATCCAGCCGACGGCGAAGGTCGCGAAGAGGACGTAGCCGACGGACAGCAGCATCACCGGACGCATCTGAGCCCGCAGATCGAGATACGAGCTGTCCGTCGCCGCGCTGTGCAGCAGCGGCGGCAGCACCAGCGGCAGGACGATGTGCGGGTCGAGG
>JABFVM010000144.1 GCA_013362785.1 Streptomyces sp. | reverse complement strand
GGTCGGCATCACCAGGAACCAGTCGGTGACCCGCATCAGCACGGTGGCGTACGCCCCCTTGAAGTGCCCCGCGGTGATCCCGACCAGCGTGCCGATCGCCACCGACAGCGCGGCAGCCAGTAGGCCGACCAGCAGTGACACTCGCGCGCCCCACACCAGCAGGCCCAGCAGATCGCGTCCGAACCGGTCGGTCCCCAGCGGGAACTCGGTGCTCGGGCTCTCCATCGGCCGCCCCGGCGCCCCCGTCACGCTGGACACGTCCGAGCCGACCGTGAGGGGCGCCGTCAGAGCCACCAGCGCGAACAGGGCCAGCGCGATCAGACCCACCAGCCCCGCGCGATGGGTGCGGTACTGCTTCCAGAAACGTACGACGGACTGGCGTCGCCGCTGCCGGGCGAGCGCGCGCGGACCGGCGGCCTTCGACGCGCCCGCGGTGCCCTTGGTCTCGGTCGTCATCGGCCCACCCGGGGGTCGAGCAGCGGATAGACCAGGTCGGCCAGGGTGTTCATGACGATCACCGCCGCTGCGAAGAAGAGGAACAGGCCCTGTACGAGGGGCAGATCGGGGACGCTCAGCGCCTGGTAGAACAGCCCGCCCAGGCCCGGCCAGGAGAACACCGTCTCCACCAGGATCACGCCCGCCACCGTCCGGCCCAGATTGACGAAGACCAGCGTCACCGTCGGCAGCAGCGCGTTCGGCACCGCGTGCCGGCGCCGGACCAGGTCGTCCCTGAGCCCCTTGGCGCGGGCGGTCGTCAGATAGTCGCTGCCCATCTCGTCCAGCAGCGCCGAGCGGGCCACCAGCAGGGTCTGGCCGTACTCGACCGCGACCAGGGTGACGACGGGCAGGATCAGATGGTGGGCGACATCGAGGACGTACGCGAAGCCCTCCTCACCGCCCGACTCCATGCCACCGGTCGGGAACAGCCCGGGAATCGGGCCCATCCCCACCGAGAACACGATGATCAGCAGCAGGCCCAGCCAGAACGACGGGATGGAGTAGAGGGTGAGCGCCAGACCGGTGTTCAGGCGGTCGCCGAGCCCGCCGTGGCGCCAGGCCGAGCGGGTGCCGAGGACGATGCCGAGCAGGGTGTACAGCACGAACGCGGTGCCGGTGAGCAGCAGTGTGTTGGGCAGCGCCTCGGAGATCTTGTCGACGACGGGTGCCCGGAACTGGTACGACGTCCCGAGGTCCCCGGTGAGCGCCTTGCCGCAGTAGTCGGTGAACTGCTGCCACAGCGGCAGATCGAGCCCGAACTCCTTGCGGTACGCGGCGAGTTGCGCGGCGGAGACCGGCCGGCCGCCCGTCATGGTCTTGACCGGGTCGCCGGGAATCAGCCGGAACAGGAAGAACCCGGTGACCAGGACGGCGAGCAGGGAGACGGCGGCGCCGCCCACCTTCCCGGCGCCGTAGCGCAGATAGCGCGTGGTGGTGAGCGCCCGCGGTTCCCGGACCGCGGGCGCGGCGGCCCCGACGGCCGCGGTGGACGGTGCTTCGGCGGTCATGGGCGGCTACTCGCGGTCCTCGGCGGTGGACCTGCGGCGCAGCGCGAAGAACACCCCCGCGCCGACGAGGACGACGGCACCGGCGACGACCCCGATGACGACGCCCGCCGAGCCGGAGCCGCCGGAGGAGCCGTCGGAGTCCGCCGGGGTCGCCGACCACCAACTCCAGTAGCCGTCCTGCCCGTAGATGTTGCCCGCCTTCGCGGGCATCGTCGTGATCGACTTGATCTGGTCCGTGCGGTAGGCCTCGACCGCGTTCGGGTACGCCATGACGTTCATGTACCCGAGGTCGTAGAGCCGTGACTCCATCTGCTTGACGATGTCCGCCCGTTTGGCGGCGTCGTACTCGGCGAGCTGCTTCGCGTACAGGTCGTCGTACTTCTTGTCGCAGATGAAGTTGTCGGTCGCGCCGGTGTCCTTCGGGGTCGCGGGCAGAGCGGCGCAGGTGTGGATCGACAGCACGAAGTCCGGGTCGGGGTTGACGGACCAGCCGTCGAAGGCGAGGTCGTAGTTGCCCGCGAGCCAGGGATCGCTGACGTTGTCCAGGCAGTCCAGGGTCACGCCGATGCCGAGCTTGCCCCACCACTCCTTGAGGTACTGCCCTATGGCCTTGTCGTTGGAGTCGGTGGCGTGGCACAGGACGCGGTAGTCGATCGGCTTGCCGTCCTTGCCGACGCGCTTGCCGTCGCCGTTCTTCTTGTAGCCCGCCTGGTCGAGGAGTTGGCCGGCCCTGGCGGGGTCGTAGGCGAGTTCCTGCCCGTCCGTCGGCTTCCAGAAGTACGGGGCGAAGCGCGGCGGGATGTATCCGGCGCCCTGCTGCGCGTACCCCTGGAACACCTTGTCGATGATGGTCGTGCGGTCGACGGCCATGAACAGGGCGTGCCGTACTCGCTGGTCCAGCAGGGAGGGGTCGCCGTTGCCCATCTTCTGGCCGTTCCTGGCCTTGGCGCCCGGGTTGACGGCGAGGGCGTAGAAGCGGCGGCCGGGGGCGTCGTTGACGTGGATGTTCTTCTCGCCCTTGAGGGAGGCGGCCTGAGCGGGTGTCAGCGCGGGCGCCCCGGCGACGAAGGAGACCTCGCCCTTGCGCAGGGCGGCGACGGCCGCGTCCTGGTCCTTGTAGTAGCGGAAGACCAGCTCGTCGAACTTCGGTGCCCCGCGCCAGAAGTCCTTGTTGGCCTTCAGCCGCACATAGCTGTCGGGCTTGTAGCCGGTGAGCACGAACGGCCCGTTCCCGACGATGGGGAACTTCTTGTCGTTGTTGAACTCCGAGAAGTCGCCGACCTTCTCCCAGATGTGCTTCGGCACGATCGGCACGTCCAGCGCCGTCATCGTGGCCTGCGGCTTCTTCAGCTCGATGACCAGCTCGGTCGGGCTCGGGGCCGTCACCTTGCGGAAGTTGGCGACGAAGCTGCCGTTGGCGGTGGCCGCGTCCTCGTCGGTCATCATCTTGTTGAACGTCCACGCCGCGTCCTCGGCGGTGGCCCGCTGCCCGTCGGACCACTTCGAGTCCTTGCGGATCGTGTACGTCCAGGTCAGTTTGTCCGGCGACGACTTCCACTCGGTCGCCAGGGCCGGGACGGCGTGGCCGTCCCCCGGGTCGTAGTTGGTGAGGTACTCGTACATGAGCCGGTGGACGCTGGTGCTGAGGAGCCGCGAGGCCAGGAAGGGGCTCAGCGAGTCGACGCTCTGTGCGACCGCGACGGTGAGCACCTTGTCGCCGTCCGCGGCCGCCGCCTGCTGCGGCACGAGCCCGGCGGACAGCGTCAGAACGGCGGCTCCGGCGGCGGCGAGAAGCCGCCGTGCTCTGCTGTGCTGCTCATGAGTGCTCATGGTCGTGACCTCGCGTCATCGCTTGCACAGGGACGGCTTGTTGGACGGCTGGCCTGCTGGCCGATTGGACTGTCAGCGCTGTTCTGCGCGTGTCAACGGCGCATGAAACCCCATGTGGCCTGCGGAAAACAACGAAGTGATGAGATTGAGACAGCCATTGGTCCACACCGGTGAAGGGTCCCTGGTGGGGCCCTGACGGACATGCGGAGGCTTCCGGACCGGGCGGCCGCGGCCCGGATGGGCTAACGGCACCTCGGATGGGCGCTCTGCGCATGCACAGCCCCTCGCGGCTGCCGATATTTGCTGCCAAGGCGCGGCGAATCCCGGGCGGCGCGGTCAGGAGGAGGCACCATGCGCGGAGCCACGCACGCCGGACGGGCCGCGGTCGCGGTGGCCGTCGCCCTCGCGGTGACGTCCTGCGGAGGCGGCGGCGACACCGGCGGCGACACCGGCGCGGTGCTCAGCTCCTCCTGGACCGACCCGCAGAACCCGCTGGAGCCGGCCAACACCAACGAGGTGCAGGGCGGCAAGGTGCTCTCCATGATCTTCCGGGGGCTCAAGCAGTACGACCCGAAGACCGGCGAGGCCGAGGACATGCTCGCCGAGCGGATCGAGACCGCCGACTCACGGAACTACACCATCACCCTCAAGGACGGCTGGACCTTCAGCGACGGCGAGAAGGTCACCGCCAGATCCTTCGTGGACGCCTGGAACTACGGGGCGAGCCTGAAGAACAACCAGAAGAACGCCTACTTCTTCGGCTACATCGACGGCTACGACCAGGTCCACCCGGAGCAGGGCGCACAGCGCGCCGAGACGATGAGCGGCCTGAAGGTCGTGGACGACCGCACCTTCACCGTCCGGCTCAGCCAGAAGTTCTCCGGCTTCCCCGACACCCTCGGCTACAACGCCTTCGTGCCGCTGCCCCGGGCGTTCTACGACGACCACGCCGGCTGGCTCGCCAAGCCCGTCGGCAACGGGCCGTACGCCGTGGAGTCGTACACCAAGGGCTCCGAGATGCGGCTGACGAAATGGGCCGCCTACCCGGGGAAGGATGCGGCCCGCAACGCGGGCGTCGCCCTCAAGGTCTACACGGACAACAACACGGCCTACACCGACCTGCTGGCCGGCAACCTCGACCTCGTCGACGACGTCCCGGCCCAGCAGCTGAAGAACGTCCGCGGCGACCTCGGCGACCGCTATCTGAACACCCCGGCCGGCATCATCCAGACCCTGGCCTTCCCCTACTACGACAAGAACTGGAACAAGGCGGGCTCGGTCAAGGTCCGCCAGGGTCTGTCCCGGGCGATCGACCGCGAGCAGATCACCGAGACCATCTTCCAGAAGACCCGCACCCCGGCCACCGACTGGACCTCACCCGTCCTCGGCAAGGACGGCGGCTACAAGGCGGGGCTGTGCGGTCAGTGGTGCCGGTACGACGCCGCCGCGGCCAAGAAGCTGATCAAGGAGGGGGGCGGGCTGCCCGGCGGCCAGGTGAAGATCACGTACAACGCGGACACCGGCTCCCACAAGCTGTGGGTGGACGCCGTCTGCAACTCCATCAACAACGCCCTGGACAACGACCGGGCCTGCGTCGGCAACCCGATCGGCACCTTCGCCGACTTCCGCAGCAAGTCCACGAAACAGAAGCTCTCCGGGCCCTTCCGGGCGGGCTGGCAGATGGACTACCCCCTCACCCAGAACTTCCTCCAGCCGCTCTACTACACGGACGCCTCCTCCAACGACGGCAAGTGGTCGAGCCCGGAGTTCGACAAGCTGGTCGACGAGGCGAACGCCGAGACCGACCCCGCGAAGGCCGTGGAGATGTTCCAGAAGGCCGAGGAGGTCGTCCGGGACAGCATGGCGGCCATCCCGCTCTGGTACCAGAACGGCAGCGCAGGCTGGTCGGAGCGGCTGTCGAATGTGGCCCTCAACCCGTTCAGCGTCCCCGTCTACGACCAGATCAAGGTCGGCTGAGCCCGCCGTGGGGCAGTACGTCGTCCGGCGCCTGCTGCAGATGGTCCCGGTGTTCATCGGGGCGACCCTGCTGATCTTCCTCATGGTGAACGTGATGGGCGACCCCGTCGCGGGCCTGTGCGGCGACCGGCAGTGCGACCCGGCGACGGCCGCCCAGCTGCGCAGGGAGTTCGGCCTCGACAAACCGGTGTGGCAGCAATACCTGACCTACATGGGGAACGTCTTCACCGGCGACTTCGGTACGGCGTTCAACGGCCAGGAAGTCACCGAGCTGATGTCGACGGCCTTCCCGGTCACCCTCCGCCTCACCATCGTGGCGATCCTCTTCGAGGTCCTCATCGGCATCACGCTGGGCGTCGTCACCGGCCTGCGCCGCGGCCGCCCGGTGGACACCGGCGTACTCCTCGCCACCCTGGTGGTGATCTCCGTGCCCACCTTCGTCACCGGCCTGCTGCTCCAACTGCTGCTCGGCGTCGAATGGGGCTGGATCCGACCGTCGGTCTCCACGGCCGCCCCCTTCTCGGAACTGCTCCTCCCGGGCCTGGTCCTGGCCTCGGTCTCCCTCGCCTACGTCACCCGGCTGACCCGCACCTCCATCGCGGAGAACCGCCGCTCCGACTACGTCCGTACGGCGATCGCGAAGGGCCTGCCCAGAAGCCGGGTCGTGACGCGGCACCTGCTGCGCAACTCCCTCATTCCGGTCGTCACGTTCATCGGCGCCGACATCGGCTTCCTCATGGGCGGGGCCATCGTCACCGAGCGGATCTTCAACATCCACGGCGTCGGCTACCAGCTCTACCAGGGCATCCTGCGCCAGAACACCCAGACGGTCGTCGGCTTCGTGACGGTCCTGGTCCTCGTCTTCCTGCTCTGCAACCTGGTCGTCGACCTGCTCTACGCCGTACTCGACCCGAGGATCCGCTATGCCTGAGCAGCCGTTCCAGTCCGAGGGGGCGATGGCCGCCGGCGGCACGGGCGCCACGGCACACCTGACGGCGGGCGAGCAGGAAACAGCCGTCCACCATGGCCCGGCCCCCACGGAGGCCCGGCCACCCACCGAACCGGAAACCTCAGCTACCGCACCGACCGACCGCCCCCGCAGCCTCTGGTCCGACGCCTGGCGGGACCTGCGCCGCAACCCGGTCTTCCTCGTCTCGGCCCTGATCATCCTCTTCCTGCTGGTCATCGCGGTCTTCCCCGCGACGATCGCCTCCGGCAGCCCCCTGAAGTGCGACCTCGCCAAGGCCCAGCAGGGCTCGGCGCCGGGCCATCCCTTCGGCTACGACGGCCAGGGCTGCGACGTCTACACGCGCACGGTGTACGGCGCCCGTACGTCCGTCGCGGTCGGGGTCTGCGCGACGCTCGGGGTCGCGGTCCTCGGCTCGGTGCTGGGGGCGCTGGCCGGCTTCTTCGGCGGACTGTGGGACTCGGTCCTCTCCCGCGTCACCGACGTCTTCTTCGCGATCCCGGTGGTCCTCGGCGGCCTGGTCCTGCTCTCGGTGGTGACCAGCAACTCGGTCTGGCCGGTGATCGGCTTCATCGTGCTGCTCGGCTGGCCGCAGCTCTCCCGCATCGCCCGCGGCGCGGTCATCACGGCCAAGCAGAACGACTATGTGCAGGCCGCCCGCGCCCTGGGCGCCTCCAACTCCCGCATCCTGCTCCGCCACATCGCGCCCAACGCCGTGGCCCCGGTGATCGTGGTCGCGACCATCGCGCTGGGCACGTACATCGCGTTGGAGGCGACCCTGTCCTACCTGGGCGTGGGCCTGAAACCCCCGAGCGTCTCCTGGGGCATCGACATCTCGGCGGCCTCCCCGTACATCCGCAACGCCCCCCACGCCCTCCTGTGGCCCTCCGGCGCCCTGGCGATCACGGTCCTGGCCTTCATCATGCTGGGCGACGCGGTACGGGACGCCCTCGACCCGAAGCTGAGGTGACCCGGCGTCATGCTGCTCGAAGTGCGGGATCTGCACGTGGAGTTCCGGACCCGGGACGGGGTCGCCAAGGCCGTCAACGGCGTCAGTTACGGCGTGGAGGCCGGGGAGACGCTGGCCGTGCTGGGGGAGTCCGGGTCCGGGAAGTCGGTCACCGCACAGGCGGTGATGGGGATTCTGGACATGCCGCCGGGGCGGATCACCGGGGGCGAGGTCCTCTTTCAGGGGCGGGACCTGCTGAAGCTGAAGGAGGACGAGCGGCGCAGGGTGCGGGGCGCCGAGATGGCGATGATCTTTCAGGACGCGCTGTCGTCGCTCAATCCCGTACTGACCGTCGGGGACCAGCTCGGCGAGATGTTCGTCGTGCACCGGGGGATGTCGCGCAAGGACGCCCGGGCGAAGGCCGTCGAGCTGATGGACCGCGTGCGCATCCCGGCCGCCAAGGAACGCGTCGGGCAGTACCCCCACCAGTTCTCCGGCGGTATGCGCCAGCGCATCATGATCGCGATGGCCCTCGCCCTCGAACCGGCCCTCATCATCGCCGACGAGCCCACCACCGCCCTCGACGTCACCGTCCAGGCCCAGGTCATGGACCTGCTCGCGGAGCTTCAGCGCGAGTACAACATGGGCCTCATCCTGATCACCCACGACCTCGGCGTCGTCGCGGACGTCGCCGACCGGATCGCCGTGATGTACGCGGGCCGGATCGTCGAGTCGGCCCCGGTCCACGACATCTACAAGGCGCCCGCCCACCCGTACACCCGGGGCCTGCTGGACTCCATCCCGCGCCTGCACCAGAAGGGCCAGGAGCTCTACGCCATCAAGGGCCTGCCGCCCAACCTGATGAACATCCCGCAGGGCTGCGCCTTCCACCCCCGCTGCCCGATGGCCAGGGACGTGTGCCGCACCGATGTGCCCGCGCTGTACGAGGTCTCCGAAGTCCGTGGCAGCGCCTGCCACTTCTGGAGGGAGTGCCTGAATGGCTGAGGCGATTCTGGAGGTCAGCGGGCTCGTCAAGCACTACCCGCTCACCCGGGGCATCCTCTTCAGAAAACAGGTCGGCTCCGTGAAGGCGGTAGACGGCGTCGACTTCACCCTCCACCGCGGCGAAACCCTCGGCATCGTCGGCGAGTCCGGCTGCGGCAAGTCGACGGTCGCCAAACTGCTGGTCAACCTGGAACGCCCGACGGCCGGTTCGATCAAGTACAAGGG
>JABFVM010000151.1 GCA_013362785.1 Streptomyces sp. | reverse complement strand
CACCGGTGATCATCAGGCCGGCGACGGCGGGGCCGACCAGCCGGGCCGACTGGAAGTTCGCCGAGTTCAGGCTGACGGCGTTCTGCAGCTGGTCCGGGCCGACCATCTCGGAGACGAAGGACTGGCGGGCCGGGTTGTCGACGACCGTGGCGAGGCCCACCGCGAAGGCGGCGAGGTAGACGTGCCAGACCTGGACCTGTCCGGTCAGGGTGAGGACGGCGAGCGCGACACCGGTGAGCGCCATCGAGGTCTGGGTGACCAGCAGCGTACGGCGCTTGGGCAGGCGGTCCACGAGGACGCCGCCGTAGAGGCCGAAGAGCAGCATCGGCAGGAACTGCAGAGCCGTCGTGATGCCTACGGCGGTGGCGGAGCCGGTGAGGCTGAGCACCAGCCAGTCCTGGGCGATGCGCTGCATCCAGGTGCCGGTGTTGGAGACGACCTGGCCGAGGAAGAAGAGGCGGTAGTTCCTGACCTTCAGCGAGCTGAACATCGAGGACTTGCGGGGCTTGGCGGTGTCGAAGGTCTTGGCGGTCTTGGCGGTCTTGGTGGTCTTGAGGGCGGATATGGAGTCGTCGGGGTCTGGTGCGGGGGCGGAGTCTGCTCCGGGTCCCGAACTCAAAGGTGTTCGCCTCCTTGTGGCCGACTACTGCTTACAGATGTGCGAGCTTCTCCAGCACGGGGGCGGCGGCGCGCAGTTTCGCCCACTCGTCCTCGTCGAGGCCCTCGACCAGGGTGGCCAGGAAGGCGTTGCGCTTGCGGCGGCTCTCTTCGAGCATCGCCTCGGCCTGCTCGGTCTTCGTGACGACCTTCTGGCGCCGGTCCTCGGGGTGCGGCTCCAGTCGGACCAGTCCCTTGGCCTCCAGCAGGGCCACGATGCGGGTCATCGACGGCGGCTGCACATGCTCCTTGCGGGCGAGCTCACCGGGGGTGGCCTTGCCGCAGAGGGAGAGGGTGCCCAGCACCGACATCTCGGTGGGGCTCAGCGACTCGTCGACCCGCTGATGCTTGAGCCGACGCGACAGTCGCATCACGGCGGAGCGCAGGGAGTTCACGGCGGCAGCGTCGTCGCCATGGGTAAGGTCCGACATGTTCCTTAGCATAACTCATTACTCTGACTAAAGACCACTCGGCGCACTATCACTCATCCGGGTGATCCGGTGGCGGAACGTGACCCACCGCACCGGCGGGTGCGGCAACCCTCGTGTCCATGGGGACCAGCGTGCTCAGCCTGCGGATAGACCACGAGCTGCTCGAACGACTCAAGGAGCATGCGGCGAAAAGAGGAATGAGCGTCCAGGACTATGTCGTCCGGACGCTCATCCGCGATGACTTCGACGAGCGGTTCCAGTCCGCGGTCGAGGAGACCGACAAGTTCTACGGCCGCGCGTGAACCGGCTTACGTGAACCGGCCTACGTGAACCGGCTCACGTCAGCCCCAGCGCCGGCATCAGGTAGTAGAAGGCGAAGACCGCCGCCACGACGTACATCGCGACCGGCACCTCACGCCCCCGCCCGGCGGCCAGGCGCAGCACCGCGAAGGTGATGAAGCCCATGCCGATGCCGTTGGTGATCGAGTAGGTGAACGGCATCATCACCATCGTCACGAAGGCCGGGATCGCGATCGTGTAGTCGGCCCAGTCGATCTCCTTGACGGAGTTCGCGAGGATCAGGAAGCCGACCGCGAGCAGGGCCGGGGTGGCCGCCTGCGACGGGACCATGGTGGCGACCGGCGTCAGGAACAGCGCGATGCCGAAGAGGCCGCCGGTGACGACGTTCGCGAAGCCCGTGCGGGCGCCCTCGCCGACGCCGGCCGTGGACTCCACGAAGGCGGTGGTGGCCGAGGAGGAGCTGGCACCGCCCGTGGCGACCGCGAGGCCGTCCACGAACAGGACCTTGTTGATGCCCGGCATCTGCCCCTGGGCGTCGGTCAGCTTCGCCTCGTCGCTGACGCCCATGATCGTGCCCATGGCGTCGAAGAAGCAGGACAGCAGGACGGTGAAGACGAAGAGGACGCCGGTCAGCGCACCGACCTTGTCGAAGCCGCCGAACAGGCTGACCTGCCCGATCAGGCCGAAGTCGGGGCTGTCGAAGGGGTTGCCGGGCCACTTCGGGGTCGTAAGGCCCCAGGACGGCACGTTCGCGACGGCCTCGATGACGACGGCGAGCACGGTCATCGCGACGATCGAGATGAGGATCGCGCCGGGGACCTTGCGCACGATCAGCGCGAGGGTCAGCAGCGCGCCGAGGATGAAGACGAGCACCGGCCAGCCGTTGAGGTGACCGTCGGCGCCGAGCTGGAGCGGGACCGTGGTGTGGGCGGCGTCGGGGATGCGGGAGACGAAGCCGGAGTCGACGAGGCCGATCAGCATGATGAACAGGCCGATACCGATGGAGATGGCCTTGCGCAGGCTGTAGGGAACGGCGTTCATGACGCGCTCGCGCAGTCCGGTGGCGACGAGCAGCATGACCACGAAGCCGGCCAGGACCACCATGCCCATGGCGTCCGGCCAGGACATGCGGGGCGCCAGCTGGAGGGCGACGACCGAGTTCACGCCGAGACCGGCGGCGAGCGCGATCGGTACGTTGCCGATGACGCCCATCAGCAGCGTGGTGAACGCCGCCGTCAGGGCCGTCGCGGTGACCAGCTGTCCGTTGTCCAGCTGATGGCCGTAGATGTCCTTCGCGCTGCCGAGGATGATCGGGTTCAGCACGATGATGTAGGCCATCGCGAAGAAGGTGGCGAAACCGCCGCGGATTTCGCGGGGCAGGGTGCTGCCCCGCTCCGAGATCTTGAAGTAGCGGTCGAGTGCGCCGTATGCGGGCATGCTTTGGCTGTTCCTACGAAGAGAAGTGGTCAGGCATAAACCGTTTCAGTATGAACATATAAAGCCGAGAACGGCGATCTCCGCGCGTAGATCCGCATGGATCCGTTCGCCTCGTAAGCTGTCCCCCATGTCCGCATTCTTTTCGGGATCCCCCAAGCACGAGGCACCTGAGCCCCTGGAAGGGCCCGTGGTCGGGACCATCGTCGGCGGCACGATCATCTGGTTCGTCCTCTTCCTCGTACAGCTGCCCTTCTACGGCTGGTTCGAGGACCACGACGCCACCAAGTGGGTGTGGACCTGCCTGGCCGGAGCCGGCCTCGGACTCATCGGCATCTGGTACGTCCGCAAGCGCGACGCCGCGCTCAAGCGCGCGGCCGCCGCCGAGGAGCCCCGGGAAACGGCCGGCGAACCGCAGTCGTCCTGAGGTGCCGCGCCCTACGACCAGGGCACGACCACGGCACGACACCCGTCCTCCCCAGGTCGGAACTTCCGCCCACTCAACGGGTGAAGCCGTAAATCCGCACGTACCGTCGAATGCATGACGCATACCGACGCGGGCGCCGAAGTGGACAGCTCTGTGCATCCCGTGCCCGTCCCGGTGGCGAAGGGCGGGCTCACCGCGGCCGAGGTGGCCGAGCGGGTCACGCGGGGACAGGTCAACGACGTACCGGTGCGCAGCAGCCGGTCGATGGCCGACATCGTCCGCGCCAACGTCTTCACCCGGTTCAACGCGATCATCGGCGTGCTCTGGCTGGTCATGCTGTTCGTCGCGCCGATCCAGGACAGCCTGTTCGGCTTCGTGATCCTCGCCAACACCGGCATCGGGATCATCCAGGAGTGGCGGGCGAAGAAGACCCTCGACTCGCTCGCGGTGATCGGCGAGGCGCGGCCCACGGTGCGGCGGGACGGGGTCGCCGGCGAGGTCAGTACGTCCGAGATCGTGCTGGACGACCTGATAGAGATCGGGCCGGGTGACAAGGCCGTCGTGGACGGGGTGTGCGTCGAGGCCGACGGGCTGGAGATCGACGAGTCGCTGCTCACCGGCGAGGCCGATCCCGTCGTCAAACGGCCCGGCGACCAGGTGCTGTCCGGCAGTTTCGTGGTCGCGGGCGGCGGCGCCTTCCAGGCCACCAAGGTCGGCCGCGAGGCCTACGCCGTGCAGCTCGCCGAGGAGGCGTCCCGCTTCACCCTCGTCCACTCCGAGCTGCGCTCCGGCATCTCCACCATCCTCAAGTACGTGACGTGGATGATGATCCCGGCCGCGATCGGCCTGATCGTCACCCAGCTGTTCGTGAAGAACAAGGACCTGGACGACTCCATCGCCCGGACCGTCGGCGGCATCGTGCCCATGGTCCCGGAGGGGCTGGTGCTCCTCACCTCCGTCGCCTTCGCGATAGGCGTCATCCGGCTCGGCCGCAAGCAGTGCCTCGTCCAGGAACTCCCCGCCATCGAGGGCCTCGCCCGCGTCGACACGGTCTGCCTGGACAAGACCGGCACGCTCACCGAGGGCGGCATGGACGTCACCGAGCTGCGGACCCTGGGCGGCAGTGACGAGGAGTACGTACGGAAGGTGCTCGGCGCCCTCGGCGATTCCGACCCCCGCCCGAACGCCTCCCTCCAGGCCGTCATCGACGCCTACCCGGACGACGCCGAGGACTGGCGCTGCACCGAGTCGCTGCCCTTCTCCTCCGCCCGCAAGTACAGCGGCGCCACCTTCAGCGAGGGCAACGGCGAGGCCGGCACCTGGCTGCTGGGCGCCCCCGATGTGCTCCTGACCGCCGAGGACCCTGCACTGGCCGAAACCGATCGGCTCAACGAACAGGGCCTACGGGTGCTGCTGCTCGCCCGCGCCCGCCGCGACCTGGACGATCCCGACGTCGCCGAGGGAGCCGAGCCGGCCGCCCTCGTCGTACTGGAACAACGGCTGCGGCCGGACGCCGCCGACACCCTGCGCTACTTCGCCGAGCAGAACGTCCGGGCCAAGGTGATCTCCGGGGACAACGCGGTGTCGGTCGGCGCGGTCGCGAACAAGCTGGGCCTGACCGGCACGACGGTCGATGCGCGCCGGCTCCCCCGGGACGAGGACGCGATGGCGACGGCGCTGGACGACGGCACGGTGTTCGGGCGGGTCACCCCGCAGCAGAAGCGGGACATGGTGGGCGCGCTGCAGTCCCACGGGCACACCGTCGCGATGACCGGGGACGGTGTGAACGACGTCCTCGCCCTCAAGGACGCCGACATCGGAGTGGCGATGGGCTCGGGGTCGGAGGCGACCCGGGCCGTCGCGCAGATCGTGCTGCTGAACAACAGCTTCGCGACGCTGCCGTCGGTGGTCGCCGAGGGCCGCAGGGTGATCGGCAACATCACGCGGGTGGCGACGCTGTTCCTGGTCAAGACGGTCTACTCGGTGCTGCTCGCGCTGCTGGTGGTGTGCTGGCAGGTGGAGTACCCCTTCCTGCCCCGCCACCTCACCCTCCTGTCCACCCTCACCATCGGCGTCCCGGCCTTCTTCCTGGCCCTCGCGCCCAACAAGGAACGCGCGAAACCCCATTTCGTACGGCGGGTCATGCGGTACGCGATCCCGGGCGGGCTGGTCGCCGCGGTGGCGACCTTCGGGACCTACTTGATAGCCCGTCACTACTACACGGGCGAGGGAGCGTTGGACGCGGAAACAAGCGTCGCCACCCTGACCCTCTTCCTGATCTCCATGTGGGTCCTGGCGATCATCGCCCGCCCCTACACCTGGTGGCGCCTGGCCCTGGTGGCCGCGATGGGCCTCGGCTTCCTGGTGGTCCTGGTGGTCCCCTGGCTCCAGGAGTTCTTCGCGCTGCGGCTGGTCGGCGTGACAATGCCATGGATCGCGGTCGGCATCTCGGTGGCAGCGGCGGCCGCCCTGGAGCTCACATGGAGGTGGGTCGACCGCCGCTTCCCCGCGTAGCCGGGGCGCCTCGCACCTGTCGGTCAGGGGTTCCTAAGCTGAGACGGTTGATCATGCGGACATCTCAGCGGCACGGGAGTACCGAACGATGCGGAGCTGGCTCCAGGACCTTCTCGGTGAAGTCTTCGAGGCGGTCCAGGGATTCGTCCTGGTCGTCTTGTGGATCGGCTGGTGGATCGGCGTTCCGGGGCTGGGAGCCATCGTCTGGAGCGGGGGCGACACGCACATCGCGGTCGGGTTCCTGGCGGCCTGGGCGGTCATCACCGCTCTGTACTTCACGGTGTCCCGGCTGATCCGCCGCGCCCGGCGCGCTTGAGCCCCCGCTCCAAGTCCTCCGTGGTCCGGAGGCGTTGCCCTACTGCACGTCGATGAAGTCGCCCGTGGCGGTGGCCGCCGGGGTCGTCGTGGTGCCGGCGAAGGTGTAGCGGAAGTAGCCGTCCACGGATGCCGTGACCGTCGTCTTCAGCTCGCCGGTCGAGTTCGTCTTGATGGTCTTCACCGTGGTGTAGGTGTTGCTGCCGTTCTTGCGGAACTGCAGGTTCACGGGCTGGCTGACGTAGCCGTTGTACGTGCCGCGGTCCCAGTTGGCGCGGGAGAGCTTGCCGGTGACCGTGATGGGCTTGCCCTTCTTGACCGGCTCCGGCGCGGCGTTCACCGTCAGCTTGGAGTAGCGCTGGACCAGCGTCGTGGCGAGGCCGTCCTGCTTCTTGTAGCCGACCTTGGTGATGTCGAAGGTGTCGCCCCCGGGCTTCTGGCCGTTGAAGGCGGTGGCCTCCGCGGCGGCCCTCCAGGTACCGGCGTCGGTGTTGATGAGCTCGTGGGAGCCCGGGTAGACGTCGATGGTGCCCTTGCAGTCGGCGGTGGTCGCGGAGGTCGCGGTGCACTTGGCCGGCTTGTTGCCGTAGAGCATGTTGTCCGGCGCGGTGGAGGAACCCCGGTAAATGATCGGGTCGGTGATGAAGTCCGCGGCGGTGATCTTGACGTCGGCGCCGTGGGTCATCGTGTACGTCACCGTGGTGGCGACGTGGTTGGTCGTGCCGACCTTGACCGCCTTGGCGATCTTGAAGTTGGAGAAGGAGACGTTCAGGGCGTACGGCTCCTCGGCGGCCGCGGCCCGGCCGGACTCGGCCTGCGCGGCCTGGCGGACCTTCGCGACGGCCGCGCGGTAGGAGACGGCGGAGTCGTCGGCCTGCGCGGCAGGCACTGCGAAGGCGGAGAGGGCCAGGGCGCCGGAGAGAGCGGAGACGGCTGCCACGGTGGCTCTGTTGCGCATGCGTTCCCCTGATACGGAAAGGGGCCCCGCTGGTCATCGCTCGCTGCACTGGCGGTCGCGTCGGGGCCCGAGTGATCGTGGGACCTGTTGGCCCATGTGATCAGATGCGCGGCCCGGGGTTCCGGGTTGTGCCGGAGCCGGGGAAATTAAGTGAGCTGCGTCACGAACTCCCGGTGGAGGCCGAGGAGTTCATGACGCAGCCCCACTGCTGCCGTACCTACTAGCTACTGCACGTCGACGAAGTCACCCGTGGCGGTGGCCGCCGGGGTCGTCGTGGTGCCCGCGAAGGTGTAGCGGAAGTAGCCGTCGACCGACGCGGTGACCGTCGTCTTCAGGTCGCCGGTCGAGTTGGTCTTGATGGTCTTGACCGTGCTGTAGGTGGTGCTGCCCTTCTTGCGGAACTGCAGCTTCACCGGCTGGCCGACATAGCCGTGGTACTTGTTGTCCTCCCAGTTGGCCCGGGAGAGCTTGCCGGTGACCGTGATGGTCTTGCCCTTCTTCACCGGCTCCGGCGAGGCGTTCACCGTCAGCTTGGAGTAGCGCTGGACCAGCGTCGTGGCGAGGTCGCCCTTGTCGGCGAACCCGACCTTGGTGATGTCGAAGGTCTCGGCGTTCGGGTCCTGGCCGTTGAACGCGATGGCCATCGCCCCGGCCTTCCAGCCGCCGGCGTCGGAGTTGATGAGCTCACCGTCGGCCGGGTACACGTCGATCGTGCCGGTGCAGTTGGCCGTGGTCGCCGAGGCCGGCGTGCAGTGGCCGTAGTCGATGCCGAACAGCACGTTGTCCGGCGTGTCGAAGGCGCCCTTGTAGATGTACGGGTCGCTGTAGAAGTCCTCGGCGGTGATGTCGACGTCCGCACCGTGCGTCATCGTGTACGTCACCTTGGTGGCGACGTGGTTGGTCGTGCCGACCTTGACCGCCTTGGCGATCTTGAAGTTGGAGTAGGCGACGTCCAGGGCGTACGGCTGGTCCTCCGCGGCGGCGGCCGCGGTGCTGAGGGCGCTCTTGCCGGAGGAGGTCTGCGCGGCGTGCGCGGCCTCACGGATCTTCGCGACGTCCGCGCGGCTCACGGCGTCGTCGGCGGCCTGCGCGGCCGGCACGGCGAGGGCGGACAGGGCCAGGGCGCCGGAGACGGCGGCCACGGTGACTCGTATGCGCATGTGTTGTTCCCCTGGAGAAGGAAGGAGAAAGAGAGAGAAGGAAAGAGGGAGCGAACCGCCCGGCCCCGGAGTGAACCGGAACCGGGCGGCGCGGAAAAGCGGACCTGCTTGCCGCACGTCCTTACTGCACGTCCGTACTGGACGTCCTTACTGCACGTCCTTACTGCACGTCGATGAAGTCACCCGTGGCATTGACCGCCGGGGTGGTCGAGGTGCCCGCGAAGGAGTAGCGGAAGTAGCCGTCGACCGACGCGGTGACCGTCGTCTTCAGGTCGCCG
>JABFVM010000126.1 GCA_013362785.1 Streptomyces sp. | reverse complement strand
TAGGCCCAGGAGAGCAGGAAGCGCACCGAGTTGCCGCCGCCGAGGGCGCGCAGCGCGGTCGCGGACTTCTTCGCGTCGGCGGTCGACGCGAAGGGCAGACCGTTGTTCTCCTTCAGTTTCGTCTCGCCGGAGACGTTGTAGCCGCGCAGCACGACCTCGCGGCCGTTGCCGTCGACGAAGCGGCCGTTCCGCACGGTGAGGGGCGTTTCGTCGAACCAGAGGGAGTCGGGGAGGGGGGCGGCGGTGGCGGGAGTGGGGCCCGCCACCGACAGGGATCCGAAGAGGACGACCAGGACAACCAGGAGACGCGTCCGAATGTTCGGCATGTCCACTACAGTCCGGCGATATCAGGACACCGTCAATACCACCTGACCCATGAGTAAGTTCCCCCTCTGGCGGCTCAGTTACTCACTCTGCGCGTCAGATTGAGCAGATACTCCTTACGGTTCAGCGGATTGAGGTCGGTGCGCCGCCGCTCCGGGGCCGTGCCGCGCGGGGCGGGCGCGTAGTGGTCGAAGGCGCTCTCCAGCTCGCCCTCGCCGCGCGTCAGCCCGGGCAAGTGCTGTTCCAGTTCGTGCACATGGGCCGCGGGCACCGAGCCCTCCAGCGCGCAGGACGCGCCGCGCGTCTCGGTGCTCTGCGGCACCGCGCGCAGCCTGGCCAGCACCGGCAGCACGGCGGCCAGGGTGTCGGTCGGGGCCTCCAGCCGGAAGCGGTGCATGGGCTCGTGCACCCGGGTGCCCGCGCGGCGCAGGGCCTCGATCAGCACCAGCGGGGTCAGGCCCCGGAAGTCGTAGCCGGTGCTGGACATGCTCTTGTCGAAGCCCTGGTGGGCGTGGCTCTGCCGGGGCGAGTAGCCGGAGTGGGTCATGGTGACCGTGCAGTCGGGGACCTGCCAGCCGTACAGGCCCTGGCCGAGACTCTCGCGGACGGTGTCCTCGACGGCCTTGAAGAAGGCGTACGGCATGGAGCCCAGCTCCACCTCCAGCCGGAACCGCACGCCGGATCCGACGGGCGCCGGGTCGACGCGTAGGCCGACCGTCGCGAGGAAGGGGTTGGCGTCCTTCTTGTTGAACTCGACCGCCGAGCCCGGGCCGACCGGCCGCTCCACGCACAGCGGTGTGGTCTCGCGGAAGGTGACGTCGAGGCCGAAGTCGTCGGCGAGCGTGGCCTGGATGACCTCCTTCTGCACCTCGCCGTAGAGCGAGACGAAGGTCTCCTGCCGTACCTCGTCGTGGCGCAGGCCGATCAACGGGTCCTGTTCGGCGAGCCGGGTGAGCGCGCGGTGCAGGGCCCGCCGGTCCGTGCCGCCGGCCGGGGCGACGATCGTTTCGAGGGTGGGCGGCGCGAAGTGGTGCCCGTACGCCTTGCGGGGCTCGCCGATCGCGTCGCCGATCCGGATGTCGGCCAGCCCCCACAGCTTGGCGATCCGGCCCGCCGGCACCTGGTCGCCCCTGCTGTCCGCACCCTGGTCGAAGACGCTGATCGCGGTGATCCGGCCCTCGGCGCCGAGCGCTCCGCTCATAGTGCCGGGTTGGGTCGTCGGCTGCGTGTTGCGCCGTCGTGGCTGGTCGCGCAGTTCCCCGCGCCCCTTAGGGGCGCCGGCGTCGCCGAATGGGATCCGGTCCCGGGTACGCAGCGTCCCGGAGAACAGCCGCGCGTACGCCACCTTTTCCCCCGCCGGGCCCCGCTCGACCTTGAAGACCATGCCGGAGACGGGTCCGTCCGGGTCGCCGTCGGCGGCGGGCAGCAGCTCCTGGATTCCGCTGATCAGCGCGTCGACGCCGGCGCCCGTGACGGCGGACCCGAAGTACACGGGGTGGACCAGCGCCTGCCGGGTCTGGTCGGCGAGGGCGGCGCGCAGGCGGCCATGGGAGACCGTGTCCTCGACGTATGCGCTCAGCAGGGCGTCGTCGTGGTCGGCGAGGACGTCGAGGGCCGACGGGGCGAGGCCCGGGACGAAGCGGGCGGCGCGGGTGCCGAGGGCGTCGGCCGTGCCCATCGGGACGACGGCCGCCGTCAGCCGTTCGGAGACGGCCCGCAGGACGGCGTCGTAGCGCGCGCCGCGTCGGTCGATCTTGTTGACGAAGACCAGCGTGGGGATGCGCAGCCGCTGCAGCGTGCGCATCAGGACACGGGTCTGGGGCTGTACGCCCTCGACGGCGGAGACGACCAGGACGGCCCCGTCGAGCACGCCGAGCACTCGCTCCACCTCGGCGATGAAGTCGGGGTGGCCGGGGGTGTCGATGAGGTTGACCGTCACGTCGCCGAGCGCGAAGGAGACGACGGCGGACTTGATGGTGATGCCGCGCTGCCGCTCCAGCGCGAGGGAATCGGTCTGCGTGTTCCCGGCGTCGACGCTGCCGATCTCGTCGATCACGCCGGCCGAGTGCAGCAGGCGCTCGGTCAGGCTGGTCTTACCGGCGTCGACATGGGCGAGGATCCCGAGGTTGAGCAAATGCACGAAGCGTCATGTCCTTCGATGAGGGGGTCGTTCCTTCCTGGGGGGACATGAACGCAGTGCGCATCTCTGCTCCTCTTTGGGTGACGAAGGGACCCCGTGCTCCGTGCCGACGGGACCCGTGAAGTGCACCAGGGACGGGCCCCGACAGGCAATGGATTAACGCTCAACGAACCCGGTCGCAGCACTCGCCGTCACACCGGACCAGCCATAGAGTGACGTACATCACGCCCGGCCGATGTTTCCCCTCTTATCCCCCGATCGGCCTTGGGAGGGCACATGACCCACATCTCGGTGAAGGTGGACGGCACGACCTACGAGGACGACGTCGAACCCCGTCTCCTGCTGATCCACTATCTGCGCGACCGGCTCGGCCTGACCGGCACCCCGATCGGCT
This sequence comes from Streptomyces sp., assembly GCA_013362785.1. GTDB lineage: Bacteria > Actinomycetota > Actinomycetes > Streptomycetales > Streptomycetaceae > Streptomyces. The sequence continues at coordinate 5,623 of JABFVM010000126.1, read as the reverse complement.
GTGACACCTCGAACTGCGGGGCCTGCACGGTCGATCTCGACGGCGAGAGCGTCAAGAGCTGCTCGGTGCTGGCCGTCCAGGCGGACGGCGGTGAGGTGACCACCGTGCAGGGGCTCGCCGGCAACGGCGAATGGACCGATCTGCAGAAGGCGTTCCACGAGCGGCACGCGCTGCAGTGCGGCTACTGCACCCCGGGCATGATCATGGCTGCCCGCGACCTGCTGCGCGAGCACCCGCATCCCACACCGGACGAGGTGCGGCACGGTCTGGAGGGCAACCTGTGCCGCTGCACCGGCTACCAGAACATCGTGCAGGCCGTGCTGGCCGCCTCCGAACAGGAGGTCACGACATGACCGAGACGGTGGAGCGGGAGGTCGGCCGTGCCCGGCCCCGCAAGGAGGACGCCCACCTGATCACCGGCCAGACCAACTGGACCGACAACATCAGCGTCAACGGCCTGCTGCACTTCGCGCTTCTGCGCAGCCCGATGGCCCACGCCCGCATCGAACGCGTCGACGTCTCCCCCGCCCTCGAACGCCCCGGCGTCATCGCCGCGTTCAGCGGCGCCGACCTGGCCGAGGGCCTCGGCTCGATGCCCTGCGTCTGGCCGGTGACCGAGGACATCGTGATGCCCGACCACCCGCCGATCGCCGTCGACGAGGTACGCCACGCGGGCGACCCGGTGGCCGTCGTCGTGGCCCGCGACCGGTACGCCGCCGCCGACGCCCTGGAGGCGATCGAGGTCGACTACGAGCCCCTGCCCCCGGTGCTCGACCTGGAGGCCGCACTGGAGCCGGACTCCCCGCTCGTCCACTCCGACAAGGGCACCAACCGCTGCTACACCTGGCCGCTGAAGACGGGCGAGAGCTTCGACTCCGTACGGCAGCGCGCCGAGCTGACGCTGAAGCGCCGCTACCACCAGCAGCGGCTGATCCCCAACGCGATGGAGCCCCGCGCGGTCGTGGTCACGCCGATCGCGTCGTCCGGCGAGTACACGCTGTACTCCTCGACGCAGATCCCGCACATCGTGCGCGTGCTGATGGCCATGGTCACCGGTATCCCCGAGAACAAGATCCGGGTCATCGCCCCGGACGTCGGCGGCGGCTTCGGCTCCAAACTCCAGGTCTACGGCGAGGAGGCCATCGCCCTCGCGGTCGCCCGCCGCCTGGGCCGGCCGGTGAAGTGGACCGAGTCCAGGTCCGAGGGCTACCTGGCGACCCACCACGGGCGCGGCATGATCCAGGACGTCGAGATCGCCGCGAACCGCGACGGCAAGGTCCTCGGCCTCAAGGTCGACCTGCTGGCCGACATGGGCGCCTATCTGATGCTGATCACGCCGGGCACGCCGCTCCTCGGGGCGTTCATGTACCCGGGCATCTACAAGATGGACGCCTACGATTTCACCTGCACGGGCGTCTTCACGACCCGGACGCCGACGGACGCCTACCGCGGTGCCGGACGCCCCGAGGCGACGTTCGCCATCGAACGCACCATGGACGAGCTCGCCGTCGAACTCGGCATGGACCCGGTCGAGTTGCGGCGCCGGAACTGGATCCGGCACGAGGAGTTCCCGCACACGAGCATCGCGGGCCTGACCTACGACAGCGGCAACTACGAGGCGGCGACGGCGAAGGCGCTGGAACTGTTCGACTACGACAAGCTCCGCGCCGAGCAGGCCGACCGCAACGGGCGGGCGGACACCGTACGGCTGGGCATCGGCGTCTCGACGTACACCGAGATGTGCGGCCTCGCACCGAGCCGGATCCTGAAGGACCTGCGGTACGCGGCCGGCGGCTGGGAGGCGGCGAGCATCCGGATGCTGCCCACCGGCAAGGTCGAGGTGGTCACCGGCACCAGCCCGCACGGGCAGGGCCATGCGACCTGCTGGAGCCAGATCGCCGCCGATGCGCTCGGGGTCCCCTTCGACGACGTCGAGGTGGTGCACGGCGACACCAAGGCCGCCCCGCAGGGCATGGACACCTACGGCTCGCGGTCGCTCGTGGTCGGCGGGATGGCCGTCCACCACGCGGCGCTGAAGGTGGTGGACAAGGCCCGCAAGGTGGCCGCCCATCTGCTGGAGGCGAGCGAGCAGGACCTGGACTTCACGAACGGGGTGTTCTCGGTGAAGGGCTCCCCCGACGCGAGGAAGACCATCCAGGAGGTCGCCTTCGAGACGTTCTCCTCGCACGACCTGCCCGACGGCATGGAGCCCACCATCAACGCCGAGCAACTGCTCGACCCGGACACCTTCTCCTACCCGCACGGCACCCACCTGTGCGCGGTCGAGGTCGACACGGAGACCGGGCAGACCCACATCCGGTCCTACGTCTGCGTCGACGATGTCGGCCACGTGATCAACCCGATGATCGTGGAGGGCCAGGTGCACGGCGGGCTCGCGCAGGGCATCGCGCAGGCGCTGTACGAGGAGGCCGTCTACGACGACGAGGGCAACCTGGTCTCCGGCACGATGGCCGACTATCTGGTGCCGTCGGCGCCGGACCTGCCCGAGTTCGTGACGGACCGGACGGAGACGCCCGCCACGTCGAACGCGCTCGGCGTCAAGGGAGTCGGCGAGGCCGGCACCATCGCCTCGACGCCGGCCGTCGTCAACGCGGTCGTGGACGCGCTGCGGCCGCTGGGCGTGAAGGAGGTACGGATGCCCTGTACGCCCGAGCGGGTCTGGAAGGCGATCGAGGAGGCACGGTCATGATCCCTCCGGCATTCGACTACGCCCGTCCCACCAGCGTCGCCGACGCGGTGCGCGCGCTCGCCGAGGGCGGCGAGGACGCCAAGGTCCTGGCCGGCGGACAGAGCCTGCTGCCGCTGCTGAGGATGCGGCTGGCCTTCCCCGAACTGCTCGTGGACGTCGGCCGCGTCCCCGAACTGCGCGGGGTGCGCGAGGACGACGGCACGCTGGTCGTCGGCGCCATGACCACCCACCACCAGGTGATCCACGACCCGCTGGTCCGCCGCCACGCCGGTCTGCTGGCCGCCGCGACAGCGACGGTCGCCGATCCCGCGGTACGGCACCGGGGCACCCTCGGCGGTTCGCTGGCGCACGCCGATCCGGCCGGGGACCTGCCCGCGGTGGTGCTGGCCCTGGACGCCGAGCTGGTGGCGGTCGGCCCGCGCGGGCGGCGCGTCATCCCGGCGCGGGAGTTCTTCGTCGACTACCTGCAGTCCGCGCTGTCCCCCGACGAGCTCCTGATGGAGGTGCGGGTGCCGAAGGCGGACGGCTGGGGCTTCAAGTACGAGAAGTTCCACCGGGTCGCCCAGTCGTGGCCGATCGTCGCTGTGGCCGCTCTGGTGCGGCGCGACGACGGGCGCATCGCCGAGGCGCGGGTGGGGCTGTCCAACATGGGCACGACTCCGCTGCGCGCGTTCTCGGCCGAGGAGGCCCTGTCCGGCGCCGCGGACCCGGACGCCGTGGCGCAGGCCGCCCAGGAGGCCGCGGACGGCACCCAGCCGTCGCAGGACACCTCGGCGTCACCCGAGTACCGGGCGCATCTGGCCCGGGTGCTCACCAAGCGGGCGGTGCTGGCGGCCGCCGGGATGGGGTGAGCGACGATCACCGGGACGGAAGCCGGGCCGACCGGCCCGGAGCAGGTGCGGGCCCGCCTGGAGGAGACGGGGTACCTCGTCGACGACGGGCTGGCCATCGCCTGCTTCCTGGCCCTGCGGCTGGGCCGGCCGCTGTTCTGCGAGGGCGACGCGGGCGTCGGCAAGACCGCGCTCGCCTCCGCCCTCGCCGAGGCGCTCGACGCCCCGCTGATCCGGTTGCAGTGCCATGAGGGCATCGACGCCTCGCAGGCGCTGTACGACTGGGACTTCCCGCGCCAGCTGCTGCATCTGCGGGCCGCCGAGGCCGCCGGTGTCACGGACGCCGACCGGCTGGAGAGCGAGCTGTACGACCGGCGGTTCCTGGTCGCCCGGCCGCTGCTCAAGGCGCTGCAGACGCAGCCGTCGGTGCTGCTGGTCGACGAGATCGACCGCGCCGACGACGAGTTCGAGGCGTTCCTGCTGGAGCTGCTGTCGGAGTTCTCGGTCACCATCCCGGAGCTCGGCACTCTGCGCGCCGAGGCCCCGCCGGTGGTCGTCCTGACCTCCAACCGCACCCGTGAGGTGCACGACGCGCTGAAGCGGCGCTGCCTGTACCACTGGTTCGACCATCCCGCCTTCGCACGCGAACTGGCCATCGTACGGCGGCGGTTGCCGGGGGTGTCGGCGCGGCTGGCGGAGCAGGTGACGGCGTTGGTGCACGCCCTGCGCGCCCAGGACCTGCTGAAACCGCCGGGTGTCGCCGAGACGATCGACTGGGCCGAGGCACTGGACACGCTGGGCGCGGGCGAGGTGGACGCGGAGCTGGCGGTGGCGACGCTGGGGTCGGTGCTGAAGTACCGGGAGGACGCGGAGCGGGCGCGGGGGCTGGACTTCGCGGCGGTGCTCGCGGCGCGAGGGGCGTGACCGGCATGGCGGGCATGGCGGGCATGGCAGGCGGCACCGGCATGACGGGCGGGGCCGGGGTGTTGGCCGCGGACGCCGCGCTCCTGGGCTTCGCCCATGCCCTGCGTGCGGCGGGTGTCGACGCGAGCGCCGAGCGGGTGCACGCCTTCCTCGGCGCGGTGGACGCGCTGCGGCCCGGGATGCGGGCGGACGTGTACTGGGCGGGGCGGCTGACGCTGTGCGGCGACCGGGACGACCTGGAGCGGTACGACAGGGTGTTCGCGGCCTGTTTCGACGCCGGGAAGCCCGCCGGACGGCACGGGGTGCCCGCTCCCGCGCCCCGGCTGCGGCTCGTCGTGCGGGAGGCGCTCGCGGACGGCCGTAGGGAGGAGGGCGACGACGTGGAGCAGGCCCCGCCGGTGGCCGCCTTCGCCAGTTCCGCCGAGGTTCTCCGGCACCGTGACGTGGCCGACCTGGACGCTGCCGAGCGCGCGCAGGTGCGGCGGCTGCTGGCCGCGTTTGCGCTGCGCGGCGAGACACGGCGCTCACCGCGGCGGCGACCGGCCCGGCGCGGGGCCGTCGATCCGCATCGCACCGTGCGGGAACTGCTGCGGCACGGCGGTGAGCCCGCCCTGCTGCGGCGGCACACCCGCACGGAGCGGCCGCGCCGGGTGGTGCTGCTCGTGGACGTCAGCGGTTCCATGACGCCGTACGCCGACGCGCTGCTGCGCTTCGCGCACGCCGCCGCCCGGGGCGGCCGTACGGAGGTGTTCACGATCGGCACCCGGCTGACCCGGGTGACGCGGGAGATGTCGCACCGGGATCCGGATCTGGCGATGGCGGCGGTCGCGGCGGCGGTGCCCGACTGGCGCGGGGGTACCCGGCTGGGCGAGCTGCTGCGGGCGTTCCTGGACCGCTGGGGGCAGCGCGGCATGGCGCGCGGCGCGGTCGTGGTGGTGCTGTCCGACGGCTGGGAGCGCGACGACCCGGAGCTGCTCGGCAACCAGATGCGCCGTCTGCACCGGCTGGCCCACCGGGTGATCTGGGCCAACCCGCGCAAGGCACGCCCCGGCTACGCACCCCTCGCGGCCGGGATGGCGGCGGCGCTGCCGAGCGTGGACGCGTTCGTCGAGGGGCACAGCGTGGCCGCGTTGGAGCGGCTGGCGGGCGTGGTGAGAGG
>JABFVM010000010.1 GCA_013362785.1 Streptomyces sp. | reverse complement strand
AGGGCCACCCGGCCGGAACCGCAGCACCTCGCTCCACATCGGCCCCAGCCAGCACACATGCCGCTGCTGCCCGGTGTACTCCTGCGTTGCCTGCATCTCCACCGCGAGCCGAGTGCGCGGCATGGCACCGATCAGCGGCGAGACCGGCTCCCGTACCTGGAAGTCCATGGGCCCGTGCTTCACCTGGAGAACGGCGTTGTCGGCGAACTCCCCGTCCAGCGGCACGAATTGGTCGTACGCCGCCCGCGCCCGGTCCGTCGTCCGGTCCCGCCAGTCCTGGCGGTGGTCGTACACGAACGCCCGCCAGTGCACCGTGCCGCCGAAGCCCGCGGCGGAGCCGCTGTCAGATGCAGTCAGGGCCGCGGCCAGCATGTTCGCGCCGTCCGCGTGACTGCGACCGTACGCGAACGGCCCCGGCTGCCCCTCGGAGTCGGCCTTCACGACATACCCGCCGAAGTCGGGGATGGCCTCGTACACCCGCGAGGTCGTCTCCGCCCACCAGCCGCGCACGCCCTCGTCCAGCGGATCGGCCGTCTGCAGCCCGCCAAGGACCATGGGCGCCGCGAAGGTCACCGACAGGTGGACCCGGATGCCGTACGGCCTCAACGCACCCGCGATGGCGGCCACTTCACCGATCCGGTCGGTCAGCAGACGCGCCTCGGCCGCGTGCACGTTGACGTTGTTCACGGCCACGGCGTTGATCCCGCACGCCGCCAGCAGCCTGCCGTACGCGCGCACTCGCCCCAGCAGTTCCCCACGGGCCCGGCCGTCCGCCCAGAACAGTGAGCCGCCGGCGTATCCCCGCTCCACCTGCCCCATCACCGGATGCACCGCCACGTTGTCCCAGTGATCGAGCATCCGCAGCGCCGACTCGGGCCGGTGCTCCACACGTCCGTACGAGCCCTGGAACGCCGCCTCCCCGAGCCGTACGAGGTGGAAGAGGCCGTACAGCAGGCCGGACCCGCCGGACGCCGTCACCGTCGTACGACCGGTCTCTCGCTCTACGGCGAAGGCCTCCGAGGAGTCCTCGCCGGTCAGCTCCAGTACGAGGTCGAACGGCCCGGGGGCCGCGTCGCGCTCGACGCGGCCCCCGAACTGCTCACAGGCTCTTGCCACTTCGCCGTGCACGGTGTCCACCAGTGGACCCGCGCCACGGATCAAGGTCCGCCGGGTGCCGATCGGCCGGAACGCCCTGTCCGGCAGCCAAGCCGGATCGACACCCTGCATGAGACCCCAACTCCCTTGTTCAGCCGAGCAGTTCGACCTCCGAGACCACCGCGTGGCCGTCGAACACCAGGCGGTACTTCCCGTACGTACCCGGTGACCCCACGGAGAACGCCCGTGTCTGGCGGTCCCATGCGAAGGACTGCCCGGTGCGCTCGTCCAGGGTCCGCCATGTCGCCCCGTCGTCCTTCGACGCCTGGAGCTTCCAGCCGGCCGGGGCCTTCGTGCGGTCGGCCGGGGACGTCAGCGTGTACTGCACGGCCTTGGCGCCCTCGGACACCGGCAGGTCCACCGACGTGACACCCGCCTCCGTCGCCGAGGTGTTGTCGAACAGCGCCCCGTCACCCTTCAGTACGTCCGCCCGCGGCGTCGGCACCTCGTCGTCCTCGGTGATCGAGACGGGCGCCGCGTTCTTGCCGGTGCCCCAGGACGACGGCTTCGACCCCATGTCGAACTCCAGGACCCCGCCCTTCGCGATCAGCGAGTGCGGCAGCGAAGTCGACTTCCACGGAACGCCGTTGACCTTCAGGCCCTGGACGTACACATTGCGGGCGCTGTTCTTCGGCGCCTTCACCACCAGCTCGCGGCCGTTCTCCAGATGGACGGTCGCCTTGGTGAACAGGGGCGAGCCGATGGCGTACTCGCCGCTGCCCATGACCAGCGGATAGAAGCCCAGCGCGGAGAACAGGAACCAGGCCGACTGCTCGCCGTTGTCCTCGTCGCCGTGGTAGCCCTGCCCGATCTCGCTGCCGACGTACAGCCGCGACAGCACCTCACGGACGTTCTTCTGCGTCTTCCAGGGCTGCCCGGCCGCGTCGTACATGTAGGTGGCGTGGTGGGCGACCTGGTTGGAGTGGCCGTACATGCCCATCCGGACGTCCCGCGCCTCCGTCATCTCGTGGATGACACCGCCGTAGGAGCCGACGAAGTCGGGGGAGGCCGTCTCCGGGGTGGCGTAGTACTCGTCGAGCTTGTCGGCGAGGCCGCCGCGACCGCCGTAGAGGTTGGCCAGGCCCCGGCTGTCCTGGGGGGCCGTGAAGGCGTACCCCCAGCCGTTCGTCTCCGTGTAGTCGTAGCCCCACACGCGCGGGTCGTACTTCGAGGACTCCACGCGCCAGTCGCCCTTGGCGTCCCGGCCCTGGAAGAAGCCGGCCTTCGGGTCGAAGAGGTTCACATAGTCCTGGGCGCGGTTGAGGAAGTACTCCGACTCCTCCTTGTAGCGCTTGTCGCCGGTCTTCTTGTAGAGGGCCCGGCCCATCCTCGCGATGCCGTAGTCGTTGAGGTAGCCCTCCAGCGCCCACGACAGGCCCTCGTGCGTCTCGGCGCCGGTGTAGCCGAGGAAGGGCGAGGTCTCCATGCCCTTGCGGCCCACGCCCGACGCCGGCGGCACGACGGTCGCGTTCTTCACGGCCGCGTCGTACGCCGACTTCGCGTCGAAGTCGACGCCCTTGACGTAGGCGTCCGCGAAGGCGACGTCCGAGGAGGTGCCGGTCATCAGATCGGCGTAGCCGGGGGAGGACCAGCGGGAGGTCCAGCCGCCGTCCTTGTACTGCTGCACGAAGCCGTCGACCATCTCACCCGCCTGACTGGGAGTGAGCAGCGAGTACGCCGGCCACGTCGTCCGATACGTGTCCCAGAAGCCGTTGTTCACGTACACCCTGCCGTCCACGATCTTCGCGCCGGTGTGCGTCGGGGTGTCGGGGTTCGGCATCGGCGAGAACGGCGACGCGTACTGGTACTTCGAACCGACCTTCTCGAAGCCGGAGTTGGGGTACAGGTACAGCCGGTACAGGCTGGAGTACAGCGTGGTCAGCTGGTCCGGCGTGGCGCCCTCCACCTCGACCTTGCCGAGCAGCCGGTCCCACTGGCGCTGGGCGCGCGACTTCACGGAGTCGAAGGAGGTGCCGTCGGGGATCTCCTGGCGCAGGTTGTCCTTCGCCTGGTCGATGCTGATCAGCGAGGTGGCGAGGCGGAGCGTGACGGTCCGGTCGGCGCCGGCGTCGAAGCGGAGGTGCCCCTTCACCCCACTGGAGGAGCCCTCGGTCACCGGCTTGTCGAACGTGCCGTAGACGAAGAGCCGGGTCGCGCCCGTCGACAGTCCGGACTTCACGTCCGAGTAGCCGGTGACCAGGCCGTTCTCCTTGTCGAGGGTGAGCCCCGCCTGGTCCGTCACGTTGTCGAAGAGGACGCTCGCGTCGTCGCCCGGGTAGGTGAAGCGCAGCGCCGCCGCATGGTCGGTCGGCGTCATCTCCGCCTTGAGCCCGTTCTCGAACCGCACCCCGTAGTAGTACGGCCGCGCCGTCTCGTTCTCGTGCCGGAAGGCCAGCTCGCGCGCCTCACGCCCGCTGTCCGGGGTGCCGCCGGCGGCCGACGGCATCACCTGGAAGGTCTGCCGGTCACCCATCCAGGGGCTGGGCTCATGGCTGGCGCTGAACGCCTGGATCGTCGGCAGGTTGTCGTCGTTGTTCGCACGTGCGTAGTCGTACAGCCAGCTCAGCGAGCCCGCGTTCGTCACCGGCGTCCAGAAGTTGAAGCCGTGCGGGACGGCGGTCGCCGGGAAGTTGTTGCCGCGCGAGAAGCCGCCGCTGGAGAGGGTGCCGCGCGTGGTGAGCGCGTAGTCCGAGAGGTGGGCCTTCGGCTTCTCGGGGGCCACGGCCTTCAGCGTGAGGTCGTCCAGCCAGCCCCGGAACTTCGCCGGACCCTTTGCGGAGTCGTACGCCACGAGTATCCGGTCGACCGTCTTACCGGCCGCGACCGCCCCGATCCGTGAGGCGACGTGGTTCCACTGGTTGACGTAGAGCACCTTGGCCGCGCCCTGCCCGCGCGGGGAGAGCTGGAAGCCGTGCTGGTCGGTGGCGCCGAGGTCGCTGAGGTGGGTGCCGTCGGTGAAGGCGAGGTCGACGGAGACGTTAGTGGCGTCGTAGTCGCGGTCGCCGTCCGCCATCGACGGGAAGATCCGGTAGGAGAGGCGGGTGTCGCGGCCGACGGCCACGTTCACGTCGTAGACCTTGTTGTACGAGTACGCCCGCCCGTCCGCCGTGTGCCGGCCGGCGTACCTGAGCGCCCGCTTGCCGGTGAAGCCGGCGCCCGCCTTCGCGGTCGGCGAGCCGCTCGGGCCGCGGTCGACCAGGGAGAGCATGTCCTGCGGGACCGGGCCGTCGCCGCCGCCCGTGGAGAACTGGACGTCGGCGAGCTGGAGGATGTCGGAGGCGCCGTTGTTCTTGCTGACCTCCAGCCGGAAGTGCTGGTACTCGGCCGGTTCAGCGATGTCGTACGTCTTTGTCTGGAACCGTTCGGTGAACGTCTCGCCGGAGCGGGTGTCGAGGGTCTTCCAGTCCTTGCCGTCCGTGGAGCCCTTCAGGGTCCAGTCGCGGGGGTCACGCTCGGCATAGTCATTGGCCGAAGTGAGTGCGTATTTCGCGACTTTCACTGACTTGTCCAGGTCGAACTCCACCCACCCGGCGGATGCGAAGACCAGCCATTTGCTGCTCGACTCCCCGTCGACGAGGTTCTCCTTCACCTCCCCGCCGCCGGTGTTCTCGCCGTTCGCGCGTACGTCCGTGACATGGTCGGTCACATTGCCCGGAATGCCGCTGCTGTAGCCGCCGTCGACACCCGAGGCCCGCTTGGTGCCGTCCGGTTCCGTGTCGACGGTATTGAGCCAGTCGGGTGCCGGGTCGCCCGCCTCGAACGAGGAGGCGAACTCCCGGTCGGCCGCCGCGGGGGCCTCGGGCAGGGCGACCGCCGCGCCCTGCGAGCCCACGGCCAAACAAAAGGCGGTCGCCGACACGACCGCCGTACCCCATCTGTGCCGAGCTCTCTGCTGCTTCAACGGGTACCCTCCCTGCGCACGGGACAACGTTGTCAACTTCGCTGCGCAAGGATCAGTTGTGGCTCAAGTGCCAAGTATTGTCAAGGGTGTTGGCTGGGGCGTTCGGGGCTTATGTCGCGGATTTTTCGGGCAAGCGACGCACAGGCCACTCATATTTCCGTGAGGTCTCAACTCGGAAAAGACCATCGGCCAACCTTGCATTCGATCTTGCTCCGCTGGCGGGAAGTGGACTATACCTGTCGGCACTTCACATGATTCCGCACTTCCTGCACGACCCCAGCTTGACCCGATCGCGGTGCCGGGAGGATCCGGTTCACCGCCTGAGTCCTGGAGAAGGCGAGGACTTGAGCATGGGATCCACTTCCGCACGAAACCCTGGGAACAACGGCTCCACAGGGGTGGGGCGCCGCGATCTGATCAAGCGGTCCGCCGCGCTCGGCCTGATCTCCGTCCCCACGATGAGCTTCCTTTCCGCGTGTGCCAGCAGCGGGGGCGGCGGCAACGGCGACAAGGCCAAGGAAGGCAAGAAGACCGAGAAGAACCCGCTGGGCGTCAATGACACCGCGCAGATGGAGTTCGTGCTGTTCGACGGCGGCTTCGGCAAGGAGTACGCCGAGGACGCCGTGAAGATCTATGAGAAGAGCTTCCCCGAGGTGACGGTGAAGTTCTCCGCCACCCAGAAGATCCAGTCCACCCTCCAGCCCCGCTTCAACCAGGGCACCCCGCCGGACCTGGTCGACAACTCCGGTGCCGAGCAGATGGACATGGGCATCCTCTCCAGCAAGCAGCAGCTGGCCGACCTCACCCCGCTGCTCGACGCCCCGTCGTACGACGACCCGAACAAGAAGGTCCGCGACACCCTGCGCCCGGGCATCGTGGAGATGGGCCAGCTGGAGGGCGACCCGGTCTGGATCATGTACTACGCCTACACGGTGTACGGCGTCTGGTACTCGCAGAAGGCCCTGGACTCGCTCGACGCCACGTACCCCGAGACCTGGGACGAGATGCTCGCCGTGTGCGAGAAGGCCAAGAAGAAGGGCATGGCCGCCTGGACTTACGCCGGCAAGTACCCGTACTACCTGCCCTTCTCGCTCTACCCGATGATCGGCAAGGTCGGCGGCGTCGAGGTCCTCGACGCCATCGACAACCTGGAGCCGAACGCCTGGAAGCACCCGGCGGTCAAGGCCTGTCTCGAGGCCTACTACGAGCTCTACAAGAAGGGCTACGTCCTCAAGGGCACCCCGGGCCTGGACCACATCCAGTCGCAGACCGCCTGGGCCCAGGGCAAGGCGCTGTTCATCCCGAACGGCTCCTGGGTGGAGAACGAGTCGGCGAAGGTCATCCCGGCCGACTTCGGCCTCGCCGTCTCCGCGCCGACCGGCATCGACTCCTCCGACAAGCTGCCCTTCGGCACGATCTGGGCCTCCGGCGGTGAGCCGTTCATCGTCCCGGCCAAGGCGAAGAACACCGCGGGCGGCATGGAGCAGCTGCGCATCATGCTGAGCGAGGCCAGCTCCAAGAACTTCACCAGCAAGGTCAAGTCGCTCACCGCCTACAACGGCGGCACCGACGGCATCACCCTCACCCCGGGCCTCAAGTCCGGTGTGGCGGCGCTGGAGAAGGCCGGCCAGAACGTGGTGAACCCGCGGATGCAGGACTGGTACGTGCAACTGCAGAAGGAGAAGATCGGTGTGTCCTGTCTCGGCGAGATGATGGCGGGACGTCTCACCCCGGCCGAGACCATCAAGAAGATCCAGGCTTTCGCCGACGAGACCGCGAAAGACACGTCGATCAAGCACTACAAGCACCAGTAGGTCCCGTGAGGAACCGTCACCAGCGGCTGCGTCCGCGCGCAGATCGGGGTCGATAGCAATGCAGCACGGCAAGTACAAGTTCATCGTGGGGTTCCTCACGGTGCCCCTCGGGTTGTACGCGCTCTTTGTCGTCTGGCCTTTCATCCAGTCCATCTACTACTCGTTCACGGACTGGACCGGGCTGAGTCCCGAATTCAAGATGGTCGGCTTCGACAACTACGAGCGCATGCTCGACGACGAGATCTTCTGGAAGTCGTTGCAGCACAGCTTGTGGTTCGCGTTGTTGCTGCCGCTGGTGACCTTGAGTTTCGCGCTGTTCCTCGCCTTCATGATCAATGTGGGCGGGCGGCGCAGAAAGGGCGGCCCGGCGATCAGCGGTGTCCGCGGGTCGGGCTTCTACAAGATCGTCTATTTCTTCCCGCAGGTGCTGTCGATCGCGATCGTCGCGCTGCTGTTCGCCTTCGCGTACAACCCGGACAGCGGCGCGATCAACTCGATCCTGCGCGGACTCGGACTGGACAGCGTCCAGCCGCTCTGGCTGGGCGACCCGAACCTCGCCCTGTGGGCCGTGATGGGGGTGATCGTCTGGTCGACGGTCGGCTTCTTCGTGGTCCTGTTCTCCGCCGGTATGGCCTCCATCCCGGCGGATCTGTACGAGGCCGCGCTGCTCGACGGGGCCGGCCGCGCCAGCACGTTCTTCCGGATCACCCTGCCGCTGCTGTGGGACACCGTGCAGTCCGGCTGGGTCTACATGGGCATCCTCGCCCTCGGCGCCGAGTCGTTCGCGGTCGTACACATCATGACGACCGGGCCCGGCGGTCCCGACTACTCGACCACGGTCATGGTCCTGTACGTGTACCAGAAAGCGTTCCGTGACGGGCAGGCCGCCTACGCCACCACGATCGGCGTGGCCCTGCTCGTCGTCACGCTGGCCTTCGCCGCGGTTGTCATGCGGCTGGGGCGTCGCGAGCGGCTGGAGTTCTGAGAGATGAAGACGACCGAGACCACCGCTCCCGTACCGGCCGAGTCCGGTATGCCCGTCACCAAGATCGACGTGCCGGCCAAGAAGCCGGGGAAGGAGAAGAAAGAGGGCGGCGTCCTCAATGTCTTCTCCCACGGCGTTCTCGTCATCTGGGCGTTCATGGTCGCCATGCCGCTGCTCTGGGCGGTGATGACGTCCTTCAAGGACGACGCCTCCATCTTCGGCTCGCCCTGGTCGCTGCCGGACACACTGCACTTCTCGAACTGGTCGCGGGCGTGGACCGAGGCCAACATGAGCGACTACTTCCTCAACACCATCCTGGTGGTGGGGGGTTCGCTCATCGGGACCCTGGTGCTCGGCTCGATGGCGGCCTATGTGCTCGCCCGCTTCGACTTCCCGGGCAACCGCTTCATCTACTTCCTCTTCATCGGCGGCATGAGCTTCCCGATCATGCTGGCGCTGGTCCCGCTGTTCTACGTCGTGAACAACATGGGGCTGCTCAACACGATCCACGGCCTGATCCTGGTCTACATCGCGTACTCGCTGCCGTTCACGGTGTTCTTCCTCACGGCGTTCTTCCGCACGCTGCCCACGTCGGTGGCCGAGGCGGCCTTCGTCGACGGGGCCTCGCACACCCGTACGTTCTTCCAGATCATGCTCCCGATGGCCAAGCCGGGCCTGATCAGTGTCGGCATCTTCAACTTCCTGGGCCAGTGGAACCAGTACATGCTGCCCACGGTCCTCAACACCGACCCCGACAAGCGGGTCCTCACCCAGGGCCTGGTGCAGCTGGCCGTCAGCCAGGGCTACAAGGGCGACTGGTCGGGCCTCTTCGCCGGTCTGGTGATGGCGATGCTGCCGGTGCTCGCCGCGTACATCGTGTTCCAGCGGCAGGTGGTCGCGGGGCTGACGGCGGGGGCGCTGAAGTAGCCGCCCGGGCGTTGAAGCCGTGAAGTAAACGCTGTCTGTTGGCCCCAGCGTGAGGGCCGTGTCACTCCGCGTCGACCGTGAGCCACCCCACACAGGGGTGGCTCACGTGTGCGTGTACACAATCCCGGATCCGGTTCAACCTCTTGACGGGAGGCAACCCGAACGGCTCAGCTTAGAGTTCACTAGTTGGACACGAACGGGGCCTCATAGAAGCGGTCCCGCGCGCAGGAGGTCGTCGTGGAGACTCCGGGGTCGCAGTCGTCGCTGCACCGAGCCAATCTGGAGCGGGTCGTGCGGGCCGTACGGCTGGCCGGATCTCTCACCCAGGCGGAGATCGCGAGGACCACCGGTCTGTCCGCGGCCACCGTCTCCAATATCGTCCGTGAGCTCAAGGACGGCGGAACGGTCGAGGTCACACCCACCTCGGCGGGTGGCCGCCGGGCCCGCAGCGTCTCGCTGAGCGGGGACGCCGGGATCGTCATAGGGGTCGACTTCGGCCATACGCATCTGCGGGTGGCGGTCGGGAACCTCGCCCACCAGGTGCTGGCCGAGGAGTCCGAGCCGCTGGACGTCGACGCGTCCTCGTCGCAGGGCTTCGACCGGGCCGAGGAGCTGGTCAACCGGCTGATCGCGGCGACCGGCGTCGACCGCTCCAAGATCGCCGGGGTGGGCCTCGGTGTGCCCGGCCCGATCGACGTCGAGTCCGGCACCCTCGGCTCCACCGCCATCCTGCCGGGCTGGACCGGCACCAAGCCCGCCGAGGAGATGCGCGGCCGGCTCGGCGTGCCCGTGCACGTGGACAACGACGCCAACCTGGGCGCCCTGGGCGAGCTGGTCTGGGGCAGCGGGCGGGGTGTGCGGGACCTGGCGTACATCAAGGTCGCCAGCGGTGTCGGCGCCGGTCTCGTCATCAGCGGCAAGATCTATCGCGGCCCGGGTGGCACAGCGGGAGAAATCGGGCATATTACTCTGGATGAATCCGGCCCGGTCTGCCGCTGCGGAAACCGGGGCTGCCTGGAGACCTTCGCGGCCGCCCGCTATGTGCTCCCGCTCCTCCAGTCCAGCCACGGCACCGACCTCACGATGGAGGGCGTCGTACGGCTGGCCAGGGAGGGAGACCCGGGTTGCCGTCGGGTGATCGCCGACGTCGGCCGCCATATCGGCAGTGGAGTCGCCAACCTCTGCAACCTTCTGAACCCGAGCCGAGTGGTCCTGGGCGGTGATCTCGCCGAGGCCGGCGAGCTGGTCCTCGGGCCCATCCGGGAGTCCGTCGGGCGTTACGCCATCCCCAGTGCGGCGCGCCAACTGTCCGTTCTTCCGGGGGCACTTGGCGGTCGTGCGGAGGTGCTCGGGGCCCTCGCGCTCGCGCTGAGCGAGATGGGCGATTCGGCGCTTTTGGACGGGAGTGCGGCCGGTGCGCTGCACGCGGCTACGCCTGCCTTCACTTAGAGAACGTATGGCACCGTTGCCAACCCGTTAAGGATTTACTTCTTGACGTCGCACGTGTGGCCGAGTTGACTTCCAGCCACCTCGGCCGCAACGTCGCGGCCTCGTCAGGGAGGTTTCTGAAGTGAACACGCGTATGCGTCGTGCCGCCGTTGCCGTTGCCGCAGGTGCGATGGCCATCTCGCTGGCTGCCTGTGGCAGCGCCGAGGAAGCGGGCGGCGACAACGACTCCACCGCCAGCGCCGCCAAGGGCGACAACATCAAGGTCGGTCTCCTGCTCCCGGAGAACCAGACCGCTCGCTACGAGAAGTTCGACCGGCCCCTGATCGAGCAGAAGATCAAGGAGCTGACGAACGGCAAGGCGAAGATCGACTACAACAACGCCAAGCAGGACGCCAACCTGCAGGCGCAGCAGGTCGACACCATGATCACCAACAAGGTGGACGTCCTCATCCTGGACGCGGTCGACGCCAAGGCGATCAAGAACTCCGTGCAGAAGGCCGTGGACCAGGGCATCAAGGTCGTCGCGTACGACCGTCTGGCCGAGGGCCCGATCAGCGGTTACACCTCGTTCGACAACGAGGAGGTCGGCAGGACCCAGGGCGAGGCCCTGCTGAAGGCCCTGGGTGACAAGGCCACCAAGGACTCCAAGATCGTCATGATCAACGGCTCGGTCACCGACCCGAACGCCGCCCAGTTCAAGAAGGGCGCCCACTCCGCGCTCGACGGCAAGGTCACCATCGCCAAGGAGTACGACACCAAGGAGTGGAAGCCGGAGAACGCCAACTCCGAGATGGAGGCCGCGATCTCGGCGGTCGGCAAGAACAACATCGCCGGCGTCTACTCCGCCAACGACGGCATGGCCGGCGGTGCCATCACCGCCCTCCAGGCCGCCGGCCTCAAGGTCCCGGTCACCGGCCAGGACGCCGAGCTCGCCGCCGTGCAGCGCATCGTCGCCGGCGACCAGTACATGAGCGTGTTCAAGTCCTACCCGCAGGAAGCCAACGTCGTCGCCGAGATGGCCGTCGCGCTGGCCAAGGGCGAGAAGCTGGACTCCATCGCCAAGGACAAGGTCTCCAGCGGCAGCGCGAACGACATCCCCGCCGCCCTGATCCCGGTCGTGTCGCTGACCACGGCGAACATCAAGGACACGGTCATCAAGGAAGGCTTCTACACGGTCGACGAGATCTGCACGGGCAAGTACAAGGACGCCTGCGCGAAGGCCGGCCTCAAGTAGACCGGCTCCGGCCAAGCAGTACCGGTCCCTTTCCAGGTGCGGGAATTCGTCCTTGAATTCCCGCACGGGACATGACTGCTCGCTCCAGACTCCTCCGGCGCCCCGCGCATACGACAGCCCCGCAAGCTCGGTGCGGGGCGCCGGACGGAACCCCCCAATCTCTCTGTACAACCCTTCCGCCGGGTCAGGCGGCGAAGGAGATGGTTCACGTGTCCGCTACGCCCGTGCTGGCGTTGCGCGGGGTCTCCAAGCGGTTCGGTGCCGTTCAGGCGCTCACCGACGTAGAGCTTGAGGTCCACGCCGGTGAAGTGGTCGCCCTGGTGGGCGACAACGGCGCCGGAAAGTCCACGCTGGTCAAGACGATCGCCGGCGTGCACCCCATCGATGAGGGCGTCATCGAATGGGAAGGCAAGGCCGTTTCGATCAACCGGCCGCACGACGCCCAGAGCCTGGGCATCGCGACGGTCTACCAGGACCTCGCGCTGTGCGACAACATCGACGTCGTCGGCAACCTCTACCTGGGCCGTGAGGTCCGCAAGTGGGGTGTCCTCGACGAGGTCGAGATGGAGCGCCGCTCGCGCGAGCTGCTCCAGACGCTGTCGATCCGCATCCCCAGCGTGCGTATCCCGATCGCCTCGCTCTCCGGCGGTCAGCGCCAGACCGTGGCCATCGCCCGGTCCATGCTCGGCGAGCCCAAGCTGGTCATCCTCGACGAGCCCACCGCCGCCCTCGGCGTCGAGCAGACCGCCCAGGTCCTCGACCTGGTCGAGCGGCTGCGCGAGCGTGGCCACGCGGTCATCCTCATCAGCCACAACATGGCCGATGTGAAGGCCGTCGCCGACAAGGTCGCCGTACTGCGGCTGGGTCAGAACAACGGCGTCTTCGAGGTCAAGACGACCTCGCAGGAGGAGATCATCTCCGCCATCACCGGCGCCACCGACAACGCCGTGACCCGCCGTGCGGCACGCAGCGCGAACGGGGAGGCTTCCAAGTGAGCATCGACAAGACCTCCACGACGGCGCAGGACGAGCACGAGGTCCTCAACACCGAGGCGGCCGCCGCCGCCGTGACCGCCGTCGACCCCCGCCTGCTGGTGCAGGAGCAGGGTCTGGCCGGCTACATCACCGAGTTCCGGCGCAAGATGAAGGCCGGTGAGCTCGGCTCGCTGCCGGTCATCCTCGGCCTGGTCGTCATCTGCGTCATCTTCCAGAGCCTGAACTCGGCCTTCCTGTCCGCGCAGAACATCAGTGACATCACCGTCACCATGGTCGGCACGGGCATGATCTCCGTCGGCATCGTCTTCGTGCTGCTGCTCGGCGAGATCGACCTGTCCGTCGGCTCGGTCAGCGGCGCGTCCAGCGCCATCGCCGCCGTCCTCGCGGTGAACCAGGGCTGGCCCGAGTGGGCGGCCGTGCTCTTCGCCATCGCGGCCGGTGCCGTCATCGGCGCGGCGCACGGCTTCTTCTTCGCGGTGCTCGGTGCTCCCGCGTTCGCCGTGACGCTGGCCGGTCTGCTCTTCTGGCTCGGCTTCATGCTCCAGACACTGGGCGAGAACGGCACGATCAACCTCGACAGCGAGGGGCTGATCGGCAAGCTGACGACGTACTTCTTCACGGACGTCGCGGCGGCGTACGGCCTCGCGGCCGTGATGACGGTGGTGTTCTTCCTCACGTCGTTCCTGAGCAACCGCCGGCGTGAGGCGGCGGGCATCCCGTTCCGGCCGCTGAGCGACACCATCATGCGGACCGTGCTGCTCGGCATCGTCTCCTTCGCCGCGGCGATCATGTACAACCAGTACAAGGGCCTGCCGCTGGCCACCGTGATCTTCCTGGTGTTCCTGGTCGGCACGGACTTCCTGCTGCGGCGCACCTCATACGGCCGCAAGGTCTTCGCGCTCGGCGGCAGCGTGGAGGCTTCGCGTCGTGCCGGTATCAACGTGACCGCGGTGCGGATCTCCGTGTTCGCGATCTCGGGCGGGTTCGCCGCCATCGGCGGTCTCTTCCTGGCCTCGAAGATCGCGTCCGCCAACCAGAGCGCCGGTACCGGTGACCTGCTGATGAACGCCATCGCGGCGGCCGTCATCGGTGGTACGTCGCTGTTCGGCGGGCGTGGCCGTACGTGGAACGCGCTGCTCGGTGTGCTGGTGATCGTGTCGATCCAGTACGGGCTCCAGCTGGAGTCCATCGCCGAGCCGGTGAAGTACATGATCACCGCGGGTGTTCTGCTGACGACGGTCGTGATCGACTCGATCACCCGTAAGACGCAGAAGACCGCCGGTCGCGCGTAGCGCGGGACGCCGCAGGGGCGTGGGTGGATTGTCGTGTGCCGGTCCGTTGCGGCTGGTCGCGCAGTTCCCCGCGCCCCTTTGAGGCGTTGTAGTACGGGGTGTTATTGGGTAGAGCCGTTTGCGTGACGTATGACGGGTGGGCCGGGAACCTTCCGCTGAGGCGGAACATTAGACTCGACAAGCCCGGCAACAGCTCGAACAGCTCTACTGCAAGGAGGCACGGGTGCCGCTGCTGACCCGCATCACGGGACCGCGCGATCTGGACCGGCTCAGCCCTGAGCAGCTGGACCAGCTGGCAGAGGAGATCCGGACCTTCCTCGTCGACGCGGTTTCCAAGACCGGCGGCCACCTCGGCCCCAACCTCGGTGTGGTCGAGCTGACCATCGCCCTGCACCGCGTCTTCGACTCGCCCAAGGACAAGGTGCTCTGGGACACCGGCCACCAGTCCTATGTGCACAAGCTGCTCACCGGACGGCAGGACTTCAGCAAGCTGAAGAAGAAGGGCGGCCTCTCCGGCTACCCCTCGCAGGCCGAGTCCGAGCACGACGTCATCGAGAACAGCCACGCGTCCACGGTCCTCGGCTGGGCCGACGGTCTCGCGAAGGCCAACGAGCTGCGCAAACGCGACGACCATGTCGTCGCCGTCATCGGCGACGGCGCGCTGACCGGCGGTATGGCCTGGGAGGCGCTGAACAACATCGCCGAGGCCAAGGACCGCCCCCTCGTCATCGTCGTCAACGACAACGAACGGTCGTACGCCCCGACCATCGGCGGTCTCGCCAACCACCTGGCCACGCTGCGGACGACCGACGGCTACGAGCGCTTCCTCGCCCGCACGAAGGAGATCCTCGACCGCACGCCCGTCGTCGGCAAGCCGCTCTACGAGACCCTCCACGGGGCCAAGAAGGGCCTCAAGGACTTCATCACGCCGCAGGGCATGTTCGAGGACCTCGGACTCAAGTACGTCGGCCCCATCGACGGCCACGACATCGAGGCCCTGGAGTCGGCCCTCGCGCGGGCCAAGCGCTTCGGCGGCCCGGTCATCGTGCACTGCCTCACCGAGAAGGGCCGCGGCTACCAGCCCGCCCTCCAGGACGAGGCCGACCGCTTCCACGGCATCGGCCCCATCCACCCCGACACCGGCCTGCCGATCAAGGCCTCGGGCGCCGACTGGACGTCCGTCTTCGGCGACGAGATGGTCGAGCTCGGCAAGGAGCGCGAGGACATCGTGGCGATCACCGCGGCGATGCTCCAGCCGGTCGGCCTGAAGAAGTTCGCGGACACCTTCCCGGACCGGATCTACGACGTCGGCATCGCCGAGCAGCACGGCGCCGTGAGCGCGGCGGGCCTCGCGACCGGCGGCGTCCACCCCGTCTTCGCCGTCTACGCCACCTTCCTCAACCGCGCCTTCGACCAGGTCCTCATGGACGTCGCGCTGCACAAGTGCGGGGTCACCTTCGTGCTCGACCGGGCCGGTGTCACCGGCACCGACGGCGCCTCCCACAACGGCATGTGGGACATGTCGATCCTCCAGGTCGTGCCCGGCCTCCGGCTCGCCGCCCCACGCGACGCCGACCAGGTGCGCGCGCAGCTGCGCGAGGCCGTCGAGGTCAAGGACGCGCCGACCGTCGTCCGCTTCTCCAAGGGCGCCGTCGGCCCCGCGGTACCCGCCGTGGGCCGCGTCGGCGCCATGGACGTCCTGCGCGAGCCGGGGACGGACACGCCCGACGTGCTGCTGGTCTCGGTGGGTGCGCTGGCCCCCATGTGCCTGGAGATCGCCTCGCTCCTCGACAAGCAGGGCATCACCACCACCGTCGTCGACCCGCGCTGGGTCAAGCCCGTCGACGAGGCCATGGCCCCGCTCGCCGAGCGCCACCGCGTCGTCGTCACCGTCGAGGACAACAGCCGCGTCGGCGGCGTCGGCTCGGCGGTCGCCCAGGCCCTGCGCGACGCGGGCGTCGACGTCCCGCTGCGTGACTTCGGCATCCCGCCGCGCTTCCTCGACCACGCCTCCCGTGCCGAGGTGCTGGCCGAGATCGGCCTCACCGCCCCCGACATCGCCCGCCAGGTCACCGGGCTCGTCGCCAAGCTGGACGGCCGCTTCGACCGTACGACCGCCGAAGTCGACTCGGTGGAGCCCGCCCGGGACTGACCCGCCCGGGACCGGCCCACCGGGGACCGGCAACAGCGGTACGGCCGGATGGGCCGGTTCCGCCACCCGTGTCGGTGGCGAAACCGGCCCATCTGTGTGAATCCGCCCACGCCGGGGCAGGCGTACCACGCCCCCTCTCGATCATGTCGGGGACGACAAGCGTGGGAGGTACGACCGTGAGCAGCACCCTCTTCCGGACGAAGAGAGTCGAGCAGTCCATCCTCGATACCGAGGAGCCAGAGCACGCGCTCAAGAAGTCCTTGTCCGCGCTGGACCTGACCGTCTTCGGTGTCGGTGTCATCATCGGCACCGGCATCTTCGTTCTCACCGGCACCGTCGCGAAGAACAACGCGGGACCGGCGGTGGCCCTGGCCTTCGTCACGGCCGGCGTCGCGTGCGCGCTGGCCGCGCTCTGCTACGCCGAGTTCGCGTCCACGGTCCCGGTCGCCGGGTCCGCGTACACGTTCTCGTACGCCTCGCTGGGGGAACTGCCCGCCTGGATCATCGGCTGGGACCTGGTCCTGGAGTTCGCGCTGGGCACGGCGGTGGTGGCGGTCGGCTGGTCCGGCTACATCCAGTCCCTGATGGACAACGCGGGCTGGGAGATGCCCACGTCCCTGGGCAGCAGAGAGGGCGCCGACGCCTTCGGCTTCGACATCCTCGCCGCCGCCCTGGTCCTCGTCCTCACCTTCATCCTCGTGCTCGGCATGAAGCTGTCCGCGCGGATCACGTCCCTGGTCGTGGCCATCAAGGTGGCCGTCGTCCTGACCGTGATCATCGCGGGCGCGTTCCTCATCGACGGCGACAACTACGACCCGTTCATCCCCAAGACCCAGACGGTGGAGGCCGCCAGCAATCTCGACGCCCCGCTGATCCAGCTCATGTTCGGCTGGGCGCCCTCCAACTACGGCGTGATGGGCATCTTCACCGCCGCCTCGGTGGTGTTCTTCGCCTTCATCGGCTTCGACGTGGTGGCGACGGCCGCCGAGGAGACCAAGAACCCGCAGCGCGACATGCCGCGCGGCATCATCGGCTCGCTCATCATCTGCACCACGCTGTACGTCCTGGTGTCGATCGTCGTCACGGGCATGCAGCACTACACCAAGCTGTCCGTGGACGCGCCGCTCGCCGACGCGTTCAAGGACACCGGGCATCCCTGGTTCTCGGGCTTCATCAGCTTCGGCGCCGCGGTCGGCCTGACGACGGTGTGCATGATCCTGCTGCTCGGCCAGACCCGGGTGTTCTTCGCGATGAGCCGCGACGGACTGCTGCCGCGGTTCTTCTCCCACGTCCACCCGCGGTTCAAGACCCCGCACCGGCCGACCATCCTGCTCGGCGTGATCATCGCGATCCTCGCCGGCTTCACCCCGCTGACCGAACTCGCGGCCCTGGTGAACATCGGCACCCTGTTCGCCTTCGTCGTCGTGGCCATCGGCGTGATCATCCTCCGCAAGACCCGCCCCGACCTGCACCGGTCCTTCCGCACCCCGTGGGTGCCGGTCATCCCGATCCTGTCGGTGGGCGCCTCGCTGTGGCTGATGATCAACCTGCCCGCCGAGACATGGGTCCGGTTCGCCATCTGGATGGTGGTGGGCTTCGTCGTGTACTTCCTCTACGGCCGCTCCCACAGCCGCCTCGCACTCCATGAGGAGACGACCGTGGGCGAGGTGATGAAGCCGCCGCGCGGAGACGCCGAGTAGCCGAGCCACCCGGCTGACGGGTGGCCGACACCCGGACCTCCGGCCCCGTATGTCCCGCTGCGGCGGGAACTGCGGGGCCGGACGCCATGGCTAGGACAAGGGCTTGCGGCTAGGGCTTACGGCCAGGACTTATGGCTACGGCCGCACCGTACGCGGCCCCGCCACCTCCGCCCCCAACTCCGTCACCCTCCGCCGCAGTTCCCGGTCCGCGGTCACCACCAGGCAGGGCCGGCCGCCCGCCCGTCCGACGAGCTCGACCATGTGATCGTCCCCGCTCCCGGCCGCGGACTCCACCCGCACCCCCGGCACCGGCTCCACCCCACGCGCCGCCCCCTCCACCACGAGCACGATCTCGACGGGCCCCGCACGCCCCGGCACCCCGTCCGCCGCCAGCCGGTCCCGCAACCGCTCCGCGGCCCCCCGCCGGTCCCGCCACCACCCGTCGGGCACCGACCCGACCACGTTCGCGGCGTCGACGATCACGAGCAGGGGGACGTCCTCAGTCATGCGGCAAGGGTCCCATGGCGGCAAGGGCCCTATGGCGGGACGGGCCGGTGGCCGGGTGGCGTCTGCCGAGCCCGGCACTGTGTGCCGAGCCAGGGCAGTACGGGTATCTGGTGGGTTGACCCTGGAATCGCCGACCACGGGAGCCGACGACGTGACCGAACACTGCGCCGCACACGATGCCGCCGTCACCGACAGGGCCCGCCTCACCGGCAGCGCCTACCGCAGCGACCGGGACCTGGCCGCCCGTCAGGCGCTCTACCGGTGGCAGACGCCTCGCTACGACCTGCCCGGTCTCGTCGCCGGGCAGCTCGGCGGCGTACGCGGACGGGTGGTCGACGTCGGGTGCGGCAACGGCACGTACATCCAGCGGCTCCGGGCGGACCGGCCCGACCTGGCGCTGCTCGGCCTGGACCTCTCTCCCGGCATCCTCGCGGGCGTCCCCGGCCCGGTCGCCGTGGCGGACGCCACGCGGCTGCCGTTGGCCACGGGGAGCGTCGGTGCGGCGCTGGCGATGCACATGCTCTACCACGTGCCGGACATTCCCCGGGCGGTCAGGGAGCTGTCCCGCGTGGTCGCCCGTGACGGAGTGGTGGTCGCCTCCACCACCCGTGCCCGGGACAAGGCCGAACTCGAAGACCTGTGGCAGCGGGCCGCGGGCGACGTCCTCGGCACCGGACGCGGCCCGGCCCGTACCTCCCTCGGTGCCCGCTTCACCCTGGAGCAGGCACCGGCCCTGCTGGGGGAGGAGTTCGGCCGGGTGGAGACGATCGAACTCCCCGGCACCGTCACGGTCCGCGACCCCGGGCCGGTCATCGCGCACCTGGCCTCCTACCGGGCGTGGGCCGACCAGACCGACGTGCCCTTCGAGGCCACCGTCGAGCGGGCCCGCACGATCCTCGTCGACCACATCGCCCGGTACGGGGCCTTCGAGGTCAGGTGCAGGGCCGGCATCCTCGTCTGCCGTCGCTGAGCGCCGGGCTCCGTGCCTCGCTGCCCCGTCGCCCCGTCGCCCTGTGAAGATCAGGCGCTCTCGGCGTCCCCGCCATCCTCGAAGCTCGCGAAGTACGCCGCCGCCATGTCCTCGTCCCCGTGCCCCCGCGCAGCCGCCCGCTCGAAGCGTTCAGCGCTCGCCTCGGCCACGTCCAGGCGGGCGCCGTGCCGCTCACCCGCCTCCACGATGAGCCGCGCGTCCTTCGCGGCCGTGGTCACCGCGAACGCGGCCGGGGACAGCCGGTCGTCGAGCACCAGCCCGGTCTTGGCCCGCAGATACCCCATGTCGAGCGGGCCGCCGTCGATCACCTCGAAGAAGCGCTGCGGGTCCACGTCCAGGGCCTTGGAGAGCGCCAGCACCTCGCCGGCCGCGTTGGTCACCGCGAGCACCCAGCTGTTGGCGACGAGCTTCAGGCGGGTCGCGGTGCCCGCCCCGCCGTCCTCGCCGGTCCACACCGTACGGGCGCCGACCGCGTCGAACACCGGCGTCACCGTGTCCCGCCCGTCCACCGGCCCGGCTGCCAGCACGGTGAGCTGACCGGCCTCGGCGGGCTGACGGGTGCCCAGCACGGGGGCGTCGTAGAAGACCAGGCCGTGTTCGCGGGCGAAGGCCGCCAGGTCGGCGATGAAGTCGATCCCGGCGGTCGTCGACTGCATCCACACGGCATCGGCACGCAGTCCGGGCGCCGCCTCCTGCATGACGTCCAGCGTGGCGGGACCGTCGTACAGCATGGTCAGGACGACGTCGGCGCCCTGGACCGCCTCGGCGGGGGTGCCGGCGACGAACGCGCCGTCGTCGGTCAGGGGCTCGGCCTTGGCGCGGGTGCGGTTCCAGGCGCGGACACTGTGTCCGGCTCGCGCCAGGTTGCGGGCCATCGCGGCGCCCATGATGCCGGTGCCCAGGACGCTCACGGTGAGCTTGTCGGTCATGACGTCGACTTCCTGTTCTCGTACGGACGTTGCTCCGTGGTCCAGCTTGCCCGAGGACGGGGCCGGGGCCATCCGGCGGTCCACCCCCGAATAGAGTGAACCGGTGAACGGCGACTGGCTCATCCGCGGCCGCGACGGCCGCCTCAGCGTCTATCTGCCGACCGACGACGCCGTGCTGTGCCGGGCGGAACTCGGACCCGGCGGCCCCTGGGAACCCCCGCGCCGGGTCGGCGGCGACCAGAGGCTGCACCCGGGCCCGGCGGTCGGCCACGGTGCCGACGCCTACGCCCATCTGGCCGCCTGGCGTCCCACCAGGGCGGGCGAGGCGGGCCTGGTCCACTCCACGCACTTCCGGCCGCGGCTCGCCGCCCTGGACTGGATCTCCATCGGCCACCCGGACAAGTCCGGCGACAGCACCGGCACACCCGCCGTCACGGTCGACGCGGTGGGGCGGGCCCATGTCTTCGTCCGCAACAGGGCGGGCGGCGTGAGCATGCGCGGTCAGAAGGAGGTCGGTGGCTGGGGGCCGTGGCGTGACCTCAAGGGGAGCGAGGTGGACGACCGGCCGGCGGCGGTCACGGGGGAGTCCGGGCTGGTCGAGCTGTACGCGACGGTCCCCGGCGCCCTCCTGCGCTGGCGGCAGGAGAAGCCGGGCAGCGTCCCGGTCCTGGAGGAGGCGACGGAGACCCCGGTCCGCGCGGGCACGCTGCACGCCCTGGCCACCTCCGCCGAGCACACCACCCTCTTCTACGCCGACGACTCCGGCGACCTGTGCGCCTGGCGCCCCGGCACCAAGCCGGTCACCCTTCTGACGTCCGCCGGCCCGGGCCCGGTCTCCGCGATCCGCTGCGAACTCGACGGCCACGACTGCACGTTGCTCGCCCAGCGCTCGGCGAGCGGCCGTATCGCCTTCGCCGCGTATCCGACGGAGCAGGAGTCGGCGGGCGCGTGGTGGACCGAGTCGGGACCGCAGCTCCCGGCGGACGCGGTGGTCGCCCTGGCCCTGGACGAGGACGAGCGGGTGGTCGCGGCCACACTGTCGCCGTCGACCGGGCAGCTGCTCGTCACCCGGCGCAAGGACGAGCCGGGGCTGGCGCTGGAGGCCTGGCGGGAGGTGTGAGCGCGTCCCGGCGCAGGGAATTCGCGGGACCGTTCGGGCACCGCTGCGCCAGGATGACCGTCATGGACACAGAAAGCCTGGTCGAGGTATGGCGGCAGATCCTGGCGCCCTCAGGGACGTCCTGGGTGCTCTTCGAGCACGGGACGTGCGTGATGCTGAAGGAGCCCACGGGCGATCTCGCGGGACAGGCCTCGGGGATTCTCGGCGAGTTCGGGCCGGTGCACGTGGGCTCCCCGGCCGGTGACTTCAACGTGCTCACGCTCAAGGACGACCTGGGCTGGCTGGTCACGGGCCATCACCCGGACGTCGTCACCCACGTCGCCCTCGACGAGCCCGTCGACCCGTCGCACCTGGCCATCGGCATCCACGGCCGCGGCAAACGCCACCAGGACGGCACGGACCTCCATGTCGTCCATGTCGAGGACCGCCGTCCGGACGCCGGCTGAGAACGCCGGTGCCCCGCACACCAGCAGGCGTGCGGGGCACCGGCGTTCAGCGTGAGGCGCTTACGCGGGGACGCTCGCCACACCCGGCGCCAGGAACTTCTTGCCGTTCACGCGCTCGGAGACACCCTCGCGGTCCAGGTACGGCGTGATGCCGCCCAGGTGGAAGGGCCAGCCGGCGCCCGTGATCAGGCAGAGGTCGATGTCCTGGGCCTCGGCGACGACGCCCTCGTCGAGCATGAGCCCGATCTCCTGGGCGACGGCGTCGAGGACACGGTCGCGGACCTGCTCCTCGGTGAGGACGGAGTCGCCCTGCTTCAGCAGCGCGGCGACCTCCGGGTCCAGCTCCGGCTTGCCGGAGTCGTAGACGTAGAAGCCGCGCTTGCCCGCCTTGACGACGGCCGCGAGGTTCGGGGAGACCGTGAAGCGGTCCGGGAAGGCCCGGTTGAGGGTCTCCGAGACGTGCAGACCGATCGCGGGACCGACCAGCTCCAGGAGGACGAGAGGAGACATCGGCAGGCCCAGGGGCTCCACCGCCTTCTCCGCGACCTCGACCGGGGTGCCCTCGTCGATGACGTTCTGGATCTCGCCCATGAAGCGGGTGAGGATGCGGTTCACGACGAACGCCGGGGCGTCCTTGGTGAGGACCGCGGTCTTCTTCAGCTTCTTGGCGACGGCGAAGGCCGTGGCCAGCGAGGCGTCGTCCGTCTTCTCGCCGCGGACGATCTCAAGCAGCGGCAGGACCGCGACCGGGTTGAAGAAGTGGAAGCCGACGACCCGCTCGGGGTTCTTCAGCTTCGACGCCATCTCGGAGACCGACAGGGAGGAGGTGTTGGTGGCGAAGACGGCGTGCGCCGGGGCGACCGCCTCGACCTCCGCGAACACCTGCTGCTTGACGCCGATCTCCTCGAAGACGGCCTCGATGATGAAGTCGGCGTCCGCGAAGCCCTCGGCCTTGTCCAGGACACCGCTGACCAGGGCCTTCAGGCGGTTGGCCTTGTCCTGGTTGATACGGCCCTTGCCGAGCAGCTTCTCGATCTCGGCGTGGACGTAGCCCACACCCTTGTCGACGCGCTCCTGGTCGATGTCCGTGAGGACGACCGGGACCTCCAGGCGGCGCAGGAAGAGCAGCGCCAGCTGCGAGGCCATCAGACCGGCGCCGACGACACCGACCTTGGTGACCGGGCGGGCCAGGTTCTTGTCCGGGGCGCCGGCCGGGCGCTTGCCGCGCTTCTGCACCAGGTTGAAGGCGTAGATGCCGGAGCGCAGTTCGCCACCCATGATCAGGTCGGCGAGGGCCTTGTCCTCGGCGTCGTAGCCCTGCTGGAGGTCGCCGTTCTTGGCGGCGGCGATGATGTCGAGGGCGCGGTAGGCGGCCGGAGCGGCGCCGTGCACCTTGGAGTCCGCGATGAAGCGGCCCTTGGCGACGGCCTGGTCCCAGGCCTCACCGCGGTCGATCACCGGGCGCTCGACCTCGACGTCGCCCTTCAGCACCTGAGCCGTCCAGATCAGCGACTGCTCCAGGAAGTCGGCGCCCTCGAAGATGGCGTCGGCGATGCCCAGGTCGAAGACCTGCTGGCCCTTGAGCTGCTTGTTCTGGTTGAGGCTGTTCTCGATGATCACCGAGACGGCCTTGTCGGCGCCGATCAGGTTCGGCAGGATCGTGCAGCCGCCCCAGCCGGGGACCAGACCGAGGAAGACCTCGGGCAGCGAGAAGGCCGGGAGGGCCTTGCTGACGGTCCGGTACTTGCAGTGCAGACCGACCTCGACGCCACCGCCCATCGCGGCACCGTTGTAGTAGGCGAAGGTCGGCACGGCCAGGCCCGACAGCCGCTTGAAGACCTCGTGGCCGCCCTTGCCGATGGCCAGCGCGTCCTTGTGCTCCTTCAGCAGCTCGACGCCCTTGAGGTCGGCGCCGACGGCGAAGATGAACGGCTTGCCGGTGATGCCGACGCCGACGATGTCGCCGTCCGCGGCCTCCTTCTCGACCTGGTCGATGGCGGCGTTCAGGTTCGCCAGCGACGCCGGGCCGAAGGTGGTCGGCTTGGTGTGGTCGAAGCCGTTGTCCAGCGTGATCAGCGCGAAGCGCCCGGCGCCGGACGGCAGGTCGAGGTGGCGTACGTGCGCGGACGTCACGACCTCGTCCGGGAACAGCTCGGCCGCGCCCTTCAGGAGTTCGGTGGTGCTCACTTGTTGCCTCCGGCGTCCTTGTGGTTCGGGTTCTCCCAGATCACCGTGGCGCCCATGCCGAAGCCGACACACATGGTGGTGAGGCCGTAGCGGACCTCCGGCTGCTCCTCGAACTGGCGGGCCAGCTGCGTCATCAGACGGACGCCGGAGGAGGCGAGCGGGTGGCCGTACGCGATGGCGCCGCCGTACTGGTTGACGCGCGCGTCGTCGTCGGCGATGCCGTAGTGCTCCAGGAAGGCGAGCACCTGGACGGCGAAGGCCTCGTTGATCTCGAAGAGGTTGATGTCCTCGATCGACAGACCGGCCTTGGCCAGGGCCTTCTCGGTGGCCGGGATCGGGCCGTAGCCCATGACCTCCGGCTCGACGCCCGCGAAGGCGTACGAGACGAGGCGCATCTTGACCGGCAGGTTGTTCTCGCGGGCGAAGTCCTCGGAGGCGATGATCGAGGCGGTCGCACCGTCGTTCAGACCGGCCGCGTTACCGGCCGTGACGCGGCCGTGGACGCGGAACGGCGTCTTCAGGCCGGACAGGCTCTCCAGCGTCGTACCCGGGCGCATCGGCTCGTCGGCGGTGACCAGGCCCCAGCCCGTCTCGCCCGCCTCGGCGTTCGTCCGGCGTACGGAGACCGGCACCAGGTCCTGCTGGATCTTGCCGTTGGCGTACGCCTTCGCGGCCTTCTCCTGCGAGCGCACCGCGTACTCGTCGGCGCGCTGCTTGGTGATGGTGGGGTAGCGGTCGTGCAGGTTCTCCGCCGTCATGCCCATGAACAGCGCGGACTCGTCGACCAGCTTCTCGCTCACGAACCGCGGGTTCGGGTCCACGCCCTCGCCCATCGGGTGGCGGCCCATGTGCTCGACACCACCGGCGATGACGGCGTCGTAGGCGCCGAACGCGATCGAACCGGCGACGCTCGTCACGGCGGTCAGGGCGCCGGCGCACATACGGTCGATGGAGTAGCCGGGCACCGACTGGGGGAGGCCGGCCAGGATGCCCGCCGTACGACCGAGGGTCAGGCCCTGGTCGCCGATCTGCGTGGTCGCGGCGATGGCGACCTCGTCGATCTGCTTCGGGTCCAGAGCCGGGTTGCGGCGCAGCAGCTCCCGGATCGCCTTGACGACGAGGTCGTCGGCGCGGGTCTCGTGGTAGATGCCCTTCGGGCCCGCCTTGCCGAACGGGGTGCGGACGCCGTCGACGAAGACGACGTCCCTGACGGTACGAGGCACGATGGCTCTCCTCCAGAGGTGCGGGACGCTGAGCGCTTGCTCATGGCCATGCTACTTATGAGTAACGTAGCTGCCCAGTCCCGGGGGCGGGAGCGGCGAAGGTCACACCGCCGGGGGTGCCGTGGACCCTCTCGGGGTCAGTACAGGGGTGGGTACGGGATGCGATCCGGGTCCCTCACCCATGATCTCGCCGAACAGGGTCCGGGCCACCTCCGCCCCGAACCCGTGCACGTCATGGCTCATCGCGGACAGGGTCGGATGCGTGAGCCGGCACAGCTGCGAGTCGTCCCAGGCCAGCAGTGACACGTCGGCCGGCACCCGGAGCCCCATCTCGGCCGCCACCGACAGCCCCGCCACCGCCATGATGTCGTTGTCGTACACGATCGCCGTCGGCCGGTCCGACGACGGCGCCGTCAGCAGCGACCTAGTCGCCCGCGCCCCCGCGTCCCCGGAGAAGTCGGTCGCGACCTGCGACGCCCCCGCCAGCCCCAGCCCCCGCGCGGCCTCGTCGAAGGCGGCCGTACGGATGGCGGTGTGCCCGAGTGCCGCCGCGCCGCCCACCCGGGCGATCCGCCGATGCCCCAGCGCGGCCAGATACCGCACGGCCTGGGTCACGGCGGTGGCGTCGTCGGTCCACACCGAGGTCAGCCCGCCCGTCAGCGACGGATGCCCGACCGCGACGACCGGCATCCCGAGCCGCCGGACCATCGCCACTCTCGGGTCGTCCGCCCGGAAGTCGACCAGGATCGACCCGCCGATCTGCCGCCCCCGCCACCACGCCCCCTGCAGCCCGACCTCCTCCTCCACGGTCCGCACGAGCCGCAGCAGCAGCGAGCAGGAGTGCTCGGTCAGGACGCTCTCCACGCCCGAGATGAACTCCATGTAGAAGGGTTCGAGGCCCAGCTGCCGGGCCGGCCGGCAGATCGCCAGCCCCACCACGTCCACCCGCGACCCGGCCAGCGTCCGCGCCGTGAGGTTGGGCGCCCAGCCCAGCTCCCGCGCGGCCCGGAAGATCCGGTCCCGGGTCGCCTCCGACAGCCCCGGCTTGTGGTTGAAGGCGAGCGACACGGCGCCCTTGGACACACCGGCGCGCGCGGCGACGTCCTTGATGGTGACGCGGGGGGTCGTCATCGGGAGGGCTCCATGCAGTACAGGGCGGACCGGGCGGCCTCGGCGTCAGGAGTCTCCCAGCCGGACACACCGATGGTCACCGCTTCGCCGGGCAGCAGGGTGACGAGCCCCCGGTCGGCCCGGGCGTCCGGGTGCAGCCGGTCGGCCTGCAACAGCAGATCCCGTACCAGGGTGCGGGCCGTCACCACGATCCCGCCCGGCACGAGCGCGACATCGAACTCCGGCCGCGGATACGGTACTTCGCGATCCGGCGCGGGAAAGCGCACGGCACGCAGCCCGCCCACGTCGGCCACGAGGAACTCCTTCGGCCCGGCGGGCTCCAGCTCCTTCGGTACGGCGACCGGAGCCACCCGCCGCCCCTCGGCCCCGAACCCGACACCGGCCTCCCCGACCACGCCCCCGTCGACCGACATCCGCCGCAGCCGCACCACCCCCGACCACGCCTCCGCCGCCTGATTGACGACTGCCAACTCCAGCCCACGCTCCCGCACCTGAAGCGTCAGCAGCCGATCCGCGTACAGCCGCCGCAGCTCGTGGTAGAGCGGCTTCTCCCGGCCGTCGCCGTCGATCGCCGCCCAGGACGTCACCGGCCAGCAGTCGTTGAGCTGCCACACGACCGTGCCCGCGCACACCGGCCAGTGCGACCGCCAGTGCTCGATCCCGGCCGCGACGGCGCGGGCCTGGTTGACCTGGGTGAGGTAGTGCCACCGGTCGAAGTCCCACCCGGAATCCCACTCGGAGTCGTTCTCGGAATGCTTCTCGGGCAAGGCGAAATGCCGCTCCAGCCCCCGCCTCAGCTTCCCGTTCCCGTCGTCCGCCTTCTGGTGGTGCAGCATGCCGGGGGAGTCCGGCGCGAGCTCCTCACCCGGCAGCGCCCGCCGCAGCGTGGCGTACGCGGGCGGCGCCTGCCAGCCGAACTCGGCCACGAACCGCGGCACGTTCGCCCGGTACCCGGCGTAGTCCTCCCGGTTCCACACCTCCCAGGAGTGGTGCGTGCCGTGCGCCGGATCGTTCGGATGCCGCTCCCACGACCCGGACCAGGGACTCCCCGCCGTGTACGGCCGCGTCGGATCCAGCTCGGCCACCACCCGCGGCAGCACGCCCAGGTAGTACCCCTCGCCCCAGGAGTCCCCGGCCAGCCGAGGCTCCCAGCCCCAGTCCCGGAACCCCCACAGGTTCTCGTTGTTGCCGTTCCACAGCACGAGCGAGGGGTGCGGCATCAGTCGTACGACGTTCTCCCGGGCCTCGGCCTCCACCTCCCCGCGCAGCGGCTGCTCCTCCGGGTAGGCCGCGCAGGCGAACGGGAAGTCCTGCCAGACCAGCAGCCCCAGCTCGTCGCAGGCGTCGTAGAAGTCCTCGCTCTCGTAGATCCCGCCGCCCCAGACCCGTACGAGGTCCACGCCCGCGTCGGCCGCCTGGCGCAGCCGCCTGCGGTACCGGTCCCGGGTGACCCGGGACGGGAACACGTCGTCCGGGATCCAGTTGACGCCCCGCGCGAAGAGCCGCTCGCCGTTCACGACGAGGGTGAAGCCGGTGCCGGCGGCGTCGGACCGGCGGTCCAGCTCGACGCTCCGGAAGCCGATCCGGCGCCGCCACACGTCCAGCGGGGCGTCACCGTGCAGCAGCGTCAACTCGACGTCGTACAGCGGCTGTTCACCGTACCCACGAGGCCACCACAGCCCTACGTCCGGCACCTCCAGCCGTACGACACCGCTCGCCCCGTCGAGCTCCGCCCGGGCCCGCACTCCGCCGACCGTCGCCTCCACGGCGAGCGGCGCCTCGACCCGGGTCCGCTCGACATCGACCGCCAACTCGACCGTGCCGGTGCCCTGTTCGACGGTCACGAGTGGCCGTACACGTGCGATCCGGGCCGTCGACCAGTGCTCCAGCCGCACCGGACGCCAGATCCCGGCCGTCACCAGGGTCGGCCCCCAGTCCCAGCCGAAGGAGCAGGCCATCTTGCGGAGGTACTGATAGGGCTCGGCGTAGGCGGCGGGCCGTTCGCCCAGCCTGCCGCGCACCGCTTCGGCCTCGGCGTACGCGGAGGCGAAACGCACCGTGAGGCGCCCGCTCAGGCCCGTCACGTCGAAGCGGTACGAGCGGTGCATGTTCCGTACCCGGCCGAGGAGCCGTCCGTCGAGCAGGATCTCGGCGACGGTGTCGAGCCCGTCGAAGACCAGGTCGGTCTGCTCGTGCGCCGCCTGGGCGGGCGCCGCCTCCAGGTCGGTCTCGTATGTCCAGTCCCGCCGCCCCACCCACGCCACCTCGGTCTCGGCGCGCCCGAGAAAGGGGTCCGGGATCACGCCCGAGGCCAGCAGATCGGTGTGTACACAGCCGGGCACGGTGGCCGGCAGCGCGGTGGCCGCGCCCTCGGGGTGTCGCAGGATCCATCCGTCGGTGAGCGGTGTGGTCTGAAGCATGCGCGCACTCCTAAACCGATTTATCCCAGCACCGGGAAACAGTTCAAAACAGTTCGGCATCGTTGGCGAGATACGGACTTTACCGGTTAAGAAAACGTTGTCAGAGTTCCGAACCAGCCAACCCACCAGTGCTCGTCCGTCCCGAGAACGGAGCTGACGCACATGAACCGCCGTACAGTCCTCGCCATCGCCACGACCGCCCTGCTGCTCTCGGCGTGCACCGGCACCGGAGGAAGCTCGCAGGGCGCGGAGGCCAAGGCCGCCGACGACCCGTCGAAGGTGAACGGCACCATCACGGTTCTCACCCACCGGACCGACCTCGTGCAGGACGGGACGATGAAGAAGTACGCCGCCGAGTTCAACAGGACGTATCCCAAGGTGAAGGTCGAATTCGACGGCATCACCGACTACGAGGGCGAAGTCAAGATCCGTATGAACACGGAGAACTACGGTGACGTCCTCATGATCCCGGCCGTGATCGAGAAGAAGAACTACCCCAGGTTCTTCGCCTCGCTGGGCACCCGGGCCGAGCGGAGCAAGACGTACCGCTTCACCGACTACAGCACCGTCGACGGCAAGGTCTACGGCCAGAGCCCGCTCGGCGCGGTCCCGGGCTTCATCTACAACAAGAAGGTGTGGCGGGAAGCCGGGGTCACCGACTGGCCCACCACACCGTCCGCGTTCCTCGACGACCTCAAGGCGATCAGGTCGAAGACCGACGCGATCCCGTACTACACCAACTTCAAGGACATGTGGCCGCTCACCCAGTGGACGGATGTCAACGGCTCCGTCGGCTGCGACGAACAGGCCACCAGCAGGCTCGCCGAGGGCGACCCGTGGGCCGAGGGCGCCGACCTGCGCACCGCCGACACGCTGCTGTACGACATCGTGCGCGAGGGCCTGATCGAGAAGGACCCGACGACCACCAACTGGGAGGCGTCCAAGCCCCGTATCGCCAAGGGCGAGATCGCCACGATGTGGCTCGGCTCCTGGGCGGTCATCCAGATGCGGGACGCGGCGCGGCAGGCCGGCGCCGACCCGGACGACATCGGGTTCATGCCCTTCCCCGCGCAGAAGGACGGCACGTTCTGCGCGGTGGCGAAGCCCGACTACAACCAGGCCGTCAACATCCACTCCGAGCACAAGGAGGCGGCCCGCGCCTGGATCGACTGGTTCACCGACAAGTCCGGTTACGCGGCGGACAACCTGGCCCTGTCGCCGCTCAAGCAGGCCCCGCTGCCCGATGTCCTGAAGCCGTACGAGACGGCGGGCGTCAAGATCATCGACCTGGACGACAGCGAAGGCGCGCGGGTCAAGTCCATCGACAACCAGTCCGAGGTCGGCATCTACAAGCCTGACTACCGCCAGGACCTGGTCGACCTCGCCCGCGGCGCCACCAAGGGCAGTCTGGACGACTTCCTGAACGGCCTCGCGAAGAAGTGGACCGACACGCAAGACGCCCTGGGGTCCTGATGACGGACACGACCGAGAAGGCGGCCCCCGTCATCCGGGCCGCCGCACCGGCCCCCGCACCGGCCCCCGCCCCGCGCACGGCACGCCTGTGGCGCGGGGCCACCCCCTGGCTCTTCCTGCTCGCGCCGCTCGCCCTGCTGATCGTCTTCACCTACGCGCCGATCGCCAACATGGTCGCGTACAGCTTCACCGACTGGGACGGCGTGAGCCCGGAGCTGCACTACACGGGCCCGGAGAACTACGCCGAACTCTTCACCCGCTCCGACCTGTTCGAGGTGTTCTGGGTCAGCGGCTACTACCTGGCGGCGTCCGTCGTCCAGATCGTCGCGGCCCTCTACTTCGCCACGATCCTCAGCTTCAACGTCCGCTTCCGGAACTTCTTCAAGGGCGTGCTGTTCTTCCCGTATCTGATCAACGGCGTCGCGATCGGCTTCGTCTTCCTCTACTTCTTCCAGGACGGCGGCACCCTCGACTCGGTGCTGAGCCTGTTCGGCGTGCAGCCGGACCGCGCCTGGCTCGGTACTCCGACGTCGGCGAACACGTCCCTCGCCGCGGTCTCCGTCTGGCGCTACCTGGGCCTGAACTTCGTCCTCTTCCTCGGCGCGATCCAGTCGATCCCCGGGGAGCTGTACGAGGCGGCCGAACTGGACGGCGCGAACCGCTGGCACCAGTTCCGGCACATCATCGCGCCCGGCATCAAGCCGGTCCTGTCCCTCACCGTGATCCTGTCGATCTCCGGCTCGCTCTCGGTCTTCGAGATCCCGTACATCATGACGGGCGGGGCCACCGGCACCGAGACCTTCGTGATCCAGACCGTGAAGCTGGCCTTCCAGTTCAACAAGACGGGGCTCGCCTCGGCGGCCGCGGTCGTGCTGCTGCTGATCGTCCTGGCGGTGACCTGGGTACAGCGGCGCCTCGTCCCCGACGACAAGGTGGACCTCGTATGACACGCCGCGCGGTGGCCCGCACGCTGGTGTACCTGTCCCTGGCCGCGGCGACGGTGGTGGTCCTGCTCCCGCTGGCCGCCGTACTCCTGACGTCCCTGAAGTCCGAGAAGGAGATGGCGAACGACAGCGGGGCGCTCGCCCTCCCCGACGATCTGCTGAACTTCCACAACTACGCGACGGCGTTCCAGGACGGCCGTATGCTCTCGGCCCTCGCCAACACGGCGGTCATCCTGATCTTCGCGATCGGCGGCACGGTCCTCATCGGCTCGATGACGGCGTACGCCATCGACCGCTTCACGTTCCGCTTCAAGAAGCTGGTCGTGGCCCTGTTCCTGGTCGCCGCCCTGGTCCCGGGAGTCACGACCCAGGTGGCGACCTTCCAGATCGTCAACAGCTTCGGCATGTTCGACAGCCTCTGGGCGCCGATCGTCCTCTACATGGGCACGGACATCGTCTCGATCTACATCTTCCTGCAGTTCGTCCGCTCGATCCCGACATCCCTGGACGAGGCGGCCCGCCTGGACGGCGCGAACGCCTTCACGATCTACCGCCGGATCATCTTCCCCCTGCTGAAACCGGCGATCGCGACGGTGGTGATCGTCAAGGGCATCACCACCTACAACGACTTCTACATCCCGTTCCTCTACATGCCGTCCGAGGACCTTGGCGTGATCTCGACGTCGCTGTTCCGCTTCAAGGGCCCGTTCGGCGCCCACTGGGAAACGATCTCGGCAGGAGCGGTGCTGGTGATCCTGCCGACCTTGATCGTCTTCCTGCTGCTGCAGCGCTTCATCTACAACGGCTTCACGAAGGGCGCGAGCAGGTGAGAAGCGCTTGGGGCATACGGCGACCAGGAGCTGTCCCGGGGGATCAGGACGGCCGCGAGAAGCGGTGCGGACCGGCCGAGCCGAGCGGGGTCTGGGCGTGCCAGGGCCCGCGACGCCGACATGATCCGCCGGACAGGTCCTAGGCGGACAGCGCGGCCACCAGAACCGGCGTGACCTGCTCGACCTGCCAGGCCCGGGCCCCATGACCGGCCAGCGCCTCCGCCAC
>JABFVM010000285.1 GCA_013362785.1 Streptomyces sp. | reverse complement strand
GCACAGACGGCCCTCGTCCAGGAAGCCGAGGTCGCCGGTGCGCAGCCAGCCGGGACGGGAGAACGCGTCGGCGTCGAGGGCTGGGTCGGTGTCGGTGCAGGTGTCGGTGTCGGTGCAGGTGTCGGTGTCGGTGTCGGTGTCGGTGTCGGTGGCACGGTGGTAGCCGCGGGCCACTTGGGGACCGCGTACCTCGATGTGGCCGACGCGCCGGTCGCCGAGTGGCGCGCCGGAGTCGTCGGTGATCCGGATCTCGCAGTCGGGCACGGCGCGGCCCACGTCCATGAGCTCGACGGCGTCCGGTCCGGGCTCCGCGGCAACGGCCCGGCCCCGGCTGAGCGCCGCCCGGTCCAGTGCGCGGGGCTCGGCGATCTCCCCGAGCGGGGGGAGGGTCACGGCGAGCGTGGCCTCGGCCAGCCCGTACACGGGCAGCATCGCCCGGGCGTCCAGCCCCGCCGCCCCCGCCTTGGCGCCGAACTCCCGCCACACACGCGGCGCGATCGGCTCGGCGCCCACGAGCATCAGCCGTACGCAGCTCAGGTCCAGCCCGGCCCAGGTGCTCGCCGGCACCCGCCGTACGGCCAGCGCCAGCGCGAAGTTCGCCGCCGAGAGCAGGGTGGCCCGGTGCCGCGCCACCGCTTCGAGCCAACGGGCGGGGCGCTTGGCGAAGGTCAGCGGTTCCAGCCGTACCTGCTTCAGGCGCGTCGCCATGGGCACGAGGTGGGTGCCTATCAGGCCCATGTCGTGGAAGTACGGCATCCAGGTCGCGACCACGTCGTCCGAGGTGACCGCCGTTGCGGCGCGGATCTGCCGGAGGTTGGCGAGCACGGCCTCGTGGGTGAGTTCCACGCCCTTGGGGGCGCCGGTGCTGCCGGAGGAGAACTGCAGGAAGGCGAGGTCCTGCGGGTGCCGCGCGGGCAGCGAGCGCAACGGGCGTGCCTCGCGCAGCGCCCCCAGCCGCAGGGCGCGCACCGGCCCCGGGAACTCGCCGAGCAGCGCTTCGGTGGAGTCGTCCACCAGGACGGCGGGCCTGCCGAGGAACTCCCACACCGGCCCCGCCCGACCCGCCTCCGGAGCGAGCGGCACGGGCACGAGCCCCGCTGCCAGAGCACCCCAGAACATCGGCTGAAAGTCCTCACCGAGGCCGGCGAGCAGCGGGACGGGCGTACCGGGCTCGACGCCCGCCGCACGCAGGCCCCCCGCCACGCGCAGGGCGTCGTCGTGGAGTTCGGCGAAGGTGACGGTGTGTTCGCTGCCGTCTCCGCGGACATGGACGACGACCTGCTCCGGGGTCTCCTCGGCGGCGTGCAGCAGGATGTCGAGGAGCGTGGAGGCGGTGCGGCGCCCGGGAGTCGGCATGCGCTTCCTTTCAGGTGGCGGGGGACGGGGCCCGCGGGTGCGCCCTGCCGAAGTCCGGTGCCGGGCACGAGCGATTTCGATCATTCAGGGGTACGACGACGAGTTTCGTCAAACAGTTCGCCCGTGTTCCCCAGGGCGTCGGCCAGGGCGGCAAGGTGTGTCGACACCGGGCCCAGGGTGAGCAAACCGCTTCCGGCACCGGCGAGTTCGTTCGACGCCGGGGTGAGGGCGGTGTGGGCGCGGGTCATCGTCGGCCTGTCACCGAGGGCCAGCGCGGCCCGGGCGGTGAGGCACCACAGGGCCTCTTGGAGGAGGTCGCGGGGTGGGTCGGGCGTCGCGTGGAGGGCCTCGGCGGCCTTGGCGCGGTGGCCTTGTTCGAGGAGGAGGAGGGGGTGTACCCAGGGGCCGTACGGGCCCCAGCCCGTGTCGATGTGGGCGTCGGGGTCGGGGGCGGGGGCGGCCTCAATGTTGGCATCGGCACCGGCATGCAGAGGCTGTGCGTGGCGTAGGCGCAGGCAGAGGAGGGCGAGCGGCAGGAGGCCTTCGGTGAGGCCCGGCATGCCCGCGTCGTGGAGGAGGCCGGCCGCGTCGCGGTAGGCCGCCTCGACCTCCGTCGCCGGTGCCTGGCCGGTGGCGTCCAGCCGCAGCGCGGCGTACCACCCGGTGAACACGCCCACCAGCGGCCGTTCGTGACGTACGGCCAGTGCGTCCGCGGCGGCCGCATGGCGGTCGGCCATGGTGAAGTCGCCGAGGGCGCTGTGGGCCTGGAGCCGGACGAGGTGGCCGAGGATCTCGAAGTTGGCCAGGCCGTTGCGCGCGGCGAGCGCGACAAGCTCGGCGCCGATCCCGTCACGGCGGGGCGCCAGTCCGGTGCGGTCGAAGCACTGCATGAAGGATGCGTTGAGAGCGAACGCCAGCAGCACCGGATCGTCAAGTCGGCGGGCGATCTCCTCGGCCTGGCGGGCGGCCTGCGGAGCGCGGGTGTGCCGGGTGCCACGCGATTCCAGGGCGATCGTGGCCAGCAGCCTGGCCCTGGCCGCCTCATGGCCGACGGGGGTACTGCCCTGTTCGAGCAGAGCCGAGGTCTCCGGGGACGGCAGGGCGGTGAGGGTCCGCTCGGCCGCCGCGACCACACGTGCCGCCTGTTCCGGGTCGTCCAGGCGGGTCCAGATCGCCGGGACGTCGTAGGCGCCGATCAGCCGGGCCGTCAGTTCCGCGTCGCCCAGTTCCTCGGCGGCCGCGATGGCCGCGACCCGGTGTTCGCGTGCGGCCAGCAGTCCGCCGCCTCCGGTCACGGCGAGGCTGCGCAGCAGTCCGGCCGTCGACTCCAGGCGTGCCCGGGAGTCGGGGGCGACGGTGCGGTCGTAGGCGGCGGCGACCTGCTCCCAGACCCGGCCCGCGGGGTTGTCCGGCTCCCGGGCGGGGTGGTCCAAGCCACGGCCGAGGTGGTCCTGCGCTTGGCCGAGGCGGTCCGGCGGCTGACCGAGTCGATCCCGCCCCTGGTCCAGGTGGTCGGCCTGTCGCAGGATGTCCGTCTCCAGGGTGCGCAGTCGCGGGCCCGGTTCCACGCCCAGTTGCTCGGCAAGCAGCGCACGGGCCCGGCGCAGCACGTCCAGCGCGTCAGCCTGTCGGCCGGTGCGGTACAGAGCCAGAGCCAGCAGGCGCCAGGCGTTCTCCCGCCAGGGGTGCTCGGCCCCGTGCGCGCGAAGGTCCGCTGCCGCCCGGTCGGCCAGGCCGAGGGACATCAGCGCCTCTGCACGCAGCTCAACGGCGTGCAGGCGCAGCTCGGCCAGTCGGCGGCTCTCGGGCCGGGCCCACGGCTGCTCCGCGAACTCCGCGTAGGCGGGGCCGCGCCACCGGCCGAGCGCCTCCTCCAGCCGTACGGCCGCCTCCTTGGGCGGCTGCGTCGCCGCGTCGGCGACCGTCTGCTCGAACCGCCACGCGTCGACCGCGTCCGTCGCGGCGCGCAGGGCGTAGCCCGGGCCCTCGGTGACCAGCAGCCGGGCCGGAGTGCGGGGCGGGCGGTCGGGCTCCAGAGCGCGGCGCAGGGCGGCGACGAAGGTGCGCACCGCGCCCACGGCGTCGGCGGGCGGGTCGGGCCAGAGGTCGTCGACGAGGCGGAAGACGGGCACGACGCGGCCCCGGGCAATGATCAGCCGCGCCAGCACCGACCGGTGTCGCGGCCCCTTCAGGGCGATCGCGTGCCCGTCCGCGTCCCAGGCCGTCACCGGTCCGAGCACACCGAAGTCAGGGCGCACGTCTGCCACCGCCCTCCCCCCGTCGCGGGTCACCGGCCACCGACGGAATGCGCGGTCCGTGGCGATTCCACCATAGTCCGCGGCATCTCCGGCCGATCATGTCGGGCCGTAGGCACCGCGAATCTGCGCCGGAGCAGCTTTCACCATCACGTCGCGAGGCCCTAGACCTTCTGCGGCAGCTTCTGTTCCCTCAGGAACTCGTGTACGGCCGGCGTGCGGCGGTGCTCGTTGAGTTTGGACAGTACGCGCTGGAAATAGATTCTCACCGGGTAGGACCGGGATTTGTTCAGCGCGGGGGGAATTCTTCTCGCCCATTGTATTGCCATGTCCATTTCTCCGGAGGTGGCATACGCCAAGGCGATGTGCGCATCACCGAACTCGACGTCACGCTGTGTGATCGCGTTCTCGGTGGGATGGTCGTCGGGAGTGGCATCGAAGAGCGGGAGCAGGTACTCCAGTGCTTTGGCCAGGTCGCCGAGATAGACATAGGCATTGCCGGCCTGGATGAGTATTGATTCGGGGGTCACCCAGTCGACGCAGCTCGGATCGTCGTCGTGCGGGGATGCCGAGTGGAGGGTACGGGCTGCCTCGATATGACGCTCGACGGCTTCCCTGTCGCCCTGCAGCGCGCTGGCGAGGGCCCGCGTGATCGCGAAATGTGCCGACAGGCGGGGACTGGGGCGCGAATGGACGCAGAGCCGCTCGGCGGCGTCGATGAGGGCGTGCGTACCGGCCAGATCGCGCAGATCGATCTTCTGCCTGGCCAGCAGGGTCAGCGCGTACGCACCGAGTTGGGAGTCCCCTGCGGCGGCCGCTGCCCGCAGACTGGCGAGGTAGGCCGACTGAGCGCGCATGTTGTCTCCCAGTTCGAACGCGCGCAGTCCGGAGAAGCTCGTGGCATCTGCCGCCAGAGCCAGGAGGCGGGCACCGGTGGCCTGGTCACAGGAGGCGCTGCGGGCGAGATCGGAGATCGCCCGCTGTTCCGTGTCCGCCAGCGGCCATACCGCGCGGGCTCCGAGCGTCACCAGGAGCTCGTGCAGCTGCAGCTGGCGCTGTTCCAGAAGGTCCACGATCGAGTCGTCGATGCGCTGGTGCCCGTCGGCAGGCTGCCATCGTGGGGCGGCTGCCGCCGCCAGCCAGGACGCGGTCAGGTCGGCGATGCCCTCTTCACAGGACAGCGCCTGGTAGCCCTTTTCCACCGGCCTGGATGTCGCCTTCGCGGTACGGTCCAGGGCCTGGAGCGCCGTGTCGCAGGTCCAGGGTGCGGTGAGCAGCTCGGAATGGCCGGTGGCGGCATAGAGCCAATCGGGCCAGCCGAGGCGCAGTACCTCCGTACGCGGTATCCCGTGCACATGGGCCATGGCGAGCTGCGCCTTGGCTTCCGGTATCACTTTGCCGGATTCCCAGCGGGCGACTTTCTCCCGACGGGCTGCCATGTTTCCGAATCCGAGTGCGGCATGGGTTTCCGCGACGAGTTGCGCGTATGCGCCATGCGTCAGGCCGGCTCCTTCGCGGAGCAGTGCAAGGGGGTGGCGGACGGTTCGGTGGGAGTCCATGGTGCCTCGCGAAATGGACGAAGTAGCAGGTCGCTCGTGGGACGGGGCCTCGTGGTGGCGGGCTACGACAATGGAAGAAATACCGCGAAGCCGTGTCAATGGCGTGAGAATTCTTCTCGTGGTCCGAGCGTGGCGCGCTGTGGGGTTGTCCGTCCCCCCGCACGCACATCGGCGCTGTCGCCGACCAGGGAGTGTTCGGTGGGTGTGAAGTTCACGCAATCGGCGTGGCAGACACGGTCACAGCATCAGCATGGGGCGGTAGATGTCGAGCCAGGTGCGCAGGTCGAGGAATTTCTCCAGCGCCGCTCGGTGCCCGTGCGGGTTCGGGTGGTCTGCGGGGTCCGCCGACGCCGCTTTCATCGCTGCGGTCCTGTCGAACAAGGCGAAGACGTCGTGGCCGGGGTGATGGGTCAGGACCTGGCGGATCTGGT
This sequence comes from Streptomyces sp., assembly GCA_013362785.1. Taxonomy (GTDB): domain Bacteria; phylum Actinomycetota; class Actinomycetes; order Streptomycetales; family Streptomycetaceae; genus Streptomyces. The sequence continues at coordinate 26,441 of JABFVM010000285.1, read as the reverse complement.
CTTGGAGCGAGCGGACGTAGCCCAGGTCCTGGGTCATCGGATAGGGGCTCTTGAGCCGTCCGAAAACGGTGTCGGGAATGACCGGGCGCGCGGCGGCCCGCAGGACGCTCTTCTCCCGGCCGTCAGCGACATGGAAGGACCAGGGGATGTTGAACGCGTACTCGGCGATGCGGTGATCGCAGAACGGCACGCGCACCTCCAGCCCGACCGCCATGCTGAGCCGGTCCTTGCGTTCCAGCATGCCTGCGAGGCTGCGCGTCATATGGAGGTAGAGAAGTTCGCGTGAGCGGCGTTGTGCCCCTCCTTCGCCGTCGAGCGACGGGGTCTCGGCGACCGCCTCGCGGTAGCGCCCGGTGGCATGTCCGGGCAGGTCAAGTGCCGTCGACAAGTCCTGGGGAAGGAAGGCGCGTTCTTGGCGTACCCGACCGAGCGCCGCGATCAGCCAGGGGAATCCGGGGGCTTCGCGCAGCACGGCATCGTGGAACCACCAGTAGCCGCCGAACATCTCGTCGGCGCCTTCTCCCGACAGGGCGACGGTGCCGTGGTCGCGGATCGCGGTGAACAGCCGGAGCAGGGAATGGTCCATGTCGCCGCGCCCGACGGGCAGGTCGCGCGCCTTGACGGCGGCGTGGCGCAGGCCGGGGTCGGCGAGGCCGGCGCCGTCCAGCACCAGATCGGTGTGATCGGCGCCGAGGAATGCGGCGACCGCACGGACGTAGGGTGCGTCGGGGCTGACGTTGTGGGTGTCGGGAGTGAACCGGTCGGCGTGTCCGAGGAAGTCCACGGAAAAGGTGCGCAGGCGCTGTCCGTGCCCGTCGAGCTCGCCGGCGCCGAATCCGGCGATGGCGCTGGAGTCGAGTCCGCCGGACAGCAGCAGACATCGCGGGACGTCCGCGACGAGCTGTTCGCGGACCGAGCCGCTGAGGAGCTGACGTGTGTGTGCGTGGGTGGTGGCGAGATCGTCGGTGTGCGGGCGGGCGGTGAGCCGCCAGTAAGGGGCTTCCCGCACCCCGCTGCGATCGACGGTCACCAGGGATCCCGGGTGGACCTCCCGCATCCCCCGCCAGATCGCGACGCCGGGTGTCTTGACGCCCAGCATGATCTCCCGCAGTCCGTCGTGGTCGACCGCTGCCTCGGCCCGGGGATGGGCGAGGATGGCCTTGGGCTCCGAGCCGAACAGAGCGCCGTCGGCGGTGGGGTAGTAGTAGAGCGGTTTGACTCCCAGCCTGTCGCGCACCATCAGCAGCCGGTCGCAACGGCCGTCCCAGATGGCGAAGGCGTACATCCCCACCAGGTGGTCGACGAGCCGGTCGCCCCACTCAAGGTAGGCGCGGAGCACGACCTCGGTGTCACTGGACGTACGGAAGCGGTGGCCGCGCCCGCGCAGGTGACGGCGCAGGGCGACGAAGTTGTACGCCTCGCCGCTGTAGGTCATGGCAACAGGACCGTCCGGCGTCTCCTCGGTCATGGGCTGGGCGCCGCCGTCGAGGTCGATGACGGCCAGGCGCCGGTGTCCGAGGGCGGCGTGGCGGCTGATCCACACTCCCCATGCGTCCGGGCCCCGGGCGGCCATGGACCGGGTCATGGCGTCGACGGCTTCCTGGTGGTGTGTGAGGTCGGTGTCGAAGGCGATCCAGCCTGTGATGCCACACATGCCTACTCCGTAAGGTGCTGGGGCGGCTCGGCTGGTTCCGGACTGACCGGTGGCAGCCGTTGGCCGGGCCGGATTCAGTCGACGTGGATGTGGTCGCCGCGCTCCGTGGTGCCGTCGGGCGTGCTCTCGGCGGGGTCTGATCCCAGAGAGACGATCTTGTTGCTGCCGTCCACATGAACGACCTTGGGGACGAGCCCGGATGCGTCGGAGTCCCAGATGTGGGCGTAGGAGATGACGATGACGGTGTCGCCGGGATTGATCAGCCGGGCCGCGGCGCCGTTGATGCCGACCACGCCGGTGCCTCGGGGTCCTTCGATGAGGTAGGTGGACAGGCGGTTGCCGTTGTTGATGTCGACGATGTCGACCTTCTCCCCCGGCAGCAGCCCTGCCGCGTCCATCAGGTCGGCGTCCAGGGTCAGTGATCCGACGTAGTGCAGGTCGGCCTGGGTGACGGTGGCGCGGTGGATCTTGGACTTGAACATGCTGCGGTAGTACATGGTTCGCCCTCCATGGGTGTTCTTGTGGGGATACGGGGATTCGGATTCAGGGATTCGGGAAGGTGAGGCCGGCGGTCGGGCACGGGGTGAGGGAGGGTCAGGTCTGGATGGCCTTGGTCTCCAGGAACTCCTCCAGACCCGTCCGGCCTCCTTCGCGGCCGTTGCCCGACTGCTTGTAGCCGCCGAACGGCGCGTTGGGGTCGAAGGGCGCGCCGTTGATCTGAACCTGTCCGGCCTGGAGCTGGCGGGCCACGGCCAGCGCGCGGTCCTCGTCGGCCGACCACACCGCGGCGGCCAGGCCGTAGGCGGTGTCGTTGGCGATGTGGACGGCTTCGTCGTCGCTGTCATAGCTCTCGATGACGAGGACCGGGCCGAACACCTCGTCGTGGTGGATGGCCATGTCGCCGGTGACCTGGGAGAGCACGGTGGGGCGGACGAAGTACCCCCGGCCGGGTTCCGGCGGTGGCTCCACACCGCCGGTGACGAGCTTCGCTCCGCTCGCCAGGGCGTTGCCGATGTGGTGTCGCACCCGGTCCCGTTGGGCGGCGGAGACCAGCGGCCCCAGTCGGGTGTGTTCGCAGGCGGGGTCCGCGGGCGTCCAGGCCGGGGCGGCGGCGCGAGCCAGTTCCTCGGTTTCGCGGAGCTTGGCCCGCGGCACGATCAGGCGGGTGAGGGCGGAACAGGTCTGCCCGTTGTTGAGGTACGCCGCCGCCATCACCGCGGGGACGACCAGGGCGGGGTCGGCGTCCGGGAGCATCACCGCAGGGCTCTTGCCGCCCAGTTCCAGCGTCACCTTCTTCACGCTGTCGGCGGCGAGGGAGCCGACCCTACGGCCGGCCGCTGTGGAGCCGGTGAAGGAGACCACGTCGACTCCGGGGTGCGTGACGAGAGCTTCCCCGAGGGTGGGGCCGGTGCCACTGACGAGGTTGAACACTCCCGGCGGCAGCCCGACGGAATCGATGATGTCGGTCAGTTCCCAGACGCTGAGCGGCGCGAGTTCGCTGGGCTTGAGGACAACGGTGTTCCCGGCGGCCAGCGCGTAGGCGACCTTGGCGGCCACCTGGTGCACGGGGTAGTTCCACGGTGTGATCGCCGCGACCACGCCGTAGGGCTCCCGCACGACCAGCGACGGGCCTCGGCGTTGTTCGAAGCCGTATGCACGGGCCGTCCGCGCTGCCTGCAGAAAGCTGTTGACGGGCAGCGGGACCTGAACGGCCCGGGAGAACGCCAGTGGGGTTCCGACCTCGCGGGTGATCAGCCGGGCCAAGTCGCCCGCACGGCGCCCCAGTTCCGCGGCGATGGCGTCCAAGTAGCCGGTGCGCTCGGCCACCGGGGTACGTGACCACGCGGGGAAGGCGGCACGTGCCGCGCTGACGGCGTCGTCGGCGTCCTGCGCCGTGCCGTCCGGTACCAGCGCCAGCGGCTGCTCCGTCGTGGGGTCCAGGACGGTGAGCGTCGAGGTGCTGTGCGACGGCTTCCATGAGCCGTCGATGTAGAGGTGGTCGTATGCAGGCACATGAGCTCCTTAGCGGGCACAGGGTCGCGGTGGCCGCGGTGTGCCGAAGTGGCCGCGCAGCGTGTGGGCGATGTGGTCTCTCGCGTGACGCGCGGCGGTCAGCCCCGGGAGCAGGAAGAAGACGTGCAGCGCGCCGTCATGGCGTCGGACGGCGGCGGGTACGCCATCGGCCCGCAGGCGTCGGCCGTACTCCTCGGCTTCGTCTCTGAGCGGATCGCACTCGGCGGTGAGGATCAGCGCGGGCGGCAGACCTTTGTGGTCCGTGGCGAGCAGCGGGGAGGCGTACGGGTGGGCCGCCTTTCCCGGTGAGGGGAGGTAGAGGTCCCAGAAGTGGAGCATGGCGGCCCGGGTGTTGAGGTAGCCCGAGGCGTACTGCCGGTAGGAGTCGAACGGGGAGTTCTCGGCGGGCGCGAGGCTGGGGCAGATGAGTATCTGCAGGTCGATCTGCGGCCCACCGCGGTCCTTGGCCATCAGGCAGGCGGCAGCGGCCAGATTGCCGCCCGCGCTCTCCCCCGCGACCACCAGCCTCCCGCCATCGGCGCCGAACTCCTCCGCCCGCCCGGCCAGGGCGCCGACGGCCGCATGGGCGTCTTCGGCGGGCCCGGGAAACCGGGTCTCCGGGGCCCGCCGGTACTCGACGCTCGCCACGACGGCGCCGCTGGCGTTGGCCAGGCTCCGCAGCGGCTTGTCGACCAGTTCGACGTCTCCGGCGATCCAGCCTCCGCCGTGGAAGAACACCACCAGCGGGCGCGGCCCGGGGCGTCGGGCGGGCCGGTAGACGCGGACGGGAAGCAGGCCGGCCGGGCCGGGAACGCAGGTCTCGGTGATCGCGTCCACCGGTTCTGCCGGTCCCTGGGCCTGCCGTAGACCGTTCATCAGCTCGCGAGCGGTGGGGACGCCCACCTGGTCGAGGGGCGGCATACGCTGCTCTGCCAGGCGGTCGAGGAAGGCGGCGGCTTCCGGGTGCAACGACACGGCAACTCCTTCGGGACAGCTGGGATTTCGGGGCCGGCGGAACGCTGGGACAGCGGAACCCCGGTGCGGCGGACGGCCGCGTCACGGTGGGGTGCCGGGGGTGTGTCCTTGGCTGTCGGGCCGGTAATGGGCCAGGTTCAGCCGCCGGGTCCGGCGGCGGTACTCGGCGGTCTGGCCCGGCCAGTTGGTGGTGACGTAGCGGTTGGCTCCCCGGTACCAGTTGCGGCACGTCGACCAGACGGTGCCCTGGACCCGTCGGCGCATCTCCGCGGTGAAGGCCTCCTCGGCCGGAGGCCGTACGTCGAGGATCCGCCGGCGTCCGCCGGTGAGGATCCGCAGGGCGTCGAGGACGTAGCGGATCTGGCTCTCGACCATGTAGATGACCGATCCGGCGCCGACGTTGGTGTGCGGTCCGTAGAGCAGGAACATGTTGGGGAAGCCGGGGACGGTCATCCCGAGGTAGGCGCGGGCGCCGTCGCGCCAGGTGTCGGCCAGCTTCCGGCCGCCGCTTCCGGTGATGTGGAGGGAGGTGAGGAAGTCGGTGGCGGTGAAGCCGGTCGCGTAGATGATGGTGTCGACGCGGTGTTCGGTGCCGTCCTCGGTGCGGATGCCGTCTTCGGTGATGTCGCGGATGGGATCGGTGACGAGCTCCACGTGGGGTTCGTTGAAGACCGGGTAGTAGTCGCTGGAGATGCCGATCCGCTTGCACCCCACTTCGTCCCGGGGAGTGAGGCGTGCCCGGACGGCGGGGTCGTCGACTTGTCGCTCCAGTTGCGCGGTGCAGCCGTAGGACGACAGGCGGGTGATCGGCCAACGGCGGGTCAGGCCGGGCACGGTCAGCTCGTTGAAGAGCCACCACCCAAGGCGTGCCACCCTGTGGGCGATCCGTCGGCGGATGCCCTTGCGCAGGGGGTAGGTCCGGTCCCAGCGGGGCACTATCCAGGGCGCCGATCGTTGAAAGACCGTCAGATGTGCGGCGTCCTTCGCGGCTTGGGGCACGATCTGGATGGCGCTTGCGCCCGTTCCGACAACCGCGACTCTGCGGTTGCCCAGGTCATGGGTGTGGGGCCAGCGCGAGGAGTGAAAGGTGTGCCCCTTGAAGCGGTCGGCGCCGGGTATCTCGGGGTAGGAGGGGCGGCTGAGCTGGCCACAGGCCGGTACCAGGACGTCCGCCTCCAGCGTTTCACCCGACTGTGTGTGCAACCGCCAGCGTCCGGCGAGCTCGTCGAAGTGCGCGGCGCGGATTTCGGTACGCAGCCGCAGATGCCCGTGCAGCTGGTGCCGGTCCGTGCAGCGGCGCAGGTAGTCGAGGATCTCCTGCTGCCCGGCATAGCGCTGTGACCAGTCATGCGGTGCGAACGAGTAGGAGTACAAGGGGGCGGGAATGTCGCAGGCCGCGCCGGGATAGGTGTTGTCCCGCCACACCCCGCCGATGTCGTCGCCCTTTTCGACGATGGTGAATTCGTGGTGCCCGGCACGCTTGAGGGACATGGCCAGGCCCAGACCGCTCACCCCGGCGCCGATGATCACCACATGGGGGGCCCGCCGGGACCGCTGTGCGGACGCCGAGTGGTTCATGACCCGGACTCGCGGGCCGCCGGGGGAATGTTGTGGTTGAACCGCAGCACGTTGTCCGGGTCGTATTCGGCCTTCACCTCGGCGAGGCGCGCCAGACGGTGTTCGTTCCAGAACGCTCGGACGCGGTCGGTCTCGTCGTCTTCGGAGGTGGTGTTCAGGTAGGTGTTTCCACAACCGAATCGCTTGAGGAGTCTGCCGGTCCGCTTCACCCAGGCGCGGCACCGGTCGGAATCGGCTTCGTCCTTCCACTGGCAGATCACATGGATCAGCCAGCTGTCCTCGCGGTGTGCGAAAGCGGTGGCGTCGGGCGGGACTTCGGTGGCCGCCGTGTCGAAGGGGTGGACGTTGATGGTGGTGAGCGACGAGGGGAGGTCGCTGCCCAGGGCGGCGAGGGCGGCGATCTGCTCGGACCCGAGGCTGGGTACGAACTCGCTGGTCCAGTAATGGAGATTGCCGGCCGGCGTGAACGTATCGAGCATCGACTGCACCGCTACCAGCGGCATCAGGCCCACACTGTCGTACAGCGGGTTTCCGAAGTCACGCAGTGGCTGTACGGCCTCCCAGGCGTTTTCCATCGGTCCGAAGTAGCGGACAAAGAGCGTCACCAGCGGCATTCCCCAGAATTCCGCCGGTACGAAATCCGCCTCCGGGGCGTGGATGAACAGGGCGTCGGCACTCAGGTGTGCCGGACTGGTGGCGCTGAAGTCCCGCAGGAACTCCAGAACCTGCGGGGCCTCTTCGACCGGGTGCGCCAGGAATCCGGCGAGCATCATCGGCCCGACGGGGTGTGCACGGAACTCGAAGGAGGTGACCACGCCGAAATTTCCGCCGCCCCCGCGCAGCGCCCAGAAAAGTTCCGGACGGCGGTCGGCGCTGGCCGTGACCAGTTCGCCGTCCACCGTGACCATGTCGGCGGAGAGGAGATTGTCGCAGGTCAGACCGTACTTGTGGAGCATCATTCCCACGCCGCCGTTCAGGGTGAGCCCAGCGATGCCGGTCTCGGACATCTGGCCGGTGGGAATCGCGAGGCCATGCAGCTGCGTCTCGCGGTCGACGTCACCCAGCAGGGCACCGCCCTGCACCCGGACCGTGCGGTTCACCGGGTCGACGTGTACGCCCCGCATCAGGGACAGGTCGATGACGATGCCGTCGTCGCAGGTGCCGTGGCCGGCGACGCTGTGGCCGCCGCCACGGACGGCGATCGGCAGTCCTTCTTCTCGGGCGAAGCGGACCGCGTTGACCACGTCCGCGGTTCCCAGGCATCTGGCGATGACCGCGGGCCGCTTGTCGATCATGGCGTTGTAGACGCGGCGGGCGGTGTCGTATCCGGCGTCCCGCGGCCCCAGCACCTCGCCGATAAGCAGCCCGCGCAAGCGGTCCAGCACATCATCCTTCATGAAATGTCTCCAGATTTTCGAGTCGTCCTGAGAACTTCTCCAGACTGTCCACCACGGGCCTTCACGCGCCTTTCCGGCGATCTTCGAGGAATTTCACGAAGGCCTGATGCATGTCGTCCGGAATTTTGGTCAGCACGCCGCGTTCGGCATCGACAAACGCATGGACCGTACGGGCCTCAGCGATGAGCCGACCGCCGTTCTTCCGGTAGATCTCGTAGTAATACGTGAGCGTTCCCGGAGCGGCCGCCCAGGTCCTGATCACCAGGTCGTCCAGGTACTTGGCGGCGCCGTGGTAGCGGACCTGAAGATCGGTGGTGGCGATCTGATACTTCCGGTAGTCGGCACCGATATCGAGTGCGAATTTCTCCCGCCCGAGATCGAACCAGGGAATGTAGCTGGCGTAGTAGGCGTGCCCCTGCACATCGCACTCCCCCCAGCGGACACGGGCCGTGGCCTCTACACTGACGTCGCGCATGATATTCGTCGCGGACTGCACGAGACGTGGCATGGTGCGTTGATCCTCTCGCGATGACATGGGGGATTTACCGGGAACACTAGGAATGGGCCTGGGGCGAGTCAATCCGGACCGTTCGAATATTTCTCGATCCTTGCAGATCTTTCTCGCCGACCCCGGAATATTTCAGTGGCGCCGCAAGGGCTGACACGAATCTTTCCCATGTGTTGACGCAGCAAGAATGCGCCTTTACGTTCATGCCATCCGAGGGGATTCCCGAGGGAATCCACCCTATTCACCATTCCCTTTCACTGGCCTTATCGGTGAAGAGGCGGAGAGCAAGCCATGCAGATTCCCCATTCCGTCGGGAAGATTCCGGCGCACATTCATTCGGCCGGTGTGGACCTGGTGGACCTGAGCCGCTGGGAACGTGCCGTGGAGCGCTGCGGAGACGCCCTGGCCCACCGGTACTTCACCGCTCGCGAACGCCGCACCGCGCAGGAGTGGGCAACGGACGACCGCTCGTACGCCGAGGTGCTCGGCCATCTGTTCGGCGTGAAGGAGAGCGTCGTCAAAGCGGTGGGTGGGCTTCCCCCCACGGGCCGGCTCGCGGACATCTGCGTCGGGAACCCGTACGACAACAGGGACCCGGATGTGTGGACGGTGCGGCTGAGTGGCCCGTTGGCGTGCTGGGCCGATGCCGAGCAAGTGGAGGTCGTCGGCTCCTCCGTCCGGATCGCGGGCGGCCTGGCGCTCTCCTGGGCGGCGGCCCGCACCCCTGGTGCGCCGTCATGATCACGACGGCCGCTTTCGTCTTCCCCGGGCAGGGCAGCCAGTTTCCCGGGATGGGTCACGAGCTGCACCGGTGGGGCACGCAGGCCCGCACGCTCGCCCGACGGGCCGAGGAGATCACGGGACTGCCGGTGACCGAGCTGATGACGCATGCCGACGCCGCGACGCTCGCCGACCCGGAGATCGCCCAAGTGCTCGTCCTGGTCTGGTCGCTGGCCGCGCTGGACCGGCTCCGGACGGCGGGCTGGCGACCGTGCGCGGTGGCCGGCCACAGCCTGGGCGAGTACACCGCACTGGTGGCCTGCGGCAGTCTCGACGAGGACACCGCACTGTCCCTGGTCTCCTGCCGGGGCAAGGCGATGGCGCGGGCGGCCCGGGACCGGCGCGGCACGATGGCGGCCGTCGTCGGGCTCCCCGCACAGACGGTGCGGGCACTGTGCCGGCGGGCCTCCGTCGGCACCGACGTCGCGGTCGTCGCCAACTGGAACTCTCCGCGCCAGCTGGTGGTGGCCGGCACCGTGAACGCGATCGAGCACGTCATCGACGCCGCTACCGACGCCGGCGCGTTGCGCGCCCGCAAGCTCACCGTCGGCGGTGCCTATCACTCGCCGCTGATGAACGAGGCCCTCGACAGCCTGCGCGAGCCGCTGGCCGCCGCCCCGCTCGGTGCCCCACGTATCCCGTTCGTCTCCAGCACGACCGGCCGCCGTATCACCGACATCGAGGCCTACCGCACGGACCTGCTGACACAGGTGATCTCGCCGGTGCGGTGGAGCGACACCGTTCCCACCCTGGCCGCGCTGGGCGTCGACGTCTACGTCGAGGCGGGACCCGGCCGGGTACTGGGCGGTCTCGGCAGGGAGATGGCGCGTACGGCCCGGCATCTGACGACCTGGGACGCACTGCGCCAGTCCCCGCCGCCCGCCCGCACCGGCGCGGGCGACCTCGGCCATCCGGTCACCCTGCCCCACCTCAACCAAGGGAAGACGACGTGAGCGATCTTCAAGGGCGCATCGCCCTGGTCACCGGCGCCACCAAGGGCATCGGCCTGGCAGTGGCACAGGAGCTGGCTCGCGGCGGCGCCACCGTGCTGATGAATCACCGCGGCAAGCCGGAACAGGCCGGCGCTGCCCTGGACCAGGTGCGGGAGATCCGTCCCGATGCCCAGTTGATCCAGGCGGACATCTCCGACGCGGCCGATGTGGAGGGCATGTTCCGGAAGGTCAGACAGGACCACGGGCGGCTCGATGCCTTCGTCAACAATGCGGGCATCACCCACGACGGCTATGCGCTCATGATGGGCGAGGCCAACTGGCGCAAGGTCATCGACACCAACCTCACCGGCGCGTTCCTGTGCACGCGCGCCGCCGCCCGGCTGATGGCCAAGCGGCGCACCGGCTCCATCGTCACCGTGAGCTCGACGAGTGCGCTCAGTCCGCCGGCCGGCCAGGCCAACTACGCGGCCGCGAAAGCGGGCGGGGTGGCGCTCACGAAGGTGCTCGCCAAGGAACTGGGCTCCTACGGGGTCCGCGTGAACTGCGTGGTCCCCGGCTTCGTCGACACCTCGATGACCCGTCAGATGCCGGCCGGCCGCCTGACGGAGAACCTGCGGCATGTGCCGCTCGGCCGCATCGGGCAGCCCGAGGAGGTCGCCTCCGTCGTGCGGTTCCTGCTCAGCGACGCGGCGGCGTACATCACCGGTACATCGGTCGTCGTCGACGGCGGCCTCCTCTGCTGATCCCGAAAGCCCCCGCAGCATCCCGACACTGACAGGAGACCCCCACCATGGTGATGACACTCGACGAGGCGACCCGACGAGCGACGGCACGACAGGAGCTCTGCTCGCAGGTCAAGAACCTGCTGATCGACCGCCTCTCGCTGGACGTCGATCCCGGCTCCATCGCGGACGACCAGCCGCTGTTCGGCCGCGGCCTGGAGCTCGACTCCATCGACACCCTGGAGCTGGCGATGGCGGTGGAGGACACCTTCGGTGTCACGGTCACCGACGACGACACCCACAGCCTGCTGTCTCTCAACCGGCTGGTCGACCACATCGAAGGCGCTGCGGCATGACGGGAACGCCCTCTTCGACGGCGCGGGCGGTGCTGAGCGCCGACGACATCGCCCGGCTGCTGCCGCACCGCCACCCGTTCTTCCTGCTGGACCGGGTCACCGCACTCGAACCCGGCACCAGCGCCGAGGCCATCAAGAACGTCACCGCTTCCGACGGCGTCCTGGCCGGTCACTTCCCCGGCCGCATGCTCTACCCCGGCGTCCTGCTCGTCGAATGCGTCGCACAGCTCGCCGCGGTCATCTACGGCAGTGCTGCGGCGCAGTCGGCCACCGGTGACCTGGTGGCGGATGTCGCCGACCGGGTCGGCTATCTGGCCGAGATCCGACAGGCCAAGTTCCTCAAACCCGTCCTCCCCGGGGACCAGGTGGTCTTCCGCGTCCAGAGCGGCCCACGGCTGGGCGGACTGATCTCGGTCACCGGTCAGGCATCGGTCGGCAGCGAACCGGTCATGACGGCCCGCCTGGCCGTCACGGAACTCCACGGGTCGTAGAACCGGCGGCCGCCGCACCCGCGGCGCCCCCACACGTCCGTACCCACCGCATCCCGCTGAACCCCCTACGGAGGAACGATGAAGACCAGCTACACCACGACGGACGAGGAGTACTCGGCCCTGCGCCGTGGCGTCGGCCTCATCCACTACGACGGCGCGGGCCTGCTCAAGGTGACCGGTCCCGGCGCCACCGCCTACCTCGGCCGGGTCGGTACGCGCAGTGTCGACTTTCTGCTGGAAGGGCAGAGCACGTCCTCCTTGCTGCTGCGTGAGGACGGCACCATCGTCGCCGAGACGCTCATCCACTGCCGCGGCGCCGACTACCTGGTGGAGATCTGGCCGGCCCAGGCCTCCGAAGCCGTACCGCACCTGCTGTCGGCCGCGGCGGGATTCCCGGACGTCACGGTGGACGACATCAGCGCCCAGCACACGGTGCTCGCGGTGGAAGGCCCGTCCTCGTTCAAGATCGCTCAGAAGTATCTCGACTTCCCCATCGCCTCCCTCGCCTACCGCAGTTGTGCCGCCATCGAGTGGGGCGGTGGCACGGTGACGCTGTCGCGCACCGGCCTCACCGGCGAGTACGGCTACAAGTTCATCGCCCCGTCCGGCGAGGCGGACCGGCTGCGCGCAGAGCTCCTGGCGGCGGGCGCCGTCGCATGCGGCAAGGACGCGCTCGACATCTGCCGGATGGAGGTCCGGTTCGCCGGCCTGGAGCACGAGCACTGCGGCGGACCGGTCACCCCGTTCGACGTGGGCCTGCAGTGGATGCTCGACACGGGCCAGGACTTCATCGGCCGGGATGCCCTCGAACAACGCCGGCAGCAGGAGCACCGCGTCCCGGTGTGCTGGGTCGCCGATGCCTCCTTGGAGGCCGCACCGCCCCACGGGGCCGTCATCGCGGTGAGCGACGCCGAGGTGGGAAGCGTGACGCACTGCGTGTGGTCGCCCTCGCTGGCCCGGTTCATCGGCACCGCCGTCGTCGACCACGCCGTGGCGGCTTCCGGCCAGGACTTCCGTCTCGCCGGCACGGGCACGGCGGTGCGCACGGTCTCCGCCCCCTTCCTGACGGCCACCAGCCTCGATGTACCCCTCGGCTGAGCCACCCCCGTACGACTCTCCCCCGGCATCCATGGCCGCCACGGCAGCGAACAGGAGAACACCATGAGTCCCAGCAAGCGGCGGGAAGAGAGCGTCGCCGTCACCGGAATCGGCATCAGCTGCGCTCTGGGCCACGGCGTGCAGCAGGTATGGCGTGCCGTGTGCGAGGGCGCGAGCGGAATCGGCAGAACCAGGCGCCTCGACGTCTCCACACTCAGCTGCAAGTACTCCGGCGAAGTGGACTCGCTGCCCGCCGCCGTGCGGCGGACGGGGACTCATCCGGACCGGGCCACCCGGCTGGCCCTGGCAGCCGTCGAGGAAGCCTTCGACAGCGCCCAACTGCCGCCGGCCGACTACGACCCGTACCGCATGGGGGTGGCCGTCGGCACCTCGGTCGGGGGCCTGGACCAGGGGGAACGCTTCCACTGGGACGTCCTGGCCGGAGGGCCGGCGGCCGGCCGGCGTGGTCTGCTGACGAGCTATCCGCTCTACACCTCAGCCGATGCGATCAGTGTCGCCTTCCAGCTCCGCGGCCCCAAAGTGGTGATCTCCAACGCCTGCGCGGCCGGGTCCAACTCCATCGGATACGCGGTGGACGCCATCCGCGAGGGGCGGGCCGACGTCATGATCGCCGGCGGTGTGGACGTGCTCGACATCCTCTCGCTGGCCGGATTCGACAGCCTCAACGCGCTCGACCCCGAGCCCTGTGCCCCCTACTCGCGCAGCACCGGTCTCAACCTCGGTGAAGGAGCGGCATTCCTGGTTCTCGAAGCCGAGTCGGTGGCCCGGGCCCGTCGCGCTCCCGTCCTCGGCTACGTCCTCGGGTACGCGCTGACCAGCGACGCCTACCACGCCACCGCTCCCGACCCGGCGGGCAGCGGCGCCTCCAGAGCGATGCGCCGGGGCCTCGCGCAGGCCTCGCTCACCCCGGACCGGGTCGACTACGTCAACGGCCACGGGACGGGTACGCCCACCAATGACAAGGCCGAGACCAAGGCGGTGGCCGACCTCTTCGCCGACTCGCCCTCAACCCCGATGAGCAGCACGAAGTCCCAGGTCGGACACATGCTGGGGGCTGCCGGGGCGATGGAGGCGGCGGCCTGTGTCCTGGCGCTGCGGGACGGCATGCTCCCGCCGACGATCAACGTCGGTTCGTCGGCCGGTACACCGCGGGACATCGTGCCCAACCGGGCTCGGCGGCAGGCCCTCGACGTCGTCGTCTCCAACTCCTTCGCCTTCGGCGGCAACAACTGCTCGCTGGTACTGGGCCGCCACCCGGTCCCGCCGGCCGCCGCACCCGACCACCGTGTGGTCATCACGGGTGCCGGCCCTGTCACGGCGATCGGGAGCGGGCGGCAGGAGCTGGTGGACGCGCTGAGAGCGGGGACGAGTGCCATCGGCCCGGCCCGTCTGGCCGATCTCTCGCTCTCCCGGACCCGGCGGGCGGCCGAGATCGACAGCGCCGACTGCCGCCGCCACGTCGACCCTGCCTATGCACGCCGCCTCGACCAGTTCGGCCTGCTCACCCTCGCCGCCAGCCGTATCGCGCTGCGCGACGCCGGTCTGCGCATCACCCGGGCCAACTCGGAACGCGTGGGCATGATTTTCGGCACCTTCAGCGGACCGATGCACACCGTGGCACAGCTCAGCGAGACCATCGGTACCCATGGCCCCCATCGGGTCAACCCGCGGCTGTTTCCCAACTCGGTGATGAACGCCGCGGCCGGCCACGCCTGCCTCGCGCTGCAGATCCGCGGCCCGCTGTCCACCCTGGCCACCGGAGGCGCTTCCGGACTCACCGGCCTGGCGTACGCCGCTGACCTGGTGCGGCGTGGTGAGGCCGAGGTCATGCTCGCGGTCAGCGCGGATGAGCTGACGCCCCTGCTGCACTGCGGCTTCGACCGGCTGGGCCTGCTCTCCGACGACACCATCCGCCCCTATGACGCGACTTCGGGCGGCACGGTCCTGGGCGCAGGCAGCGCAGCGCTGGTGGTGGAGTCGCTTGATCACGCCCTGCGCCGGGGAGCCCCGATCCTGGCCGAGATCAAGGGCCATGCGGTCACTTCGGACGCCTACCGGGTCGCGGGCAACGACCCCTCCGGCCGGGCCTGGGCCGAAAGCTTCCGCCGTGCCCTGGACGACGCGGGCATGACGGCGGGTGAGATCGGCACCGTCTACGGCGATGCGCGGGGCACCGCGGCCATCGATCTCGCCGAGGTCCGCGCGGTCGCCGAGGTCTGGGAGCCGGGCAGCGTCCGGCTGAGCAACCTCAGCCCGTACGTCGGACATGTGCACAGCACCACCGCGCTGATGTCCGCGGTCTGCGCCACCGAAACCGTGCGCAGCGGGTGGAGCCCCGAGACGCCCGCCCCCGCCGACCCCCGCGGCACGGTCACCGACTACCTGGGTCCAGTGCCCGAGACGGGCGCCTCGTGCCTGATCACGGCGGCCAACTGGGGCGGAACCTACGCCTCCCTCGTCCTCGCGCCCTGTCACGACACCGGGCCCTCGACAGCCGCGAAGGAGGCCGCGTGATGGACACACCGCTTCCCGTCCCGGTGACGGTCGCGGCGTCGACCGCCGTGGAACACCGGTGGACCGATTGGCCCACCGTCACCGAGATCATCGCCGCTGTCCTGGCGCCGTTCCCGCTGCGACCACGTCGGACCGGTGCACAGGAGGACATGCGATGAACACTCCGACCCGGGCCTTGGCGCTCATCTCTCCCATGCTTGTCCCGCCGGCCGACGATGCCCGCTGGGGCGACTGGCTCACCCGCGAAGAGCTGGCCTTCAGCCACGGCTACCGGCGTGCTCACGAGCACCTGTCCGCGCGCAAGGCGGCCAAGGAGGCGGTCGCCCAGCTCCTTGGATGGCCGCTGTGCCCCGCCACCTGGCAGGCGATGGAAGTACGCCGCAGGCCCGGTTCCGCCCCCACCATGGAGTTTCACGGGGTGGCGGCGGATCACCTGCGAACCCTTCGAGTCCCGCGCCCAGCAGTGTCCTTGACCCATGCCAAGGGCTGTGCGGCGGCTCTTGCGTGGCTCCCGGTCCGGAGAGTCGCGCCATGACGGCAACGGGCAATCAGGTGGCCGTCGTCACGGGCGCGCTCGGCGGCATCGGCCGGGCGATCGCGGGTCACTTCCTGGACCGGGGCATGGGGGTCCTGCTGACGGACCTGGACGGCGAGGCCTGCCGCCGGGCCGCCGACGCGTTCAATCGCAGCGGACGGCGCGGCCGGGCGGTGGGCTGCGCGCTCGACGTGACCAGCCCGGAGGCGTGGGAGCGCGTGACACGCCTGGCCCGCCGCCGGTTCGGGCGCCTGACGGTGCTGGTCAACAACGCCGGGGTGCTGGGGTACAACCCGTTGGAGAACGTCGGCGAGCAGGAGTGGGCGCGGGTCATCGCGGTCTGCCAGAGCGGCACGTTCCTCGGCATGAGAACGGCCGCCCCGTGCCTGCGCTCCGCCGGCGGCGGCGTCATCGTCAACGTGGCCTCGATATACGGGATCGTCGGCTCGGGCACCTCCTTCGCCTACCACGCGGCCAAAGGGGCCGTGCGCACGATGACGACCGCGGCGGCCGTCGAGCTGGCTCCCCACGGCATCCGCGTCAACGCCGTCTACCCGGGCATGGTCGATACCGCCATGACCACACAGGCTCCGGCGCCTTTCGTCGAACGGGTCATCGAGGCCACTCCCCTGCGCCGGTGCGCCCAGCCCGACGAGATCGCCGCGGCGGTGGGTTTCCTGGCATCGAAGGCGGCCTCCTACATCACCGGTGCCGAACTCGTCGTGGACGGCGGCTACACGGCCCGCTGAGCCGAGGCCGCCGACTGCCGCCGGAGGGAAGTGAACTGGATGTCCTGCACCGATCAACCCCGCAACCGCCCGTGGCTGGTCCTGACCGTGCTCTGTACGGGATTCTTCATGATCATCCTGGATACGACGATGGTCAACGCGGCCATCCCGGTCATGAGCCACGACCTCGGCAGCGGACTGCGGGAGGCGCTGTGGGTGGTGAACTCCTACGTCCTGGCCTATGCCGCCTTCCTGATCACGGCCGGTCGGCTCGGCGACCGCTTCGGCCCCAAACGCCTGTATCTGACGGGACTGCTGATCTTCACCGTCGCCTCCGGCCTGTGCGGCACAACCGGCTCGGCCGACGAGTTGATCGCCCTGCGCGTGGTCCAGGGCCTGGGGGCCGCCCTGCTGACGCCGCAGACCAGTTCCTTCATCGTCGTCCTCTTCCCCCCTGACCGGCGCGGCACGGCATTCGGGGTCTGGAGCGGGGTGATCGGACTGGCCGCCGTGGCCGGCCCCCTCGTCGGCGGTGTACTGGTCGCCACGGCGGGCTGGGAATGGATCTTCCTGCTCAATGTGCCGGTCGGCGTCGTCGCGCTCGTCTGGGCGGCCCTCGTCGTGCCCGATCACCGCCCCCGGGTCCACCACCGCTGGGATTTCACCGGCACCCTGCTGGCAACGTCCGGCCTGGCCGCACTCTCCTACGGCCTGCTGGAGTTCCGCAGGCTGTCGACCGGAGAGGCCCCCGCGCCCTTGGCCGCACTCTTCGCCGGAGTGCTCCTGCTGATCGCCTTCGTGGCGCAGCAGCGCACCAATCACCGCGAGCCATTGGTGCCCCACGCGCTTTACGGACAGCGGGACTTCGTACGGGCGACGGTCGTGGGCGCCGGCGTCCACTTCGCGGTGGTCGGCACCGCCCTGCCGCTCCTGTTCTTCCTCCAGTCCGTCCTGGGCAACGCACCGCTCGCCGCGGCGCAGGTCACCGCGCCGTCCGCGCTGGCCGTCGGACTCGTCGCACTGGTCGTGGGCCGGCTCAGCAACGGGGTTCGTACCAGATCGCTGCTGGTCACCGGCCTGGTCGCCTACGCGGCCGGGCTCGCGGCGACCGTGGCCTGCGCAGCGCCCGGCATGAACGCCTGGCGGCTGCTGCCCGCCATGCTCCTCGCCGACGCGGGCATCGGATGCACCCTGGCCCCGGTCGCCAGGATCGCGCTGGGCGACATGCCCCCCGCCGTGACCGCGGGCGCCTCCGGAGTGCTCAACACCGCCCGCCAGGTAGGCGGCCTCCTCGGCGGTGTCGCCGTCGGATCCCTGCTGCGCATACGGCTGGCCGCCGACCTGCGCTCTCACGCCGACGCCGCCGCAGCCGACCTTCCCCACTCGCTGCGCGGCACGTTCACCGACGCCTTCTCAGGCGCCGCCGGAGACGACATCACCCGCCCGCCGGTTCCCACCGGCCTGAGCCCCGCCGAGGCCGACCAGTTCCGCGCCCTCGCGGACAACGTCTTCCAGCACGCCTTCGTCGACGCATGGCGCACCTCGATGGTCCTGCCCATCGCCGTCATCGTGTTGTGCTGCCTGGTCAGCCGAGGTCTGTCCACCGGCAACGGCACTGCGGCGACGTCCCGCCGCCGGCGCGGACGCCACGCCCGGCGCCGGGTACGGCACGCGGCCGGCCATCGCCCCGGCTCCTTCGCCACCGCCCCGGTAGGAACCTCCTCCCCCTGAAACACACCAGACCGCCCGTCACCCCAGGAGGCAGCCATGTACTGCTCCGAACCGCCCCACCACCCCCATGTGGTCGACGCCAGCCCGGCCTGGTACCTGCCGGCGCACGAGGCCTCGGCCGGCGTGGCGCGCCGGCATGTGCGCTCCTTCGTGATGGGGAAACGGTGCACGGCGCTGGCGGACGACTGTGTGCTCATCGCCTCGGAGCTGGTGACCAACGCGGTCGAGCACGGCGCGGGGCCCGTCTGGCTCGCCATGAGCCACGTCCTGCTGGGCGACGGCGGCGAAGCCGTCCACCTCCTGGTCGGCGACCACGGCCCCGGCCGCGGAGCCGCCCTGCCACCGCTGTGGCCGCGCCCCGATGACGGCATGGGCACATCGGGACGGGGTCTGAACATCGTGGACGCACTGGCCACCGCCTGGGGATCCGCCCGTATCGCAGCCGGCCACATCGTGTGGGCCGACCTGCACAACGCACCGCGCCCACAAGCCACCTGCGGGCCTCAAGGGCACCGTCACCAGCGCCCGCGCCACCGGATCACCTGACCTGCGGGACCCGCGGAGGCCCTGAATGCTACGACGACTCGGATTTTCCCTCTCCCGCCGCGCACGCACCGTCCTCGTGCTCGCCGGCCTGCTGACCCTCGTGGCCGGGGGCATCGGCTCGGGCGTCTTCGGTCACCTCAAAGCCGGTGGACTCCAGGACCCCGCGGCGCCCTCCGCCAAGGCGGCCGAACTCATCGACAAGGAGTTCGGCGGCACCACGGGGCTGGTATTTCTCGTACACCCACGGCACGGCACCGTCGACTCCCCGGCAGCGCGGAACGCGGGCCGCGATTTCACCGACCGGCTCACCCGACGCCCAGGGGTCGACGACATCGTCTCCTACTGGCGCACACCGAACGACACACTCAAGGCGCGCGACGGCCGCTCCGCACTCGTGCTCGTACGGTTCGGGGAGGACGAGGAAGCGGCAGCTCGGCATGCCGGCGCCCTCATCGACGAGTACGTCACCAACGCGGCCGCCGGCCCCGGACTCCGGGTGCGCGCGGGAGGTCCACTGGGCACCAACCACGACATCACCGCACAGGTGGCCAAGGACCTGGCGCTGGCCGAGGGCATAGCCGTCCCGCTGACCCTGCTGCTGCTCATCATCGTCTTCCGCGGTCTCGTCCCCGCACTGATCCCGCTCGCTATAGGCGGGGCGGCCATCCTGGGAACCCTGGCCGAACTCCGCCTGCTCGCCGGAGTCACGGACGTGTCCGTCTTCGCGCTGAACCTCACCACCGCTCTGGGGCTCGGCCTGGCGATCGACTACGGGCTGCTGATGGTCAGTCGCTTCCGCGAGGAGATGAACTCCGCCCGCAGCATCCGGGTAGCGGTGGTGCACACCATGGCCACCGCCGGACGGACCATCGTGTTCTCCGCGGCCACGGTCATCGCCGCATTGAGCGCGCTCCTGGTCTTCCCGCTCTACTTCCTCAGATCCTTCGCCTACGCCGGCATCGCCGTCGTGGCGACCGCGGCACTGGCGGCGCTCGTCATCGCGCCCGCGCTGCTGACGGTCAGCGGACACCGGGTCGCCCCGGCCGACGACGGGACGCGGACCCGCAAGGCCCGTCCGGGGAACGGCAGCGGTATCTGGTACAGGATCGCCCGCACGGTGATGCGTCGCCCCCTGATCACGGCCCTTCCCACCGCCGCCCTGCTGGCGCTCGCCGCCGCACCACTGCTCGGCGTTCACTTCGGAATGCCCGACGAACGCGTACTGCCCGGGAATTCCACGAGCCGCAGCACAGCCGCCGCTCTGCGCACCGACTTCCCCGGATTCAGCGGCGACGGCACCACCGAGATCGTGCTGACCGGGCCGGCTGACCGCAGACGCGTCGCCGACTACCGACGGACTCTGTCGACTCTCCCCGGAGTCATCGCCGTTGACACCACCCCCGCACGCCGCGCAGCGCCCCAGTGCCCCCTTCACCCGCAGCAGGTGGGTGAAGTACGCCGTCTCACCGTGCGCAGCGGCTATGCATCCGCCTCGGCCGAAGCGCGTCAGTTGGTCGCCCGGATCGGCGCCGTGGCTCCTCCCGGTCACACCACCGCTCTCGTGGGCGGGGCGACCGCCCAGGTCATGGACGCCCAGTCCGCCATCGCACAACGGCTCCCGTTCGTGATCGCGATGATCGCCGTCAGCACCTTCGTCCTGCTCTTCCTGTTCACCGGCAGCGTGATACAGCCGCTGCGCGCGCTGGCGCTCAACACCCTCGGGCTGGGCGCGATTCTCGGAGTCCTCGTGTGGATCTTTCAGGACGGGCACTTCTCCTCCCTGCTGGGATTCACGCCGACGCCGATGGACACGGCGATGACGGTGCTGATGTCCTGCATCCTCTTCGGCCTCTCCACCGACTACGAGGTCTTCGTGCTGAGCCGCATCAAGGAACTGCACGATCAGGGGCTGCCGCCGAACCAGGCCGTACCGAAGGGCCTCTCCCGCTCCGGCGCCCTGGTGTCCGCCGCGGCGGCGCTGCTCGCCGTGAGCCTGCTCGCCTTCACCACCAGCTCGGTCAGCTTTATGCAGATGTTCGGACTGGGCAGCGGCCTGGCCGTCCTTCTGGACGCCACGGTCGTCCGAGGCGTTCTCGTGCCGGCCTGCCTGCGACTGCTAGGCGAGCGCGCCTGGTATTGCCCGCATTGGCTGCGACGGCTGCATGCGAAGTTCGGCCCGGCCGACGGTTGACGCCCAAGGAAGAAGGGCGCCGACGCAATCGCTGCGTCGGCGCCCTCGTTCCGGGCTTACGGCGGCACGTCTCACTCGTAGAGCGCTTCGAGACGCTCGCGGAAGTGGTCGTGCACGACGGGGCGTGCCACCTTCATCGAAATGGTCAACTCCCCCTCCTCCATGGACAGATCGCGCTCCAGCACCAGAAACTTCCGGGCACGGTAGTACTCCTGCAGCCGTGTGTTGGCGTTCGCCATCACCGCGGCGAGCTCACCGAGCAGTGCCGGCTCCCGCACCAGGCCGGGCAGATCGGTGGTCAGCCCTCTTTCGACCGCCCACTTGCGGGCCTGGGGTGCGTCCAGCGTCAGCAGCACGACGAGGTACGGCTTGCCCTCACCGTAAGCCACGGCGTTGGAGATCAGGGGGCTGGTCCGCAGCTCCCGCTCCAGGGGATGGGGCGTCACCGCGACGCCGTGCGAGAGCTGGATCAGCTCCTTCTTGCGTCCTGTGAGGCGGAGATAGCCGTCGCCGTCGATGGAGCCCAGGTCTCCGGTGTGCAGCCAGCCGTCGCGAACCGCGCCGAACCCGTCCTCGCGGTAACCCCAGTAGCCGGGGAAGACGTTGGCGCCGCGGATCAGCACCTCACCATCGGGGGCGATGGCCACCTCGATACCGGGCAGGGGCTTGCCGACGGTCCCCAGGCGGTAGTCGTCCGGGGAGTTGGACGTCGCGGCCGCGGCCGTCTCCGTCATCCCGTAACACTCGACGATGGGGACTCCGCAGCCGAGGAAGAACCCGAGGATGTCCTGTGACACGGGGGCGCCGGACACCGTCACCCGGCGTACCGCGCCGCCGAAATGTTCTCGTACGTCCGCGAAGAGCGTCCGGTCCGATGCCTCGAACCAGCTCGCCAGCTGGGGAGGGATCCGTTCGCCCCGCAAGCGCCGCTCACGCACCTCCAGGCCGGCCCGGGCCGCTTCGATGAGCAGTGAAGTGTCCTCCTGCGGCCACGACGCGAGCACCGCGCTGTAGATCTGCTCCAGTGCGAGCGGAACCAGCGGCAGGATCTGCGGCCGCGCCTCGCGCACCTCGTCGGCGAGGAGATCGGTGCTGCTGCCACGTCGATAGGCGAGTGTGTAGCGAGACCACCACGCCAGTACTTGCATGAGCACCGCTATGGTGTGCGGTCCCGTGACGACGAAGACCGTGCCGTTGCTCTGGTCCGCCGCGGCGTCGGCCTTGGCGGGGGGCTGAGGGTGGGCTCGCAGGACACTGACGTAGTTTCCGTGGGTGAGCGCACAGCCCTTCTTGGGCCCGGTGGTACCCGACGTGTAGATGATCGCCAGCAGATCCTCGGCCCGCACCGCATCGGAACGGCTGCGCAACTCCTCCGGCGAGATGTGGCGTCGGCCCAGGGCACGCAGCCCGGCGAGGGTCATCGTCCTTGGGGTGCGGGTGCTTCTTGCGGTGCGAGCGCCGCCGTCATCCTGCGACGAGGTCGGGGCGGGGTCGGGGGGATCGATCAGCACGGCCTGCCGCAGGTGCGGCAGACGGTTCCAGGCCGCTTCCACCTTGGCGAGCTGAGCCGTGTTCTCGCACAGCACCACCTTCCCGGCGCAGTCACCGAGTACGTGCTCGATCTCGTCCGGCACGGTGGTCGGCAGGAGCGAGACCACCACCAGTCCGGCAGCGGCGGCTCCCATGAGCGTGAAGGTCCATTCGGGCCGCAGGGAGCTCAGCACCGCCACGCGGTCGCCGGGCTCAAGCCCGAGCGCGATCAGCCCGCGGGCCGTTTCCTCGCCGGCCTCCCATGCCTCGGCATAGGTCCGCCGACACCACACGCCGTCGGCATCGCGCCATCGCACGGCGGTGGTCGTGGGCCACTGCTCGGCGTTACGGCGGGCCAAGTGGGCCAATGTCGCCGGGTGAGCCGAGGTATCCGCAGTGGCCGATGCGTCGACGTGCACAGCGTCGCGTCCCTTCATGCGACATCACTCCCAGAGTCCGCATCGAGCAGATAGCCCCTGCGCCACACGGTCCTGATGACCAGGCCCAGCGGGGCCAGTCGGCGGCGGGTCCGCAGGACGCGTACGTCAAGGGCGTTGCGCCGAGCGCTCGTGCCGTCCGGCCACATCTTCGCCGCCAGTTCCTCCCGGCCCACCACTGACCGGTACGAATCGAGCAGCAGACGCACGAGGTGTGCCTCACCGGCGGCCAGTGGCAGACGCCGACCGCCGTAGTGCAGGACGCCCTCGGAGTCGATCACCGGGTCACGCGGCGCCGCCCTGGCCCTCAGCGTCTCCCACCGGGCCTGGAGGTCCTTCTCGTCCACGGGAGCCCGGACCCAGTCTTCGAGCGGGTCGATCGACGCCGGCGGTCGGGCGCCCGGCGCCACGACCAGCAAGCGAGGCATCCTGCGGCGGCGATAGGCCTCGACCTCGACCGCCTGCTCGGGCCAGCGCAAGATGTGAATGCGATCGGTGCGGGGGCTTCGTTGCTGGTCTTTCCGGCCGGCCGGATTACCGCGCGCGACGGGGCCACGCGGTCCTGCCGACAGGCCGGGCACGATGGGGTGGGTGTGCATATGACTTCCTGAGGTGCCAGGGGGCGGGAGTCCCCGCAGAATTCGTCAGCAGCGGGCACTGGCACCGGCTTTGGTGAGTGCCCGATCGAGCCGCCTCGGCGGGCGGCAGACCAACTGCGCTGAAGAATCGAACCTCACAGCCCCCACGACATTCCAGAGTCTCCGATGTGCCTTCGGTGTGCCTCTGATGTGCCACCGGCATGCTTCGGTGAAGACTTCGTTTGCTTAGAAAAGGTAACGACCGTGGCCCGACAGGCGATACGGCAATTGAATTCCTGCCGAGCGTGCGGCGGACTGGAGAGGCGACGACTGTGGAAGGCCTATGGAGGCCCAGCACGGGCGGCCCGCGCTCCGGCGCGTCCATCCACCCGAAAAGAGTGACCTCGTGAACGTCTCTCCGACGGGGAGCGGCGACCGGCCCCCCAACACTTTCGCGGCCCCACAGCGGTCTGACGAGAAGCGCGAACGCAGGCAGCAGATCCAGCAGCGCGTGCTGGACGAAGGATTCGTGCGTACCGCTGCTCTGGCCGAACAGTTCGAGGTCAGCCTGATGACTGTGCACCGGGACCTGGACGTGCTCCAGTCGCAGGGCTGGCTCCGCAAAGTGCGTGGCGGTGCGACATCGCTGACCTCATCGGCATTTCACGGTGGAGTCAGCGAGCGCATGACCACGATGGCCGACACAAAGCGGCGTCTGGCCAGTGCGGCACTGGAGTTCGTGATCTCCGGACAAACGGTGGCCCTCGATGACAGCACTACGTGCCTGCCGCTCGCAGAACGGCTCACCGAACGCACGCCACTCACCGTCATCACCAATTTCTTCCCCGTGATGAAGCGTCTGGCCGGTGAATCCGGCATCAATTTGGTCTCACTGGGCGGCACATACTTTCCTGCATACGACGCTTTCCTGGGCCTGGAGACGGCGAGAGCAGCGGCCGCGTATCACGCCGACGCGCTCTTCATGTCGACGACCGCGATCATTCGCGCACGTTGCTATCACCAGTCGCAGGAGACCGTGCACGTCAAACAGGCTCTGATGGAGTCCGCGACACGCCGTGTCCTGATCGTCGACCACACCAAATTCACTCACGAAGGGTTGCATGCCCTCGCCCCGCTCACCGCGTTCAACATCGTGCTGGTGGACAGCGCCCTCCCTGCAGAGGAGCAGGGGCGAATCCGGGGCCTCGGCGTGGATCTCAGAGTCATCGGCCGCAACTGAGCGGCGGGGCACAAGAGGCGACGTACACAGCATTCCTCCCGTCGGCAGAGTACCGACGGGAGGAACACTCCTGAGGCCTGTCCAGCTAATTCGGCATGACTGCGGCGATACGCTCGGCGACGTATTCACCATTGTCTACATGGGCGACCACTTTCGCTACGGCACCCACTATCATGGCACCACAGTAGTAAGTGCCCTTTATCAGGCTGAACCTCATCACCTCACCGTCGGTGGCGAGCTCAAGGTAATCATCCTTGAAGGCGGAGATCGTTCCATCGAACTCCTCGCTCTGGGCTGACTCCTGCGCCGCCTCGGCACTTACGGCGTTGACCGTAGCATTCTGCTCCGTCGACGCCGCCTGCACCGGCACGGAAACGGCCACTCCCACGAAACCAACCAGCCCGGCAGCGACAACTGCCAGCTTTGTGATGCGATTCCGCTTGTCCACGATTCTCTCCTAGCCCGTTGGATGTATGATCCGACTGCCGAGAAAGTAGCAACGAATCCACTGTGGAGGGGCTCTTCTTTCGCGCTTGTTTCAACCTGGTTCCCCGGAAGCGTTCCGATTCACCAGGCAACAACAACCTTTGCGATGAATACGCCATCCTCTTCGGATGCCGTGACGTCAGCCCAGGCGCCCACACGCAGCGGGCTCACCCAGTACGCCTTGGAGTGGTCAACTTTAACGACCTTGCCGTTCGTTGCCACGTCTATGTTCCCGTCGTTGACGGCAGTGATCTTGCCCTGGAAGTGCACGATCGAATTGGCATCCGCGTTGATCCTCACGCGGCGCTCCGGAGAACTCGCTTGCGCGGGAGCGGACGCTGCAATGCCGAGGGCTCCGACCAGCGCGGTGACGGCCACCATCGGAGTGATGAGGTTCTTGAGCTTGGACATGGCTCTCCTTTGATTCCATCGAGCGGGACATCTGCGAGAAATAGAGTATTGACAATTCAAGTTGCACGGAGACGCCCTTACGCAGTCCTTTCAGCGAATCTGGACGCCGCTGCTCATCCACTGCTCATCCGCTCCCCGGAGGATCGAGGAGTCCCCCCTCGATGAGCATCGGAAGGAGCGGAGCCATGTCCCCTGTCATCCCCGGCTTCGATCATCACCGCGTCCCCGTCGCCGACGGTGTGTCGCTGCACACGGCCGTCGGCGGCTCCGGCACGCCCGTCGTGCTGCTGCACGGCTTTCCGCAGACCCATCTGATGTGGCGCCATGTGGCCGCCGATCTCGCGGCCGACCACACGGTGATCTGCCCGGACCTGCGCGGCTACGGCGCCAGCGACAAGCCGACGGAGACCGACGGCAGCGTGTACGCCAAGCGGAGCATGGCCGCGGACACAGTGGCCCTGGCCCGCGCGCTCGGTCATGAGCGCTTCGCCCTGGCCGGGCACGACCGCGGGGCGCTGGTGGCCTTCCGCGCCGCGCTCGACCACCCCGGCACGGTGA
Organism: Streptomyces sp.; assembly: GCA_013362785.1. Classification (GTDB taxonomy): domain Bacteria; phylum Actinomycetota; class Actinomycetes; order Streptomycetales; family Streptomycetaceae; genus Streptomyces. The sequence goes on along the minus strand of JABFVM010000285.1, from coordinate 410 downwards.
CGCACCTCGCGTGTCTCGACATCCTGCCGACCCTGGACATGTGGGACGTGTTGCACGGCGTCACGGCCGCCGTCGGCTTCCACCTCTACCTGATGGCCCAGCCGCCCGGCCTGCCCGAGCGCATGATCGGCGCCGACCCGGACGCCTTCTTCGGCCACTTCCTCGACATCTGGACGACCGACCGGCAGGCCGTTCCGGACGAGATCCGCGCCGCCTACCTGGCGGCCTGCCGCGAGGCGGTGCCCTCCATCGTCGCCGACTACCGGGCCTCCGCCGGCATCGACATCGAGCACGACCGGGCCGACCGGGCGGCGGGAAGCACACTGCGGATGCCGGTCGGCGTGCTCCAGCAGGACTGGGGCGCGGCCCTGGGCTTCGACGCCGCCGCACTGTGGCGCGCCTGGGCACCC
>JABFVM010000362.1 GCA_013362785.1 Streptomyces sp. | reverse complement strand
CCGCGGACGCCATGTCGGCCGGGGGCCGCTGGGCCGCGGCCGCGGTGTCGGCCTCGGCGAGGACGGCGCGTACGGCGGCCTCCTCGGACTGCCAGGAGTCCAGCCGCCGTTGGAGCTCGCGGTGGGCGGCGTCGTCCAGGAGGGCGGCGGCCGCGGCCCGCGGAGTGTCGAAGCCCGCGCGGAAGGCGGCGTCGGCCAGCCGGGCGTCGGCGTCCTTGAGCCGCTGGGCGGTGTCCTCGGCGAGGCGCGCGGCATCGGCTGCGTCGGTGAGCAGCGCGACCTGCCGCTCCAGCTGCGCGGCCCGCGCGGCCACACTGCCGGCGGCGCCGCGCGCCTCGGCCAGCTCCTCCTCCAGGGTGGCCCGTTCGCGGCCCAGCCGCTCTCGATGACCCACCCGGGAGGCGGCCCTGACCGCGGCCTCCTGACGGGCGGCGCTGCGCCGCTCGTGCTCCTGTTCCGCGTGGCGCAGCTCCTCGTTCGCGGCGTGCAGCCCGGAGGCGGCGCTCCGGGCCTGGGTGAACCGCCGCTCCAACTCCTCCACTTCCCTGGCGAGTTGATCGGTGGGCGTATCCCCGGCCTCCGCTGTCGCCGCGGCCAGCGCTTCTCGTACGAGGCCCAGGCGCCGTTCGTCCTCGGTGCGCTCCTCGTCGGCCCGCTGGTAGGCGGCGAGGGCGCGCTCCTCCGCCTCGCGGTCGACGTGCCCCGCGACCTTTCGGGCGGGCGCCGGGTGTGCCGTGGCTCCACACACGGCGCAGGGCTCGCCGTCGGTGAGGTTCGCCGCCAGCTCGGCGGCGATGCCGTTCAGCCGCTGTTCCTTGAGGTCGAGCCAGTGGGCACGGGCCCGCACCGCGCGTTCGGCCGATTCCAGCGCCCGCCGTTGCGCGGCGTCCGTGTCGTCGGCGAACTGGTCCCGCTGCCGGGCCGCCCGAAGCCTGCGCTGCGCGGGATCGCGCTGTACGGCGAGCTGCTCGGCCTGCCCGGCCGCCTCCTGCGCGGACTCGATGCGGGTCCGGAGCCGCGAGCGGGTCGTCTCCCACCCGGCCAGCCAGGTCTCCGCCTCCTGGAGGACGTCCTCGTCCGCCCGCTCCTGGCGGTCCAGGTCCGCGTGCTCCGTCACGAGGCCGGCCAGCCGCTGCTCGGCGCGCCGTGCCGCCTCCAGCCCGCCCAGCTCCTCGGCGGCCCGACGCCCGGCGGCCGCCAAACGCTCCGCGGGAAGGGCCGCCAAGCGCTCCGCGGGCAATGCCGCGATGTGCCGTCTGTCGTGTGCGGCACTGTCGTGGCCGGTCGCGCAGTTCCCCGCGCCCCTGGGGGGCGCTGCCGAACCGGCGTCGAGAGCCTCCCCCAGCTGGGCACGTGCTCGTGACTCTGCGGCGGCCGCGCGTCGGTGTTCGGTGTCCGCCGCCTCCCGCAGCTCCAGGGCCGGTGCCACCGCCTCGGCCTTGCGGGACCGCTCCATGCGCGCCTGTGCCGCACGGTGGGCGTCGGCTCGCTCCTCCAGCAGCCGAGCCCGCTCCCGCGCCTCGGCGAACCGCCGCTGCAGCCGGGCCACTTCGCGTACGTCGGCCAGGGCACGGTCGGCGGCGGCCTGGGCGGACTCGGCGGCCAGGAGGCGGCAGTGGGCGACGGTCAGCTGCTCGCGGGCGGTGCTGCGGGCGACCGCGGCGGCACCGAGGATGGCCTCGGCCAGGCCGGGCTCGCCCGGTGCGAGGTCGGGCAGCCGCATGGCGTCGCCCGCCGCCTGCTGCATGCGGTGCGCGTCGGCCAGCAGCGCGGCGTCGCCGTCCCGCACCTGGGCCTCGGCGCCCCGGCGGCGCTCGGCGAGGCGCTTCTCGACCTCGGCGAAACGGTGGGTGTCGAAGAGCCGGCCGAGCAGCTTGCCGCGGGCCTCGGCGTCGGCGCGCAGGAAGCGCGCGAAGTCGCCCTGGGGCAGCAGCACGACCTGGCAGAACTGCTCCCGGCTCATGCCGAGCAGCTGGGTGACCTCCTCGCCGATCTCCTGGTGGGAGCGGCTAAGGTCTTTCCAGGTCCGGGCCTGGGCGTCGTACTCGCGCAGCCAGCTCTGCGCCTTGTCGAGCGTCGTGCCGGAGCCGCGCTTCTTCGGGCGCTCCCAGGGTGGTTGCCGAGTGATCTCCAGGCGGCGCCCCGTGACGGTGAGTTCGAGGCGGATCTCCGTACGCGTGCCGGGCGCGGCGTGGTCGCTGCGCAGGTTCATGCCGCCCTGGCCGCTCTGCCGGGCGCCGGGCACGGAGCCGTAGAGCGCGTAGCAGACGGCGTCCAGGACGGAGGTCTTGCCGGCGCCGGTGGGGCCGTGCAGCAGGAAGAGCCCGGCCGTGGACAGTGCGTCGAAGTCGACGCTCTGGGAGCCGCCGAAGGGGCCGAACGCCGTGACGTCGAGGCGGTGCAGCCTCACCGGGCCACCTCCCGTACGGCGTCGTCGGCCCGCACCGCGTCGAACGCGTCCCGCAGCACGCCCTGTTCGTGGGTGTCGGGTCCGGCTCCGCGCACATGCGCGACGAAGTCCTCCGCGATCTCCTGGTCGCTGCGGCCCGCGAGCCGTTGCGCATAGGACACGTCGGGATCGTCGGGTGTCCGCTCGGGGGCGAAGACGAGGCTGAGCGTGTGCGGGAAGCGTTCGGCGAGACGGGCCATGGGGTCCGCCGGGCGTACCGCGTCCGTGAGCGTGGCCTCGACCCACGCCTCCTCGTATCGCGCGAGCCCGGGATCGGCGAGCAGTTCCTCCAGCGTCCCCCGGATCCGGGCCAGCGCACGCGGCACCGGGCAGTCGACGCGCTCGGCCGTGACCGCGCCGTCGGCGTCCAGGTCGACGAGCCACATGCTCTTGCGGTGGTCGGCCTCGGAGAAGGAGTACGGCAGCGGAGAACCGGAGTAGCGGACGCGGTCGGTGATGGTCTGGCAGCCGTGCAGATGGCCGAGCGCCGCGTAGTCGGCGCCGTCGAAGACCCCGGCGGGCACCGCGGCCACCCCGCCCACGGTGATGTCCCGCTCGCTGTCGCTGGCCTCTCCCCCGGTGACGAAGGCGTGCGCGAGGACGACCGACCGCGTGCCACGCGCGCGTGCGGCGAGGTCGGCGCGCACCCGGTCCATGGCGGCGGCGAGCACGGCCTCGTGCCCGGGCTTCTCGACCCCGAACTCGTCCTTGACCAGGGCGGGTTCGAGATAGGGCAGACCGTAGAAGGCCACGTCGCCGAAGTCGTCCCGGAGCACGACGGGCGTCCCGCACGCGGACGGCTCGGTCCGCAGATGGATCCCCGCACGCCCGATGAGGCCCGCCCCCACGCCGAGCCGGCGCGCCGAGTCGTGGTTGCCGGAGATCATCACCGTCGGCACACCGAGGTCGGCGAGCCGGTGCAGGGCGTCGTCGAACAGCTCGACCGCGGCGAGGGGCGGCACCGCCCGGTCGTACACGTCTCCCGACACGACCACCGCGTCCACGCCGCGCTCACGCACGGTCGTGACGAGATGACCGATGAACCCGGTCTGGGCGCCGAGCATGTTGACCCGGTGGAACGCCCGGCCGAGATGCCAGTCGGAAGTGTGCAGAATTCTCATGAAATCGCCCCGACCTGCACGTTTACCCCTACTGCGCCTCTGAAACCAGCACGAACCAGCACAGGGCTCGCCGTCAACATCCGCCACGCTAACGTACGTCGCCTCCTGGTCAGGTATCGCGAGCCGGCCGACGAGAAGGGGTGCCGCTGCGCCCGGCAGAACCGAATGGTCCCACCGGGCGTGCGGTCGTCCCGGTTCGGCCTGGCTACGCCTTACGGAGTCGGGCGAGGATGCCGTCGAGGTCGTGGCTGAACAGGTCGGGGCGGATGAAGTGTCCGCCGTTCACCTCGCGCGCCTCGTGCGGGATGCCGGCGGCGGTCAGTGCGGCTCGGAACTCTCGTTGGCCGGCGAGCACCTCGGTCTCGTTGAGCAGGTCGAACGGGTCGACCGGGTTGGGACTGGTACCGGCGACCAGGAAGATCCGCTTGTTCCGGTACCTCTCGACGTGCTCCATGGGATTGTCGGCGCTGACCCTGGCCTGGTCCCACAGCGGCGCGCCATAGATCGTGCCGCCGCCCAGGTCCAGGGCCGCGGAGGACACATTGGCCCAATGGGCGACCGCGCCCAGGTCTCGGCGCAGGCTCGGCGGGCCGGAGTGGGCGCTCACCGAGGCGAAGTGGCCGTAGTACTTGGCCGCGTACTTCAGCGCACCGAATCCGCCCATCGAGAACCCGGCGACGGCGCGGCCGTCGAATTCGGCGAACGTCCTGAAGTTCGCCTCGATCCACGGGAGCAACTGGGCCATGTGGAATGTCTCCCAGTTCCGGGGGCCGGTGTTGGAGCTGACCGGATTGGAGTACCAGCCGGCGTGTCCGCCGTCGGGCATCACGACGATGATCGGCTTTCCGGCGGTCCGGGCCCGGACGCCTGCCACGTTCTCCCAATTCCTGAAGTCCTGGTCGGTGCCGCCGCCGTGGAACAGGTAGAGGACGGGGTAGGAGCGTCCGCTGGTGTGGTAGCCGTCGGGGAGCAGGACGTTGACGGCGGGGTTCCAGCCGATCGCGTCGGTCGCGAACCGGTAGTACCGCAGTCGGGGGTCGTCCTCGTTGCGCTCCACGATGCGCAGCCCGTTGCCGTCACCGACCGCACTGGCCGGGGACGCCGTCGCAAGGGTGCTCGCGCCGCCGACAGCGATCGCCGCGGAGAGCCCGCCGACGGCCTTCAGAACGCTCCTGCGGCTGGAACGGTGCTCGCTCAACATGACCTCCTGGTCGGGTGGTGGCGCTCGGCGCCTTCCGCTTTTCAGTAGCGACTTGCAAACCATCTCGGGGGGCGATGAAATACGAATGAAATTTCAATGATGTGCGCGGGCGGAGGTCTTCGGGGTGGACGGGGGATCTCCTCCACGGCTTCGGATCGCGGTGCTGGGGCCGGTCCGGGCCTGGCGTGACGGCACACCGCTGGACCTGGGGCCTGTGCGGCGGCAGGCCGTTCTCATCGCGCTGGTGCTGCGTCAGGGCGCTCTGGTCAGCCATGAGCAGCTGCTCGACGGGGTGTGGGGTGCAAAGCCGCCGGGGTCCGGTCGCCGGGTGCTGCCCAGCTACGTCTTCACACTGCGCAAGGCGATCGACGCGCGGGACGCGGGACGGACGGGGTCGGTGATCCGCAGCGGCCGGGGCGGGTACCGCTTCGCCGTCGACGGCCTCCGGCTCGACGCGACGGAGCTGACCCGGCAGGTGGACGAGGCGCGTCTCGCGAGGACTTCCGGTGACCTGACCACCGCGTTGGTCCGGTTCTCCGATGCGCTCGCGCTGTTTCGAGGCGAGCCCTTGGCCGGACTGCCGGGACCATTCGCGCAGGCCGAACGGCAGCGGCTGAGGGAGCTCGGGCGCACGGTTCAGCGGCAGCGGCTTGAGTGCCTGCTGACGCTCGGCAGGTCGGCCGATGCCCTGGACGAACTCACCACCCTGACCGCGTCCGACCCCTACGACGAGTCGCTGTTGGCCTTACGCATGCGTGCTCTGTACGGCAGCGAACGCCAGGCGGAGGCGCTGAACGCCTATCAGGAGATGCGCGTACGACTGCGCGACGAGCTCGGGGTCGATCCCGGCGAGGAACTCCGCCGAGTGCACGAGGCGGTGCTGCGCCAGGACAGCGATCACCTCCTCGGCCCGGCGGCGGCCCACTCGGCCGCTCCGCCCGCCCGGCCCCGGCCACTGCCCCGCCCCGCGGTCAATCAACTGCCGGGCGACGTCGGACCTCTCATCGGGCGGGATCGTGAACTGGCCCTGCTGACCATGCCCTCTCCACCCGAATACGTCTCCATCGTGGCAGTGGACGGCACTCCCGGGGTCGGCAAGAGCGCGCTCGCCCTGCGCGCGGCCCATGAGCTGCGCGCACACCACCCGGACGGCTGCCTGTTCGTGGACCTGCGTGCGCACAGCGCGGAACGGCCGAGGCTCTCGCCGCAACGTGTGCTGCGACGGTTGCTGCGCTCGGTCGGCGCGGCCGACAGCGAGGTGCCGACCGATGTCGACGAACTCACGGCGGCCTGGCGCGCGGCGACCAGCTCGCTGCGGCTGCTCCTCGTGCTGGACGACGCCTGGGGTCCGAGGCAGATAGTGCCGCTGCTGCCCGCCGGACCGGGCAGCAGGGTGATCGTGACCAGCCGACAGCGACTGACCGGGTTGGACACCGATCAACGGGTCACCCTGGAGCCCCTGGCGACCAGCGGTGCGGTGTCCCTGCTCAGGCACTTCGTCGGGCAGGAGCGCGCGGACCGGGAACCGGAGGCGACACATGAGCTGGTCCGGCTGTGCGACGGGCTGCCACTGGCGCTGCGCATCGCCGGGTCGCGGCTGCAGACCCGCCCTACCTGGACACTGGCGTACCTGGTGGACCGGATGGCGGGCGACGAACACCGGCTCGGTGAGCTGAGCGCCGGGGACCGCAGTGTGGAGACGGCGTTCCGTCTGTCGTACGACCAACTCGCGCCGAAGCAGCGGCGCGGATTCAGAGTGCTGGGGCTGGCGCCGACGGTCGAGTTCGACGTGGTGACCGCGGCGGCCATGCTGGGGTGGGCGGTGCGCGACGTCGAGCGGATCCTGGAAGGCCTGGTCGACACGAGTCTGGTGCAGCAGCCCGGTCCGGGCCGTTACCGGTTGCACGACCTGGTGCGGGTTCACGCACGGCGGCTCGCGCAAGCCGCGCCCGAGGAAGGCGACGCGGCCCGCAGGGCCGCATTGCGCCTCTATGTCGACGCCGGCCGAATCGCCTGCGACTGGGGTCCCGACTCCTTCCCCACCGGACCGCCACCCGCCGCGGCGCCGTTCCCGGACTGGAAGGACGCGCAAGACTGGCTGGACGCGGCCGGCGGCGAGCTCACCGACGTCGTGGTGCAGGCCTCGGCGGCCGGCGAGGCAGATCACGCATGCTGGGCCGCGGAGGCCCTGAGCGACTACTTCCTGCGTCAGGGCCGCTATCACGAGTGCCGAACAGTCCTGGAGGCCGCCCTCACGCACGCGGACGAGGCGACCGACCGACGGATGGCCCCCGCGCTGCGGAACTGCATGGGCATCGCGGACACATACCAGGGCCGCCACCCGCGGGCCCGCACCTGGTTCACCGAGGCTCTCGACCTCAGCCGTCGCCGCGAGGAGCCGCGCGAAGAGGCCCTGGCGCTGGCCGGGTTGGGATCCGTCGAACTGCAACTGGGCCGGGCCGACCAGGCGATCGCCCGTCTCACGGCGGCGGTGACGCTGGCCCAGCAGGTCGGTGACAGCTGGCTGCTGTCCATGGGGTTCGCCTCGCTCGGCATGGTCCACCAGGGCCTGGGGCGGCACGAGGAGGCGCTGGCCTGTCTCGGCACCGCCCGCGCCCACGCGGAGGCGAACGGCAGACCTCGCATGCTGAGCAGGTCCTTGGTCTGCCTCGCCGACGTTCACCTCGGCCTCGGCCACCACGGTGAGGCCATGGCCCTGCTCCGCCCCGCGGCCGACCTGGTTCAGCGGGCCGGGGACACCCTCCTGCACGCGCTCACCCTGACCCGGCTGGGCAGGGCAGAACATGGCGAGGGGAACCTGAGCGCCGCCGAGGCCCTCTACCACCAGGCGCTCGCCCGGCAGCAGGCTCTGTCCCCGCTCACCGACCCCCACCACGCCCGCCTGGAGATGGACATCCGTCACTGGCTGGGCCGGACCTACCACGCGATGGGCCGTATCGCCGACGCACGAGAGCAGTTCCGGACCGCGCTCTCCGTGCCCGGAGCCGGCGAGTACCCCGTGGAGCGCGCGCTGGCCGTCAAGGGGCTCGAAGACTGCCACTGAGCTGGATCCGAAGAGCAGTCACCCTTCGCCGTGCCGGGCGAGACACCGGATCCGGTCCGGCCCGGCCCGGCCGTCACGCGTCCCCGTACGCCTCTCCCCCGAGCTCGAACCCGGCCGACCCCGCCGTCACGTCCGCGAGCCACGCCCGGAACGCCGCCACGTCGGCGTCCGGCAGGCCGACCTCGATGGTGACCTCCTCGCCGTACTGCACGTCCCGCACCTCGCGCCCCGTCGACCTCAGGTCGTTCTCCACCTTGCCGGCCCGCTGGTGGTCGACGGTCACCGTGACCAGCCGGAACCGGCGCCGGGTGAGGGTGCCCAGGGTGTCCAGCGCCTCGCCGACGGCTCCGCCGTAGGCCCGGATGAGGCCGCCCGCGCCGAGCTTGACGCCGCCGTAGTAGCGGGTGACGACGGCGACGACGTAGCGCATGTCGCGGCGCAGCAGCATCTGGAGCATGGGGACGCCTGCCGTGCCGCCCGGTTCGCCGTCGTCGCTGGCCTTCTGGACCCCGGCGTCGGCGCCGATGACGTAGGCCCAGCAGTTGTGGGTGGCGTCCGCGTGCTCCTTGCGGACGGCGGCGATGAAGTCCTGGGCCTCCTGCTCGGTGGCGGCCGGGGCGAGCGCACAGAGAAAGCGTGAGCGGTTGACCTCGGTCTCGTGCACGCCCGCGTGGGCGACTGTGCGGTACTCGTCCTGCATCCGGCCAGCCTA
>JABFVM010000408.1 GCA_013362785.1 Streptomyces sp. | reverse complement strand
ATCGCGCTGATCCTGGGGCGTCTGGTCGACGGCGATCTCCAGCTCTAGGCTTTTGTCGGGGGCCCACAAAACCCCCTCGTGTTCTTCGTCCTTGTCCCCACGGGCGGCTGCGGCCGTCCCCAAGAGAGAGTGTGAGAGTGCTCGTACTCGTCGCTCCCGGCCAGGGCGCCCAGACGCCCGGCTTCCTGACCCCTTGGCTCGACCTGCCCGGTATCCGCGGTGCCCTTGAGGCATGGTCGGACGCCGTGCAGCTCGACCTCGTCCGCTACGGCACCGAGGGCGACGCGGAGGAGATCCGCGACACCGCGGTGGCCCAGCCGCTGCTGGTGGCGGCCGGTCTGGCCTCCGCGTACATGCTCTTCGACGACCCCGCCGAGCTGCCCCGGAAGATCGGCGCGATCGCCGGCCACAGCGTCGGTGAGCTGACCGCTGCCGCGCTCGCCGGGGTGCTCCCGGACGAGGAGGTCCTCCGGCTGGTGCGCGCCCGTGGCCTGGCGATGGCCGAGGCCGCCGCGATCACCGAGACCGGCATGTCGGCGCTGCTCGGCGGCGACCCCGAGGTGAGCGTCGCGCACCTGGAGAAGCTGGGCCTGACCCCGGCGAACATCAACGGCGCCGGCCAGATCGTGGCCGCGGGCACCATGGAGCAGCTCGCCGCGCTGAACGAGGACAAGCCCGAGGGCGTGCGCAAGGTCGTCCCGCTGAAGGTCGCGGGCGCTTTCCACACGCATCACATGGGCCCCGCGGTCGACAAGCTCGCCGAGGCCGCCGAGGGGCTCTCCCCCGCCGACCCGAAGCTCACCTACGTCTCCAACAAGGACGGCGGGGCGGTCGCCACCGGTGCCGAGGTGCTCCAGCGTCTCGTCGGGCAGGTCGCCAACCCGGTCCGCTGGGACCGGTGCATGGAGACCTTCAAGGAGCTCGGCGTCACGGCCCTGATCGAGGTGTGCCCGGGCGGCACGCTGACCGGTCTGGCCAAGCGCGCGCTGCCGGGTGTGCAGACCCTGGCGCTGAAGACCCCCGACGACCTGGACGCTGCTCGCGAGCTCATCGCAGAGCACGCCTGACAAGGAGCCCGGAGCATGGCGAAGCTGAAGCCCAGCAAGGGCGCCCCGTACGCGCGCATCCTCGGCGTGGGCGGTTACCGTCCCACGCGTGTGGTGCCCAACGAGGTGATCCTGGAGAAGATCGACTCGTCCGACGAGTGGATCCGTTCGCGCTCCGGCATCGAGACGCGGCACTGGGCGAGCGACGAGGAGACCGTCGCCGCGATGTCGATCGAGGCGTCCGGCAAGGCCATCGCCGACGCCGGGATCTCCGCCGAGCAGATCGGCGGCGTGATCGTCTCGACCGTCTCGCACTTCAAGCAGACCCCGGCCGTCGCCACCGAGATCGCCGACAAGCTCGGCACGAACAAGGCCGCCGCCTTCGACATCTCGGCCGGCTGCGCGGGCTTCGGCTACGGTCTGACGCTCGCCAAGGGCATGATCGTCGAGGGTTCCGCCGAGTACGTCCTCGTCATCGGCGTGGAGCGGCTGAGCGACCTCACCGACCTGGAGGACCGGGCAACCGCCTTCCTGTTCGGCGACGGCGCGGGCGCGGTCGTGGTCGGCCCCTCGCAGGAGCCGCACATCGGCCCGACCGTGTGGGGCTCCGAGGGCGACAAGTCCGAGACGATCAAGCAGACCGTGCCGTGGAACGAGTACCGCATCGGCGACGTCGAGAAGCTCCCGCTCGACAGCGAGGGCAATGTCAAGTTCCCTGCGATCACGCAGGAGGGCCAGGCGGTGTTCCGCTGGGCCGTGTTCGAGATGGCGAAGGTCGCCCAGCAGGCGCTGGACGCGGCCGGGATCACCTCGGACGACCTGGACGTCTTCATCCCGCACCAGGCCAACGAGCGGATCATCGACTCGATGGTGAAGACACTCAAGCTGCCGGAGCACGTCACGGTCGCCCGTGACGTGCGCACCACCGGCAACACCTCGGCCGCCTCGATCCCGCTCGCGATGGAGCGGCTCCTGGCGACCGGCGAGGCGAAGAGCGGCGACACCGCGCTCGTCATCGGATTCGGGGCGGGTCTCGTATACGCCGCGACGGTCGTTACTCTCCCCTAGGCACTCCGTGCCGGATCATGTGAGCCGGCACGGGAAACGCACCACCTGCCGCTCACGCGGCGGACGCCAAACCCTCTGAGATATCTACGAAGGAGCGCCAAGATGGCCGCCACTCAGGAAGAGATCGTCGCCGGTCTCGCCGACATCGTGAACGAGATCGCCGGCATCCCGGTTGAGGACGTCCAGCTGGACAAGTCCTTCACCGACGACCTGGACGTCGACTCGCTGTCCATGGTCGAGGTCGTCGTCGCCGCCGAAGAGCGCTTCGACGTCAAGATCCCGGACGAGGACGTCAAGAACCTCAAGACGGTCGGCGACGCGACCGACTACATCCTCAAGCACCAGGGCTGATCCACCGATCAGGCCCCAGGGCTGACTGCCCCGCCACCCGGCGGTGGCGCCGCTGAATCCCCATTCCGTTGGAGAAAGAATTCCCGTGAGCCCGACCAATCGCACCGTGGTCGTCACCGGTATCGGCGCAACCACACCGCTGGGTGGCGACGCAGCCTCTACCTGGGAGGGCCTGATCGCCGGCAAGTCCGGCGTCAAGCCCCTGGAGCAGGAGTGGGCCGCCGAGCAGGCGGTCCGTATCGCCGCGCCGGTCGCCGTGGAGCCGACCGAGGTCATCCCGCGGCCGCAGGCCCGCCGACTGGACCGCTCGGCGCAGTTCGCGCTGATCGCCGCCCAGGAGGCCTGGAAGGACGCCGGGTTCGAGGCGAAGGCCGGCGAGGACACCAGCGTCGACCCGGACCGCCTCGGTGCGGTCATCGCCTCCGGCATCGGTGGCGTGACGACGCTGCTCGACCAGTACGACGTGCTGAAGGAGAAGGGCGTCCGCCGCGTCTCCCCGCACACCGTCCCCATGCTGATGCCGAACAGCCCCTCCGCGAACGTGGGTCTGGCCGTGGGCGCCCGTGCGGGCGTGCACACGCCGGTGTCCGCGTGCGCGTCGGGTGCCGAGGCCATCGGCTACGCCATCGAGATGATCCGTACCGGCCGTGCCGACATCGTGGTCGCCGGTGGCACGGAGGCGGCGATCCATCCGCTGCCGATCGCCGCGTTCGGCAACATGATGGCGATGTCCAAGAACAACGAGGACCCGCAGGGCGCGTCGCGTCCCTACGACGTCGCCCGGGACGGTTTCGTCCTCGGCGAGGGCGCGGGTGTCGTCGTCCTGGAGTCCGCCGAGCACGCCGCCAGGCGCGGTGCGCGGGTGTACGCCGAGGCCGTCGGGCAGGGCATCTCCGCCGACGCCCACGACATCGTGCAGCCGGAGCCGGAAGGCCGGGGCATCTCGCAGGCCCTGCAGAACCTGCTGGACCGCAACGACCTGGACCCGGCGGAGATCGTGCACGTCAACGCGCACGCCACGTCCACGCCGGCCGGTGACATCGCGGAACTCAAGGCGCTGCGCAAGGTGTTCGGCGACGACGCCGACCACATGGCGGTGTCGGCGACGAAGTCGATGACCGGGCATCTGCTCGGTGGTGCCGGTGGTGTGGAGACCGTGGCGACGGTGCTCGCGCTGTACCACCGGGTGGCTCCGCCGACCATCAACGTCGAGAACCTCGACCCGGAGGCCGAGGCGAACGCCGACGTCGTCCGCGGTGAGGCGCGCAAGCTGCCCGTCGAGGGCCGTATCGCCGCGCTGAACGACTCGTTCGGCTTCGGCGGGCACAACGTGGTGCTGGCGTTCCGGTCGGTCTGAGCAGCGACCATACGTAAGTGAAGGGCCCCACCTTTCGAGGTGGGGCCCTTCACTTGCCCAGGTCTCAGACCACCTGGTGCAGCCAGCGCACCGGCGCGCCCTCGCCCGCGTATCTGAACGGCTCCAACTCGTCGTCCCACGGCTTGCCCAGGAGCTTGGCGATCTCCGCCTCCAGGTCCGTCTCGCCCTGCTGGGAGCGGGCCAGGGCGGCGCGCAGCCGGTCCTCGGGGATCAGGATGTCGCCGTGGATTCCCGTCACCGCGTGGAAGATTCCCAGGTCGGGGGTGCAGCTGTAGCGCTCGCCCTCGGCGGTGGGGCAGGGCTCGGCCGTGACCTCGAAGCGCAGCAGGTGCCAGCCGCGCAGGGCGGAGGCCAGCTTGGAGGCGGTGCCCGCCTCCCCCTGCCAGGAGAACTCCGAGCGCCAGGTGCCGGGGGCGGCGGGCTGCCGGATCCAGTCGAGGTTGACGCGCGTGCCGAGCACGCCGGCCACGGCCCACTCGACGTGCGGGCACAGCGCGCGGGGCGCGGAGTGCACGTACAGAACCCCACGTGTCGTCACCGGTACCTCCGGGCAGAGCGGACATCTTGCGAACTGGCGGACGATCGTGGCCGGGCAGCCACGTTGATGGCGAGGCTACCGTGCGGCGGCGCAAGGAGTGTGACGTACCGTCCGTCCTGATGCCGCCAAACGCCCGCCATTCACCCGGCAGGACGCTTGTACGGGTGTGAGCCGTTGCATGAGCGGGGTGGGAACCCTTGTGCGTTGTTATTGGTTGGACACCATGACGGGGTCGAGCGAGGGGATGGACCAGGGCATGCGCAAGCGACGGGACCTTTCGCGCGCTGTCCTGGCCGCGGTGACCGCGGCCGTTCTCGGTGTCGCCGGCTGTGATGCCGTCGGCGGTGACTCCGCGGGCCCGTCCGGTACGAAGGCGCAGAGCGCGCGGCCGTCGCCGAAGCCGACGCCCGCCTGGGACCGCAGCCCCGCCTCGATCGCGGCGGTGGGCGACTCCATCACGACCGGCTTCGACGCCTGTGCGGTCCTGTCGGACTGCCCCGAGGTGTCGTGGGCGACCGGCGGCCGTGCCGAGGTCGACAGTCTGGCCGTACGTCTGCTGGGGAAGGCGAAGGCGGCCGAGCGGAGTTGGAACTACGCGGTGACCGGGGCCCGGATGGCGGATGTGCCCGGGCAGGTGGCGCAGGCGGCGCTGCGCAGGCCGGAGCTGGTGACGGTGATGGCGGGGGCCAACGACGCCTGCCGGGACACGACCGACGCGATGACCTCGGTGGCCGATTTCCGGACACAGTTCGAGGACGCGATGAGCACCCTGCGGGACGCGCTGCCGAAGGCCCAGGTGTATGTCGCGAGCGTGCCGAACCTGAAGCGGCTGTGGGAGCAGGGCCGTACCAGTGCGATGGGCAAGCAGGTGTGGAAGCTCGGCATCTGCCCGTCGATGCTGAGCGACCCCGACGCGCTGACCACGGCGGCCAATGAGCGGCGTGCGACGGTGCAGGAGCGGGTCGAGGCGTACAACGAGGTGCTGGAGCAGGTGTGTGCGAAGGACCGGCGGTGCCGGTTCGACGACGGGGCGGTGTACGACTTCCGGTTCGGCGCCGCGCAGCTCAGCCAGTGGGACTGGTTCCACCCGAGTGTGAACGGTCAGGCGAGGCTGGCCGAGATCGCCTACCGGACCGTCACGAACTAGGGTTTCGCTCATGAGCGAACACTTCGGCACACTTTCCGACGGCACGGAGGTCCACCGCTGGACCCTGGAGCGCGCGGGCGTACGGGTACGGGTGCTGTCGTACGGCGGGATCGTGCAGTCGCTGGAGGTGCCGGACCGGGACGGGCGCGCGGCCGACGTGGTGCTCGGGTTCGCCGACCTGGACGGCTATCTGTCCCACCCGGGGCCCTATCTGGGCGCCCTCATCGGCCGGTACGCCAACCGGATCGCGGGCGGCCGCTTCCCGCTGGACGGCCTGACGTACGCGCTCGAACCCAACAACGCGCCCAACTCCCTGCACGGCGGTGTGCACGGCTTCGACAAGCGGGTGTGGGAGGCGACGCCGGTCGAGCACGGGGTGCGGCTCGGCCGGGTCAGCCCGCACGGCGAGGAGGGGTTCCCGGGGCGCCTTGAGTTCTCGGCGACGTACAGCCTGGCGTCCGACGGGTCGCTGCGGATCGCGTACGAGGCGGTGACGGACGCGCCGACCGTGGTGAATCCGACCAACCACAGCTACTTCAACCTCGGCGGAGCGCGGTCGGGCAACGCGGGCGGCCATGAACTGCGGCTGGCCGCCTCCCGGTTCACGCCGGTCGACGCGGACCTCATTCCGACCGGCTCCCCGGACGAGGTCGCGGGCACCCGCTTCGACTTCCGTCAGGCACGGAAGGTCGGCGCCGGGTACGACCACAACTTCGTGCTGGACAAGGGGGTGACGGGGAGTCCGGAGCAGGTCGCCGAGCTGTACGACCCGTCGAGCGGGCGGGCGCTGACGATCGCGACCACCGAGCCGGGCATCCAGCTCTACACCGCGGACCATCTGAGCGAGCCCTTCGCCCCCGGCGACGGCATCGCGCTGGAGACCCAGCACTTCCCCGACTCCCCGAACCGGCCGGACTTCCCGAGCACGGTGCTGCGGCCGGGCGAGGTGTTCCGCTCGGAGACGGTGTACGGCTTCGGCGTCCGGTAGGTCACCGGCTCAAGTGGCCCAAGCCCCGGTCCGGGCGTCAGGACCCGGACCGGGACTGTTCCTGGGGTACTTCTCCCGGCTCAGACGTTAATCGTCGCCGTCACCCGACGGTCGGCGATCGAGCGTCCCACCTGGATCTCGTACGAACCCTTCACAAAGATCCATGAACCGGTCTCCTCGTCCCACATCTCGAAGGCGCGGCGCGGAAGCTCGACCACCGCCTCGACGCTCTCCCCCGGGCCCGCCTGAACACCGGCGAACCCGGCCAGCCACCGCGCCGGGCGGTCGGTGTCCGGCTCGCCCGGCGCCAGATAGACCTGCACGACCTCGCGCCCCGCACGCTCACCGGAGTTGCGGAGCCGGACCGTCACCGCCGTGCCCCGGACCTCGGCGGACTCGTACGTCCAGTCGGTGTAGCCGAGGCCGTGTCCGAAGGGGTACGACGGGACCCGGCCCGCCCGCTCCCAGGCGCGGTAGCCGATGAAGACGCCCTCGGTGTAGCGGAGTCGGCCATCCGCGGGGACGACCTCGGTGACCGGGGCCTCGGCCAGCGAGCCCCAGGTGGTGGGCAGACGCCCGCCCGGCTCGTGGGTGCCGGTGAGGACGTCGGCCAGGGCCGCGCCGCCCTCCTGTCCCGGGAACCAGCTGAGCAGCACGGCGGCGACGTCCTCGCGCCACGGCAGTTCGACCGGGGAGCCTGAGTTGACGACCACGACGGTGTGGGGGTTGGCGGCGGCGACGGCGCGGACCAGGTCGTCCTGGCGGCCGGGGAGGGTCAGGTCGGTGCGGTCGAAGCCCTCGGACTCGACGCGCTCGGTGGTGGCGACCACGACGACGGCAGTGTCGGCGTTCCGGGCGGCCTCGACGGCCTCGGCGATCAGTTCGTCGGGGTCGCGCCGCGGCTCCTGGTGGCAGAGCGAGAAGCTGACGACCTTCATCGGGATGTTCTCGGGGAACTCGACGACATGGGTGAGGGAGACCTCGACGGGCCGGCCTGCGGTGAGTTCGGGGTGGGCGTGGGGGACGGGGGCGCCGAAGAAGGTGATGAACGGGTCGTCCTTGGCGGGGCGCTGGACGTCGTCGTAGTACGTCGTGCCGTCGACGGTGAGCGTGAAGGCGCCGATGCCCTTGATGCCGAAGGTGTGCGGGCCGGTGTCGCGCGGGGTGAAGGTGCCGGTCAGTTCGACGGTGTGCAGCGCGTCGTGGGTGACGCCGTCGGGGAGGTCCGGGCCCATCCACTGGATGTGGCCGTTGAGGGCGGAGCCGCTGCCGAGGATGTTCCCCGCGCGGTCCCGGCACACGGCGCGCAGTTCGAAGCCCTTGTCGGCGATGCCGAGTTCGGTGTTGGGGTCGGCGCCGACGGCGTAGGTGAGGGTGCCGGCGGGGAGGGCGGCGGTGAGGCCGTCGAGCGGGGAGACGACGGAGGCGGGGAAGACGGTGGCGGAGCCGCCGCCGAGGACGCGGGCGTCGCGGGCGGCGGCGCCGATGAGCGCGACGGTGCCGTGGGGCCGTAGCGGGAGGGCGGCGTTCTGGTTGCGGACCAGGACGAAGGAGCGGCGGGCGATCTCGCGGGCCAGCTCCGGGCCGTCGACGGTCTCGGGGTACTCGGTGACGGCCGGCTCTGCGCCGTCCAGGATGCCGACGCGGGCGGCGAGCCGCAGGACGTTGCGCACGGCGTCGTCGACCTTGGCCTCGGCCACCTTGCCGTCCCGTACGGCCTGGGCGAGGGCGTCGCCGTAGACGGTCTGCGGCCCCGGCATGGCGACGTCGAGGCCGCCCTCAAGGGCATCGACCGTGGACCGGGCGGCCATCCAGTCGGAGACGTTGTACCCGTCGAAGCCCCATTCGCCGCGCAGGACCTCGTTCACGAGGTGGTGGTGCTCGGTCATCGTCGTGCCGTTGACCGTGTTGTAGGCGGTCATGATGCCCCAGGGGCGGGCGTTCTCGACGATGATCTCGAAGGGCGCCAGGTACAGCTCCCGCAGGGCGCGTTCGGGGACGACGTTGTCGACGGTGAAGCGGTCGGTCTCGGCGTCGTTGGCGACGAAGTGCTTGACGGTGGTGCCGATGCCGCCGGACTGCACGCCGGCGACATATCCGGCGCCGACCGTCCCCGTCAGGAACGGGTCCTCGCTGTACGCCTCGAAGTGGCGCCCGCCGAGCGGGGAGCGGTGGAGGTTGACGGTCGGGGCGAGGAGCACATGGACGCCCTTGCGGCGGGCCTCCTGGGCGAGGAGGGCGCCGGCGCGGCGGGCGAGTGCGGGGTCCCAGGCGGCGGCGAGGGCGGTGGGCGAGGGCAGCGCGACGGACGGGTCGTCGGCGGTCCAGCGCACGCCCCGGACACCGATCGGGCCGTCGGACATGACAAGGGACTGCAGCCCGATCTCGGGAAGCGCGGGCAGCGTCCACGCGTCCTGCCCGGCGAGCAACCGCGCCTTCGCGTCGAGCCCGAGCCGGCCGAGCGCCGCCTCGACCACCGCCTCACGCGCTGCGTCGGCCTGGGTACGGGTTCCCGCCATCGCGGTGCCTCCTCGTCGAGTCCGGACTGCGCCTCCATCGTGCATCGGTTACCTGTAGAGAGGTAGGTTTCGTTATAAGCCTGTTACTTTCCCCGATCGGCCATACCGTACGGTGACGCCATGAACGCGAGGGTCAGGAGCGAGGAGCGGCGCGCGGAGATCGTTCGGGCGGCGCTGGAGGTGATCGCCGAGCGCGGATACCGGGGGGCGAGCCTGGGCGCGGTCGCGGAGCGGGTCGGGCTCACCCAGCAGGGGCTGCTGCACTACTTCCCGACCAAGGGCGCGCTGCTCGTCGCCGTACTCCAGGAGCGGGACCAGTGGGACGCGGTGCCGGACACGCAGTGGCGGGTCGATCTGCTCGCCTCGCTGGTCGAGTACAACGCGATGCGCCCCGCCATCATCCAGACCTTCTCGGCGCTGCTCGGCGAGAGCGTGACGGAGGGCCATCCCGCGCGCGACTACTTCACCGAGCGCTACACACGCGTCCGCGCGAGCATGACGGAGGTACTGCGCGCCGAGTACGGCGACCGCCTCCCGAACGGCCTCACCCCGGAACGCACTGCCCCTCTGCTGGTCGCCGTCATGGACGGACTCCAGTACCAGTGGCTCCTGGACCCCGAGTCGGTGGACATGCCGGGGGCGTTCCGGGACTTTCTCAGGCTGCTGGGCGAGAACCCGAAGGATCAGGGCTGACGGCGGCGACGACCTCGACCTCCACGCGGGCCCCCGACCGGAAGAGCCTCGGCACCTCGAAGGTCATGCTCGTAGGCGGGGCGCCGGTGAGGAACTGCCGCCGTACGGTGCCGTATTCCTCCAGGGTGCCGATGTCGGTGAGGCAGGTGCGGATGTTGATGACGTCCGCGAGGGTGGCGCCGTGCGCCTTGAGCAGGGCGGCGATCGTCTCGAAGATGCCGCGGGTCTGCTCGGCGACCGTGGCGCCCTCGGCTATCTGACCGGAGAGGTACAGCAGGGCGCTGCCGTCGGCGTGTTCGACGCGGGCGACCTGGGAGTAGTACGGGCTGAGGGGCTGCGGCGCGGAGGACGGGTTGTCGATGGTGATCTGCATGCCTTCGACGCTAGGTCCGCCACTTGAGATGCGACAAGCGAATGTCCAGCATGGGCCCCATGCCGAATCAGCATGAGTCTCCCGAGGTGTCCACCGTGTGGTTGAGGGCGTTCCTGGAGGTCGCCCGGCACGGCTCGTTCACGGTCGCCGCCCGGACCCTCGGCTGGACCCAATCGGCGGTGTCCCGTCAGATCTCTTCGCTGGAGCGGGCGATGGGCGGGGCCCCGCTCTTCGATCGGCTTCCGCGTGGCGTGCGGCTCACCGAGGCCGGGCGGGTTCTCGTGCCGTATGCCGAGGCCGTCACCGAGTCCCTGCACGGGGCTTTGCGTGAGTTGGGCGCACTGCGTGAGGTGGCCGGAACGCGGCTGCGGTTCGGGGCCTTCGCCACGGCCGACGCGGCGCTGGTGCCGCTCGCCGTCGGCGCCTTCCGCGCCCGGCACCCAGGGATCCTGGTCAGCCGCGAAGAGGGGTTCACACCAGGCCTCCTGGACCGGCTCGACGCGGGCCACCTCGATCTGGCGGTGGTCTCGACAACGGGCCGGGCGCCCCTGGATGCGTTCGACCTCCACCACCTGCTCGACGAGTGCCTGTACGTCGCCGTCCCCTCCGGCCATCCGCTGGCCGGGAGCGGCCCCGTCCGACTCGGCCGGCTCTCCGACGCCGACTGGATCTCAGGCAGCTCCCGCCCCGAGGGCACCCTCCTGGACGCGGCCCTGCGGCAGGGTTTCAGCCCCCGGGTGGCGCATGTCGTCGGCGAGTGGACCGCCAAGCAGGGCTACGTCGCCGCAGGTCTCGGCGTGGCCCTGGTCCCGGCGCTGGCCGCCGCGTCCGTACGGCCGGACGTCGCGCTGCTGCCGGTGCTGGACGAGGGCGCCCCCGCGCGGGCGGTCTACGCGGCGATCGTGCGGGGGCGGTCCCTGACTCCGGCCGTGGAGGCCTTCGTGGGGGCGCTGCGGGAGGCGGCGGCGAAGATTTCCCGCACCATGGCGTAGACCTCTCCCGTCACGCGATACTTCCGGCGTCCCGCACGACGGATGCTCTGCCTCACCCCCCACCGTGACGGAAGGACCGTAACTCCCTTGAATTCCATACGTGTTCGGATCGGCGTCCTCGGCCTGGCCCTGCTGGCCGGTCTCTCGGCCCCGACGGCGGGGACCGCTGTCGCCGCCGGGACGGCGGGCGCTCCCACCGTCGAGGAGCAGCGGCTCGACAAGGCGGTCCCTCAGGAGATACTGCGCCGCTCCGGATTCGACGCGCCGGCCGCGGAGTTCGCCCGCGATCTCGGTGCCGCGCACTCCTATGCGCAGGCCCGCCGGGTCGTCGTACGTGAAGGGTCGGCGCTGTGGCGGAGGGCCGTCGAGCGGGCGCAGGGGCGGGGGCCGGCCGGGGGTGATCTGAGTCGGGATGATGACCGTCCGCTGTACTGGGCCCGGTTGTCGATGACGCGGGATGTGCGGGGGTGGGAGCCGGAGTTCGGGCTGAGTGATGGGCAGCGGGCCGCACTGCTGGGCGAGTTGGAGCGGGTCTCGCGTGGGCACACCGATATTCGCTATCCGCACGGCAGCGGTCATGGGATCAAGCGGATTCTGGTCACCGGCTTCGACCCGTTCACGCTCGACCGGGACATCCGTATCTCCAACCCGTCCGGCGCGACCGCGCTCGCGCTCGACGGGACGGTGGTCGAGACGGCGGAGGGGCCGGCGCGGGTGGAGACCGTCGTGTTCCCGGTGCGCTGGCAGGACTTCGCGGACGGAGTGGTGGAGCGGACGCTTCGGCCGTATCTGCCGAAGGTCGATCTGTTCACGACCGTGAGCCAGGGGCGGGTCGGGCGGTTCGACGTCGAGCGGACCAACGGGGCCTGGCGGGGCGGGTTCCCGGACAACGACAACATCAGCCGGACCGAGACGGTCCCCGTCGCCGATCCGGCCTCGCAGCCGCAGTGGACGACGACGACCCTGCCGTACGCGAAGATCGTCGCCGCGAGCACCGGCCGGTTCCCCGTGTACGACAACACGAGCGTGACCGAGATCCCGGCGGGCGGCACACAGCCCGTCGAGCGGCCGGACGGGCCGACGGCGGGGTCCACCGCGCGGGCCGGGGGCGGCGGGAACTACCTGTCCAACGAGATCGCCTACCGGGCCACGCTGCTCCGTGACCGGCTGGGCCTGCACGACACACTGCCGGGCGGGCATGTGCACACCCCGGTGCTGCAGTTCGGCGCGGGCAACACGGATCCGGCGACGGGATCGGTGACCGACCCCGAGTTCGTGCGGAACCGGCTGGACATCATCGCCCAGGTCCGGGCGATCCTGAAGGTGGCGGCGGACAGCCAGGTCACCAGCTGACGGTCTCTCCGCCGGGTGCGGTCGCCGCCGCGTCCTCCTCCTCGGTCTCCTCGCCCAGCAGGTCCCG
Source organism: Streptomyces sp. (assembly GCA_013362785.1). Taxonomy (GTDB): domain Bacteria; phylum Actinomycetota; class Actinomycetes; order Streptomycetales; family Streptomycetaceae; genus Streptomyces. The sequence continues at coordinate 19,539 of JABFVM010000408.1, read as the reverse complement.
CGCCATGAGCGTGGCCCCGGCGACCGCACCCGGCATCAGGAACACCGCGACGAACGGCACCAGGAAGGCCGCGGCGAGCGGCGTGCCGAAGCCCCAGACCAGGGCCTTGCGGGAGCGCAGGAGGGTGAGGCGGTCGCGGAGTTCGACGCGGCGGCGCTGCAGGGCGACGGCCGTGAGCTCCTCGGCGAGGAAGAAGCCGGTGACGACGACACCGAGCACCGGTACGACCGTCTGGCCCACCACCGGGATGAACCCGAGGGCGAAGAGCAGCACACCCCAGAGGGCGGCACGCAGCACGACCCGCAGACTGTCCCGGCCGGAGATCCACAGATCGCGCCAGAGCGGCAGGCCGGACTCGGGGGCGGTGCCGTCGGGCGAGACGTCCCGGTCGACCTTCTCGGAGAGGTTCTCGTAGAAGGGCTGGCCGATCAGCAGGGTGACCGCGGTGAAGGTGACCACGGACAGCAGCAGGCCCAGCGCGAACAGGACGGCGGTGAGGAAGCCGCGGAACAGTCCCTGCCAGGGGCTCGACCAGTCGTCGGCGAACGGCGTCGACCAGGACACGAAGTCCTGGCCCCACAGCGCGAGCGCGACCAGCGCGGCCGCGTAGAGGACGAGGGTGATCAGGCCCGGGATCAGTCCGAAGCCGTACTGCTTGCCGTGCCGGGCCACCCATCGCTGGCCTTTGAGCAGATACCTGAAACCGGCACCAAGATCGCGCATGAAGGGAACTCTAGTCCGGCCGTGTCACACGGGAGTCACGGTTCCTCACGCGGACGTCACCGCCACCACCACCCCCTGCTCGGCCGCCGGGCTCACCGCCGCCGACACGCGTACCGCCACCGCCCGGGCCAGCCGCCCCGCGTGCGACGCCCCGGCGAGCAGCGCGGGCTGGATCCGCTCCAGCCCGGCCACCAGGAACTCCTCGCCCGCGATCAGCACCGGACGGGCCGCCTTCGTGGTGGCCGCCGCGGCCTCCGTGAGGTCTGCCAGCGGCGGCAGGGTCACGCGGACGACGTTCGCGCCGGCGGCGGCCGCGCGCTCGGCCAGGGCCACCTGGAGCGGCATCAGCGGGGCGAGCGCGGCCGTCAGCGCGTCGGCGATACGGCGCAGCTCCGGCGACGACTCGCGCAGGACCTCCGCCGCGGACCGCAGCAGCGGTGTCAGGGCGAGCAGCACGCCCGCGGCGACGCCCGCCGTGGCGGGCAGCAGCGGCGAGGTCGCCTCGACCAGCTCGCCGAGCGCCGCCGCGAACTCCTCCACGGCCGGTTCCACCGCGTCCAGCACCGGCATCAGGCTGTCGCCCAGGGCCGTCAGCAGGGCCTGCGCGGGCTCGCTCACCGGGTGCACGGCGAGGGGTGCACCGCTGGTGCCGAGGCGGGTGAGGGTCTCGACGATGCGGTAGAACGCCTCCTGGGCCTGCGGCGACTCGCTCGCCTCGGCCAGTTCGGCGGTGGTCTGCCGCAGCACGCGCAGCACCTCGGCGCCCGAACCGTCCCTGGGGTCGAAGGTGTTGATCGCGATACGGGTGATGTTCCCGGCCGTGTCCAGGAGCTGGCCGGTGATGTCGGTGGTGCTGCGTGCCATGCGGAGTACGTCGTCCCTGCTGGGGAGCGAAGGAATCGTGCCCATGGGGCTCTCCTCACCGTTGAGCCGTTCGTCCTTCCACCGCCGGTGCCGCTCACAGCATGCCCCCTCCGGGCGCCTGGGCAGGGGCCGTCCGGGGCAACCGTGACGACAACTCCCTCTTGTTGCCGTTGAGTCGAACAGGTACACCTCGCCGTACCGATCTTTGGACGTTCCGGAGGAGGTACACGTGCGCACCACGAGAACCGTTCCTGCGAGACCTGTTCCTGCCAGACCTGTTCGTGCCAGACCCGTTCGTGCCAGGCCCGTCCTGTTCACCGCCCTCGCCCTCAGCACGGCGGGCTCGCTGCTCCTCGCCCCGCAGCCGGCCGTCGCCGAGCCCGGACCGCCGGTCCACCGCGAGGCCGCGCTCGACCGGCATGCTGCGCTGACACCCGCGAGCGCCGCCCAACGGGCCCTGGCCGGCGCCGGGGACGCCACCGGCCCGGTCGCCGACGACAGCCGCGGCTACCCCCGCCGCCAGGTCCTCACCCAGGACCCCGAGAACCCGGCCGACAAGTCCATCAAGCTGGGCCTCACGCCGTACCACGCCATCGCGCCGAAGCTGAACGCCCTCCAGGCCCTCGGCGACCGTGTGAGCGTAGAGGTCACGGGCCGCTCGGCGGGCGGCCACCGGCTGTATCTGGTCACCGTGACCGCCCCGGAGACGGCCCGGCAGACCCGGACCCAGGCGCGGATGCGCGAGCTCGTCGAGAACGCGCCCGCGCTCGCCGCCAAGTCCCCCGGGCTCAGGAAGACGTACAAGACCCCCGTCTTCCTCAACAACAACATCCACGGCAACGAGTGGGAGGGCACCGACGCCTCCCTCAAGCTCATCGAGAGGCTGGCCACCGCGAACGACGGCCGCACGCGCGACCTGCTCGCCCACAGCCGCCTGTACTTCAACATCACCGCGAACCCGGACGGCCGTATCGCCGGGACCCGGGCGAACGCCAACGGCTTCGACATGAACCGGGACTTCGTCACCGCCTCGCAGCCCGAGGTGCGGGCGATGCGGCAGATCATGGTCGACAAGCAGCCGGCCGTCATGCTCGACCTGCACGGCTACGTCAACGGCACCCTCATCGAGCCCACCACTCCCCCGCACGGCGAGAACTACGAGTACGACCTGTTCCTGAAGAACACCTACGCCAACGCGCTCGGCATGGAGTCCGCCGTCAACGGCCTCGGCTACACGCCCGCGAAGGACGGTGTCGAACCGGCCCAGATCCCGTTCCGCGACCAGGAGGAGGGCTGGGACGACTGGCCGCCGATCTTCACCCCGCAGTACGCGGCCTTCCACGGCACGGTCGCCGCGCACACGGTGGAGATCCCGCTGGCGGTGAACAACGAGGAGTACGACACCCTGCCGGTCACCGAACTGCGCCGCCGCTCCGCGATCAACGTCGACGTCGCCGGGGCCGCCCTGCGCGCCACCCTGGACTTCGTGCGGTCCAGGCGCGCCGCACTGCTCGCCGACCAGATCGAGGTGTTCCGGCGCGGAGCCGCCGGCGCCGCGCAGGTGCCGGTGTCGCCGCGGACCGTACCGGGCGTGCCCGGCATCGGCCCCGAGGACGTGTACACGACCACCTTCCCCCGCGCCTACGTCCTCCCGGCCACAGACACGGCCACGGCCCGCCTCGTGGACCACCTCCTGGCCAACGGCGTTCGGGTCACCCGCGCCGCACACCCCTTCCGCCTCGCCGGAACGACGTACCCCCGGGGCTCGTACGTCGTCGACATGCACCAGCCCAAGCGCGGCCTCGCGAACGCGCTCCTCGCGGACGGGCGGGACATCAGCGACAAGGTCTCGGTGATGTACGACATCTCGGGCTGGAGCCTCGGCCGCCTGTGGGGCGCGTCCGTGGGCACCCTGCCGGGGCTGCCGTACGGCGTCCTGCTCCCCGTGCGCGCGGCGGCGCCCGTCTCCTACGTCGCCCCGCGCGGCGACCTGCGGCTGCGCCTCGACGACCCCGCCGAGGTGGCCGCCCTCAACTCCCTGCTGCGCAAGGGCGTCAAGGCGCGGGGCGCCGCGGACGGCAGCGCGATCGTGCCGGGCTCGGCGCGCAAGCAGGCGGCGGAAGCGGCACGCGCGTACGACGTCGCCTTCCGCGCCACGAAGCTCAAAGGCACCACCCCGCTCCACCGCACCCGCGTCGCCGCCGCCGTCACGGCGGGCGAGCTGTTCGCGCTGCGGGAGATGAACTTCGAGGTCACTCCGGTCTCGACGGACGTGCTGAACGCCGGTTTCGACTGGTCGTCGGTGGACGTCCTGTTCGCGTCGACCGACCTCGACCACGCCGACCTGACCCGCGAGGCCCGCGCCGCCCTCGACGCCTTCCTCGCCGGTCACGGCCTGGTCGGCCGTGGCGTCACGGGCGCCGCGCTGGGCTCGGCGACCGGTCTGCTGTCGGCGAAGCCGGTCGAGGGCAACGGGGACGCCAACGGTGTGGTGCGCGTGCGGAACTCGGCCGGCGCGCTGATGTCCGGCGCCCCGGACCACGGCTTCGTGTACGCGCCCGTGTGGTTCACCGACCTCGGCCCGAAGGTCCGGGTGGAGCAGTCGTACGCGACCGGGAACCCCCTGGTCTCCGGGCACTGGCGCCCGGTGCGGGACGGCTCCGGCGGACCGGCGGACGCGGCCGGCCGGGCCTCGGTGATCAGCGGCCCGCGGGCGGTTCTGTTCGGCACCGAGCCCCTCTTCCGGGATCACCCCAAGGGAGAGTTCGCCCAGGTCGGAAGGGCGTTGTTCAACGTGGCGCAGGCCACCGGCACCAGATAGAGGAGAGCGGATGACGCCAGGGATCCACGGCACGGTCGCGGACGGCTTCGAGACGGTGCGCGAGGAGTTCGCCGCGTTCGTGGCGGGTGAACGGCCCGACTACGAGGGCCAGTTGTGCGCCTATGTGCACGGCCGGAAGGTCGTCGACCTGTGGGCCGGTGACGGCTGCGGGCCCGACTCGCTCTACGGCGTGTTCTCCTCCACCAAGGGTGCCGCGTTTCTCGTGGTCGCGCTCCTGGTGCAGGAGGGCACGCTGGAGCTGGACCGCAAGGTGACGTACTACTGGCCGGAGTTCGCGGCCGAGGGCAAGGGCGGGGTGACGCTGCGCGAGCTGTTCTCGCACCGTGCGGGGCTGATCGGCCTCGACGCCGGTTTCGCCGAGGCCGAGCTGGCCGACGACCGTGCCATCGCCGAACGGCTCGCGGATCAGCGGCCGTTCTGGCGCCCCGGCACCGCCTTCGGCTACCACGCGTTCACCATCGGCGCGCTGGCCGGCGAGGTGGTCCGGCGGGCCACGGGGCGCACGCTCCAGGAGGTGTACGAGGAGCGGATCCGGGCGCCCTACGGTCTGGACTTCCACCTCGGGCTGCCCGAGGAGCTGGAGCCGCGCTACCGATCGGTGCAGCCGATGGCCCCCACGCCGGAGCAGCAGGCGGTCCTGGACTCGGAGCCGACGGGCCCGCACAGCCTGGCGTCGATCGCGTTCAACATGCAGGTGCCGGATCCGGTCGAGCTGCTGGACCACGCCAACTCCCGTACGGTGCGCGCCAAGGGGCCCGCGTCGGCGGGCGGGGTCGCGGCGGCGCGTGGCCTCGCCGGGATGTACGCGGCGGCGATCAGCGAGGTGGACGAGCAGCCACCGCTGCTGAAGCCGGACACCATCGCCGAGGTCGGCCAGATCCACTCGTCCGGCTACGACCTGGTGGCCCGCAAGCACAAGTCGTTCGGCCTCGGCTTCCACGCGGTCAACGACCCGCTGTACCCGTTCCTGGGCGCCGGGGCCTTCGGCCACAGCGGGGCCGGCGGCTCACAGGCGTTCGCGGATCCACGCAGCGGCCTGGCCTACGGCTACACCCGCCGGCGCTACGCCTACCCGGGAGGGGCGGCACCGGAGAACGACCGGTTGGTGCGGGCGGCGCACGCGTCGGCGCTGGCGAGCTGATCCGGCACCGGCCGGCCCGTGCAGCGACGGAGGCCGCACCCCACGTCCAGGGGTGCGGCCTCTGCCGTGTGCAACGAACGGCGTCAGAGCAGCGTCACGCTGATGTTGCCGCGCGTCGCCTTGGAGTACGGGCAGACCTGATGGGCCTTCTCAAGCAGCGCCCGGGCGGTCTCGGTGTCGACCGTCGGGATCGCGGCCGAGATCTCCACGATGATCCCGAATCCGTCGTCGTTCTTGCCGATGCCGACCTTCGCGGTGACGGTCGCCCCGGAGACGTCGATCTTCTCCTGGCGGGCGACGACGCCGAGCGCTCCCTGGAAGCAGGCGCTGTAGCCGGCCGCGAACAGCTGCTCCGGGTTGGTGCCGGCGCCGCTGCCGCCCATCTCCTTGGGCGGGTTCACTACGACGTCGAGCCTGCCGTCGTCGGTGGCGACCCGGCCGTCGCGGCCGTTCTCCGCGGTGGCGACGGCGGTGTACAGGACGTCGGTCTGCTGGATGGACATGCGGTGTCTTCTCCTCCTCGGTCCGCCGCGACTCGCGCCCACGATCGCGATGGAATTCGGAAAGAAGTTACCGCATGCCGGAAATCCAGCACAGACCTTCAGGCAGACCTTCAGGCAGACCTCCAGGCCGGCCTACAGCTTGACGATCATCTTCCCGGTGTTGTCGCCGCGCAGCACCCCGAGGAACGCCTCCAGGTTGTTCTCGATGCCCTCGACGACGGTCTCGCGGTACTTGAGCTGCCCCGAGGCCACCCACGGCCCGACCTCCTGGACGAACTGGGGCTGGAGGTCGTAGTGGTCTCCGACCAGGAACCCCTCGATGCGGCCGCGGGTCGCGATGAGGCGGGGGAGGTTCCTCGGGCCGGGGGCGGGCTCGGTGTTGTTGTAGACGGAGATCATGCCGCAGACGGCGATACGGCCGCCCTGGTTGAGGGAGCCGATGGCGGCCTCAAGGTGGTCGCCACCCACATTGTCGAAGTACACGTCCACACCGTCGGGAGCGGCCGCGCGCAGCTGCTCGCTCACCGGGCCGTCCTTGTAGTTGAAGGCGACGTCGAAGCCGTACTCCTCCACGAGGAGCTTGACCTTCTCGTCGGACCCGGCGGACCCGATGACCCGCGAGGCGCCCTTGAGCTTGGCGATCTGCCCGACCTGGCTGCCCACTGCACCCGCGGCGCCGGAGACGAAGACGGAGTCGCCCTCCTTGAAGGAGGCGGTACGCAGGAGACCGGCGTAAGCGGTGAGGCCGGTCATGCCGAGGACACCGAGGTACGTGGAAAGGGGCGCCGTGTCCGGGTCCACCTTCACGGCGGTCTTGGCGTCCACGGCCGCGTACTCGCGCCACCCGAAGAAGTGCAGGACGTGGTCGCCGACGGCGATGCCCTCGGCGTTGGACTCGACGACCTCGCCGACGGCGCCGCCCTGCATGACCTTGCCGAGCTCGAAGGGGGCGACGTAGGACTTGGCCTCCGACATGCGGCCGCGCATGTACGGGTCGACGGAGACGTACTTGTTCCGGACGAGCACCTGACCCTCACCGGGGGTCGGCATCGCCGCCTCGACCAGGGCGAAGTCCTCGGGCTTCGGCCAGCCGACGGGACGGCTGAGCAGGTGCCATTCGCGGTTGATCATGACGGTTGCCTTTCAGATTTACTTCAGTACCTGAAACAACCATGCTCCTGAATATTTCATGTTGTCAAGTAACGCGGTAAGCTGGAGCGCATGTCCACTCCTCACAAGACCCGGCCGGACGCACTGACCATGGAGGTCGTCGAGCTCATCGGCGACGTGGTGGCCCGCTTCTACTCGGACTACGAGGACGCGGCCGCGGAGTACACCCTCACCGGGGCACAGGCGCGGCTGCTGAATCTGCTGTCCCTGGAGCCGCTGCCCATGCGCAAGCTGGCGCACAAGCTGAAGTGCGAGCCGTCGAACGTGACCGGGATAGTCGACCGGCTGGAGGGGCGCGGCCTGGTGGAGCGGCGACCGGATCCCGCGGACCGGCGGGTGAAGGTGGCCGCGGTGACGGACGAGGGACAGCGGGTGGCCCGCGATCTGCGCGAGGGCCTGCGGTTCGCCCGGGAGCCGCTGGCGGGCCTGTCCCACCAGGAGCGGGAGTCCCTGCGGGATCTGCTGCGCCGGATGCTGGGCGTGGACACCGCGTCCTGAGACGTCGTACCGGCGCGTCGTACCGCGGCGTCGCTTGCGGGCCGTCTGGTGCGGGGCGACGATCGTGAGGTGGATGCAGTTTCGCTCGGCCATCCATGAGGTCTGTGATGGGCGTGATGTCGCACACCGTCGGAGAGGGCCATCCCGGCATGAAGGCGGTCACTCCGGACGGTGACCCGGTACTCGCCGCACGGCTCGCCGTGCCGACGGTTCCGGGGACGTTCGTGCGCAGACAGCGGCTCGTGGAGCAGCTCGCCGAAGGCGCGCGCAGTCCGTTGACGCTGGTCAACGGTCCCGCGGGGGCGGGCAAGACGCTGCTGGTCGCCGACTGGACCACGGCCTTCGACCCGGGGGACGCGGCCTGGCTGACCGTGGAGCCGCAGGACAGCGCGCCGGGCGTCTTCTGGGCCTATGTCCTGCACGCCTTCCGGCACCACGGCGTCGCCCTGCCCGAGTACATCGGCAGCCCGGCGCGCCCCGGCGAGGTGGACCACTCACTGCTGGCCCGGCTGGCCGCCTGGCTGAACGGGCGGGAGTCCCGGGTGACCCTCGTCCTGGACGAGTTCGACCGGGTGGCGGGCTGTACCGAGGTGGCCGACGAGCTGCAGTTCGTGCTGCGCCATGCCGGTGCGGGACTGCGCCTGGTGATCATCAGCCGTACGGAACCGCTGCTGCCGCTGCACCGCTATCGGGCCGCCGGTGAGCTCGTCGACATCCGCGCCGACGACCTGGCCTTCCGCACCGAGGAGACGGCGGCCCTGGTCGACCGGCACGGGCTGCCGCTGTCCGCCGAGGGTGCGCGGATGCTGACGGAGCGCACCGGGGGCTGGGCGGCGGGGCTGCGGCTGTGCACGCTGGCGGCGCAGCGGGCGGATGACCCGGAGAGCTTCCTGAAGGACTTCGAGGCCGGGCACAGCACGGTGGCCGACTATCTGCTGGGCGAGGTGCTGCGCGTGCACCCCGCCGAGACCCAGGACCTGCTGCTGCGCACCAGCATCCTGGAGGAGACGCACCCCGATCTGGCCAACGCCCTGACCGGCCGGGACGACGCCGAGCCGATCCTGGAGGAGCTGCAGCGGGCGAACGCGTTCGTGGAGCCCGTCGGGCACTCCTGGTACCGGCTGCATCCGCTGTTCGCCGAGATCCTGCGGGTGCATCTGGGCGTCCGCCATCCCGGTCTGGAGCCGGAGCTGCACCGTACGGCGGCCCAGTGGCTGATCGGGGCGGGGCTGCTCGACGAGGCGCTGCCGCACGCGGCGGACGCGGGTGACTGGGAGCTGGCCGCCGCCGAGTTCATCGACCATCTGGCGATCGGCCGGCTGCTGACCGGGCTGGCCGCCGAGCGGCTGGACGGTCTGTTCGCCCGGATGGCGCCGGAGGCGTCGGGGCCCGCGCCCGACCTGGTGCGTGCGGCGCGTGAGCTGGCCCGTCACGACGTGGACCGGGGTGTCACCTATCTGCGGCGTGCGGAGGAGAACCTGCCGGGCGGCGACTCGGGCGACGGCGCGGCGGCGCGGCTGAGCTGTGCGGTGCTGCGGGTGCTGGCCGCCCGGGTGGCGGGCTCGGCGGACCTGGCGGAGACGGCGGCGCGGGCGGCCGCGGAGGCGGAACGCGCCCTGCCCGCAGACCGGTTGGGGCAGTCCCCGGAACTGACGGCCCTCATGCTCACCGACCTGGGCTCGGCCCAGCTCTGGGCGGGCCGCTTCGAGGCCGCCCGCTCCACGCTGTCCGACGCCGTGCGGACCGCCGAGGGACCCGCGACGGCCCTCCCCCGCCATGAGGCGCTCAGCCGCCTTGCGCTGATCGACTTCCTGCACGGACGGCCCGGCCGGGCCGAGGCGCACGCCCGGGACGCGATCGCCGAGGCCGAGCACTCCGGGCTGCCGGTGTCCGACCGGACCGGGATGGCGCAGCTCGTGCTGGCCGCCGTGGCGATCGACCGGGACGATTTGGCGGCCGCGCAGGGCCATCTCGACCAGACGGCCGCCACCTCAGCCGCCTCCCGCGATCCCATCGTGGCCGTCGAGCTGGCGATCCTGCGGTCCCGGCTGCTGTGCGCGCGGGGTGACTCCCGGTCGGCGCTGCTGGCACTGGACGACTTGGCGGAACAGCCCCTGGTCTCCGCCGAGCCCTCGGCGTGGGTGAGCGACCGGATCGCCATGGCGACGGCGGCGGCGCATCTGGCCGACGGTGATCCGAAGGCCGCGGTACGGGTCTTCGAGGACCGACCGGTGCACGGTCCGGAGAGCCTGGTGGCCGAGGCGCGGGCGTGGGTGGCGGCGGGCGGCGCCGAACGGGCGCTGCGCATCCTGGACCGGCTCCCCGACCACCACGACCGGGGGCCGGCCATCGACGTGTGGGTGCTGCTGACCCGGGCGCAGGCCGTGGCCGCGCTCGGCGACTCGGCCGCCGCGGAGGGCCTGCTGCTGCGGGCTCTGGCCGCGGCCCGTCCGCATCATCTGCGGCGGCCGTTCCTGGAGGCCGGGCCGTGGCTGGGACGGCTGCTGCTGCACCGGCCCGCGCTCGCCCGCGAACACGCCTGGCTGACCGGCACCCTTGCCCGCGAACCCGGCGCCGCACGGCCGCGGAACGGGTATCCGGGTCCCCGCCCGGAGCCGCTCAGCGCTCGGGAACAGGACGTTCTGGAGCGGCTGGCCCAGCTGATGTCCACCGACGAGATCGCCGCCGATCTGCATCTGTCGGTCAACACGGTGAAGACCCATCTGAAGAGCATCTACCGCAAGCTCGACGCCACCCGGCGCGGCGAGGCGGTCCGCCGGGCCCGCGAGTTCGGGCTGCTCTGATGTGTCACCTCGCCCGGGTGATGCTGTCCGCCGCCCGGTCGCCCAGCATGAGGACATGCGCTACGAGATCCGCATCGACGGACAGATGTCGGACGACCTGACCACGGCGTTCCCCGAGTTGGACAGCTTCGTCGTCCCCCATCAGACCGTGCTGTACGGGCAGGTCAACGACGATGCGCATCTGTACGGCCTGTTGATCCGGTTCCAGTCGCTGGGACTGCGCATCGTGGAGTTCCGCCAGGTCCCGGAGTGAGCCGCTCGCGGTCGTCGCGGGGGCTCAGCCCGCGAGCACCTTCGCCTTGGCCCGCTCGTACTCGGCGTCGGTGATGTCGCCGTGGTCGTGCAGCCCGGCGAGCTTGGTGAGCTCGTCCGCGCGGGTCGCCCCGGTCGTGGCCATGGTCGCGGGGGCACCGGCGGCCGCCTCCTGGACGTAGGAGCGGAACGCCTGCTCCTGTTGCTGCGCCTGACGCACATCGCGCTGGCCCATGCCGCGCCCGCGGGCGATCAGGTAGACGAAGACGCCGAGGAACGGCAGCACACAGACGAAGACCGTCCAGCCCGCCTTGGCCCAGCCGCCGATGCTGTCGTCCCGGAAGATGTCGCCGAAGACCCGGAACAGCATGACGAACCACATGACCCACAGGAAGAACCAGAGCATGGTCAGGAACGCGTCGAGCAGCGGGTAGTCCACTGTTGCCTCCACATACCGGCCGCCGCGAGAGGCGCGGCGGCGCTCCAACCCTGTCGTGCTCCACGCTGCGCCTGTCGGCCCCCGACGGCATCACCCGGAGCGGGTGGGGTGTCGCGTCACGCGAGGATCAGCACGATGAAGATCGCGCAGACGATGATGTTGATCAGCCAGCTGTGGGTGTTCATCCAGTCCCGCACATGCGGCATCGCGGCGACCGCCCGGCGGTGGAACGCCAGCAGGAACAGCAGCGGCAGCGCGGCGATGAGCACGGTCGCGCCGATGAACGGCAGCGCCTCGGCGAAGTTCGCGTCGGCCTGCGACAGGTTGGTGCCCACCGTCAGCATGACGATGATGTCCGACGGCATCAGCAGGATGACGAGCAGCCCGACTTTGAGGGCCTGTCTGGGACCCGCCGCCATGAGTGTGCCCAGCCACTTCGGTGGCTGGACGGTCTCCCGCAGTATCCAGTTCCTGATCGCGGCCGCCGCCAGCAGGGCGACCAGCACATACTGGATGATCTTGCCGGCGGATCCGGAGTCGTCGGGGTCGCCCAGGTCCAGCAGGGAGGCGAGCCCCATCGTGAGGGCGGTGCCCGCGGTGGTGGCGACGGCGACGCCGGTGAGGAAGCCGAGGGAGACGCGGACGGCCCGGGGGGTCGTGACGAAGATGATGGCCGACATGATCTGCGGGCCGGCCATCATCGTCACGGCCAGCGGCAGCACATTCAGGCCGTCCACGTCGGCACCCCCGCCCGGGTCAGCCCGTCAGAACCCTGGACTTGGCCCGCTCGTACTCGGCGTCGGTGATGTCGCCCTTGTCGTGCAGCGCGGCCAGCTTGCCCAGTTCGTCCGCCTTGGCGCCGGGCGCCCTCGCCGCGGGTTCGGCGGCGGCCTCCTGGACGTAGGCGCGGAACGCCCGCTCCCGGTCCTGCGCCTGGCGCAGCTCGCGCTGGCCCATGCCGCGCCCGCGGGCGATCAGGTAGACGAAGACGCCGAGGAACGGCAGCACACACACCGTCAGCGTCCAGCCCGCCTTGCCCCAGCCGCTGAGCGTGTCGTCCCGGAAGATGTCGACGACCACGCGGAACAGCAGCATGATCCACATGATCCACAGGAAGAACCACAGCATGGTGAGGAAGACGTTGAGCAGGGGGTAGTCCATGGTCGCCTCCGCAGGCCGACTGCCGCGACGCCCGCGCGGCTCGTGGGTGCCCGAGACCCCCACGATGCGCCGGGCCGGTCCGTCCGGCATCACCCCTCACGGGTGGCCCTCGCCATCTCGACCCGGCCGCCCGCCGCGAGCAGCGCCAGGATCGCCAGCAGCGCGACGAGGACGAGCGCGAAGACCACGGTGGTGACCGCGGTGGGGCGGTTCCACACCGCGAACACGAAGGCCACGACGGCCAGCACGGACAGGGTGATCGACCTGCGGTGGGTCTGCGCCCACACACCGACCCGGCCGGCCCGGATCTCATGGCCGTCGGCCCAGCCGGCCAGGGAGTCGGCGGTGCGGTCGGCGCCGCGGCGGATCGCCACCGGCAGCCGGCCGGGGCCGATCAGATAGGCGCCGAGCGCGATCACCACGCCGAGCACGATCGTGGTGACCAGGGCGTAGCGCAGGAAGCGGAGCAGCGTGTCGAAGACGGCCGCCGCGGCCGCGTCGGACTGCACGGCGGCCGGGAGATGGTCCAGATAGAAGCGGCGTACGACGACCAGGGCGATGACCACCACCAGACAGGCGAACGCGGCGCCCAGCGCGGTACGGGCCAGCGCCCGGCGCCGTCGGCGGGCCAGCAGCACCCCGGCCACGCCGATCAGGACGGTGAGGACGGGCAGCCAGTAGCCGACCACGTCCAGCAGATGGGCGCCGTCGCGGATCTTCTCCAGCTCCTCGGACTGGAACAGCACCAGCTGCTTGTCCACGTCGGGGATGGCCGCGGCGGGTGACAGACCCGCGTCGACGAGCTCCTTCTTCACCTGCTCGACGAGGGTGCCCACGTCGAGGGTGACGGTGCCGCCGGAGACCCCCACCGCGCCCCTGCCCTCGCCGGTGAGGGCGTCCACGACGGCGTTGTGGGCCCGTTCGTTGGCGTCCTTCCACACGGTGGCGAAGGCGTCGCTGTGCACGATCCGGGTGACGACCCGGTTGACCGCGCCGTCCACGGCCGAGTCGATCTGCGGCCCGAGCCCCCGGATGGCGGCGGTCGCCCGGGGCGGCAGCCCCTGCGACTTCAGCCAGTCGGCGAGCTCCGCGGCGGCCTGCTCGCCGTCGATCCGGGTGTCCACGGCGTCCGAGATCCGGTCGACGGCCGCGTCCTGGATGGCCGGCTCGGTGGCCAGCGGGGCGACCGTGTCGACGTACCGGTCGGTGTCGAGGGCGATGTCGTGCACCCACACCGTGATGAGCGCGAGGGGCACCAGGACGCAGGTGACGACGATCAGTACCGCGGAGGCCGTGGCACGGGCGATGCGCCCGGGCGCGGAGGTCTGGTGCGCGGCGCTCATGCGGACTCCTGGTCTGCCGGGGCCCCTCCCTACCCCTCAATTGCGTCCGCGCACCACGGAAACGGCATGCCGAACGGGCCCAATCGGGCGAGCGGCCACCCGCCGCCCATCCGTGAGCCCGCCTCCGGCAACCCGCTAATCCGCGAGTGGGTCCCGCTTGATCACGCACAGCGCCCAGATGATGAACGCGTACAGCGCGATCAGCGTGAGCGACCAGACCGGGTAGTACGGGATCGACAGGAAGTTCGCGATCAGCAGCAGTGCCGCGATGCCGATGCCGACGACCCTCGCCCATGTCTTCGCCGCGAACAGGCCGAAACTCACGATCACGGCCATCGCCCCGAACAGCAGCTCGATCCAGCCCCAGCTGGTCAGGTCGAACTTGAAGACGTAGTTCGGGGTGGAGACGTACACGTCGTCCTCGGCGATCGCCATGATCCCCCGGAACAGATCGAGGATCCCGGCGATGAACAGCATCACTCCGGCGAACAGCGTCAGGCCGGTGGCGGCGACCTGCTTCCCCTCTCGGTGCCGGGGAGTAGCGCTGGTGGCCATGGCCGGCCTCCTTTCCTCACCGGGCTGCGGCGCGCAGCCGTACACCACGAGCGTGATCCCCGAGGGCCGCGCCCGTCGTCACCCCCGGAGGGTGAGGACGGGCCGGTCGCCCTCCTGCTGCCATGGGGCGAGGGAACGGGGGTGTCAGTCCTCGCCGGTACCGAGGAGGCGGCGCGATGAGCGACGGTGCCTGGGCGGGGCTGGCGGTGGCGGGGGTCACCGCCGCCTATGCCCTCGGCTCACGCCGGCTGTCGGTCACGCCGGTCACCTCGGCGATCGTGTTCACGGGGAGCGGCCTCCTCATCGGTCCGGCCGTCTTCGACGTGATCGACGTCGAGCACTACGCAGCCCCGGTCACGGCCCTGATGGAGGCGGCCCTGACCCTGGTCCTGTTCACCGACGCCATGGCCGTACGGCGGTCCGACCTCACCGTCGGCGGTTTCCTGCCCGGCCGGCTGCTCGGCATCGGGCTGCCGCTGTGCATCGGCGCGGGCTGGCTGCTGGCCTGGCCGCTGCTGCCCGGGCTGAGCGTGTGGGAGCTGGCCCTGGTGGCGGCGATCCTCGCGCCGACCGACGCGGCCGTGGGCAGGACCGCGATGTCCGACCCCGGCGTGCCGCCGCTCGTCCGGCACGGGCTCAACATGGAGAGCGGGCTGAACGACGGCCTGATCCTGCCGTTCTTCATCGTCTTCGCCGCCGGTGTCCCCGGCACCTCCTACGCCGAGGAGGGCGTCGCCGGCGCCTTCTGGCGCTCCCTGCTGCTCAGCACCGCCCTCGGCCTGCTGGCCGGCGACCTCGGCGGACGGCTGCTGCGGGCGGCCCGGTCCCGGGACTGGGTCGCCCGGGACTGGGGGCAGGTGTATGTGCTGGGCGTCGCCGTGGCCGCGTACGAACTGGCCGTCGTCACCGACGGCAGCGGCTTCATCGCGGCCTGGGTCGCCGGGTTCGCCTTCGGACACGCCCTGCGCCGACACCGTGCGAGCGGTCTGCCGCACGGCCCGGACCACACACCCGAGTTCGCCGAGAACCTCGGCGCGCTGCTGGCGTCGATCAGCCTGATGGCCTTCGGGGCGGTGCTGCTGGGCCCGGCGCTGGAGCATCTGACCTGGGAGATCGTCCTGTACGCGGTGCTCAGTCTGACGGTCGTGCGGATGCTGCCGGTGGCCGTCGCCCTGGCCGGGAGCGGGCTGCGGCTGCCCACGGTCGCCTACATCGGCTGGTTCGGGCCGCGCGGTCTCGCCTCCATCGTCCTGGGGCTGCTCATCGTCGAGGAGCAGGTGCCGGGGACGCGGACGCTCGGCCGGGTGGTCGCCGTCACCGTCGCCCTCAGCATCCTGCTCCAGGGCGTCACGGCCGTGGCGTTCGCCAAGCGGTACGGCCGCTGGTACGCCCTCGCCTCAGCGGCCGGCGGTGGCCACGGCGGGCCGGGGCTGCGGGAGGACGTGGCGGTGCCGGTCGGGCCCGTCGCGTCCGGGGCGGACGGGCGCCGGATCACGCCGCGGTAGCAGCCCCGCCGTAGCAGGCCGCCGTGGGCTGCCGGGTCACTCCGCCAGGTCGGTCCGGGCGGCGACGCGGCCCTCGGTCACGGCCTCGCCCAGTGCCTGATGGTCGCGTTCGTTCTGGTCGGCGTAGGCACGGGCGAACTCCACCAGGGCCCGCTCGAAGGAGTCGCCGCGGCCGAGATAGGCGCCGATGGCGATCGGGTCGCCGGAGCGGGCGTGCGCGCGGGCCAGGGAAGCGCCGCACATCCGGGCGAACAGCGCCAGGGTCTCGGCGTCCATGGTCTCGGGGCGGGCGATGCCCTTCCAGTCGCGCAACTGTCGTACGTAGAAGTCGCGTTCACGTCCGTCGAAGCCCGTGACGTGCTTCCAGCCGAGGAAGATGTCGCTGGCGGCCTGCATGAGCCGCTGCCCGGCGACCACACGCTCGCCCTGGTTCTCGTACTCGCTCGCCCCGCAGTAGGGCGCGAGGACCGACTCGCCCGCCTCCTTGGCCTGGAGCAGGAGCGGGTCCTCGTCGTCGCGGCCGAGCAGCAGGATGATCCAGCAACGGGTGCCGACGCTGCCGACCCCGACGACCTTGCGCGCCATGTCGGCCACATGGAACCGGCTCAGCACATGCCGCCGCTCGGACGACAGGGTGCTCATGTAGCCGGCGATCAGGTCGCGCAGCATCCGTTCCAGTTCCCCGCGTTCCGTGCCGGCCAGCAGCTCGTCGAGCGGCGTGATCAGCGGGGGGTCCGAGATGATCCGGTGGACGCCGTCCTCGACCCGGGTCAGTTTCGCGGCGGCCTGCAGACTCGTCCGGCTGCGGGCCTTCACCGAGGCGCGGGAGGCCCGCTGCTCGTCGTCCTTGCGCAGCGGAGCGTCCAGGAGCGTCTGCATCTGGTCGAAGTCGTCCCGCGCGTACCAGACGTCGAGGGTGCGCAGCCCGGCGAGATCCCGCATGCGCTTGCGGTAGGCCTCCACCGCGGCGCGGACCAGGCCGTCGCACTGCTTCGCCGGGAACGCGTTGGCCCGGCCGGCGATCACCAGGCTCGCGGCGAGCCGCTTGACGTCCCACTCGAACGGGCCCGGCAGCGTCTCGTCGAAGTCGTTGATGTCGAAGACGAGATGGCGTTCCGGGGAGGCCAGCAGCCGGAAGTTCAGCAGATGCGCGTCGCCGCAGAGCTGGGCGTACAGCCCGGTGTGGGCACTGGCGCCGAGGTCGGACGCCATGATCGCCGCGGCGCCCCGGTAGAAGCGGAACGGCGATTCGAGCATCCGGCCGTACCGGACGGGGACCAGTTCGCGGACCCGGCTGCCGGACTGCCGCTCGATGATGTCGACGGGGTCCGGGCGTTTCTCGTCGGGCGCGTAGACGGCGTGGGAGGAGCGCGGCACGCGCATGCGTGCCTCCTTGCCGAGGGTGGCGCGTTCGGCCGGCGAGAGCGGACCGTCGTGCATCGTGGCCATGACCGGACCTCCTTGCCCGCATGGTCACAACCCTGCCCCTCGGTGGGATCACCCGGAACAGGTGATGTGGGGCCGGGGCACGGGCGGTGCGATGCCCCCGTGGGCGGTTCACGGAGGCCCGCCGGGACGTCCGGTACGGCCGGGCGTCCCCGGGCGGCGGCTCGGCGGTGGGCGGCGCGGCTGGCACTGCTGGTCGCGGCCGCCGCGATCGCCGTGCTGCTGGCGTCCGCCGGAGTACGGAGCCTGACGCTGCTCTGCGTCGGCGCGGCGGGGCTCGCCGCCACGGCGGCCGCGCTGTGGTGGGCCCTCTCCCGGCACGGCCCGACCCGGGCGCTCGCCGCCGCACTGGCCGTACTCCTGCCGCTCGCGGTGCTGGTCGGCTACGCGACGGTCGGCCTGCTGTGGGCCGTCCTCGCGACCCTGGCGCTGTGGCTTCTGGCGGCGCTGATCGGACGGGCAGTCCTCGGCGCCGACCTCGCACCGGCCGCTCCCCGGCAGCATCCCGCCGCACCGCCCAAGGCGCCGTTCCTCATCATGAACCCCCGCTCGGGGGGCGGAAAGGTGGGCCGGTTCGACCTCGTGGCCAAGGCCCGGGCGCTCGGCGCCGAGGTCGCCGTACTCGACCCGGCATATCCGCAGGACGTCGCGGAGCTGGCCCGCGGGGCCGTGGCGCGGGGCGCGGACCTGCTCGGGGTCGCCGGCGGGGACGGCACGCAGGCGCTGGTGGCGGGGGTGGCGGCGCGGCACGGGCTGCCGTTCCTGGTGATCTCCGCCGGGACCCGCAACCACTTCGCCATGGACCTCGGCCTCGACCGGGACGACCCGTCGACCTGCCTGGACGCCCTCACCGACGGCGTCGAGCTCCGTATCGACCTCGGTCTCATCGGCGAGCGCGTCTTCGTCAACAACGCGTCCTTCGGGGTGTACGCGGCGGTCGTGCAGAGCCCCGCGTACCGCGACGACAAGGTGCACACCATCCTGCGGGAGCTCCCGGACCTGCTGACCCACCAGGTCGGACCCCGGCTGACCGTCAGCGCCGGCGACTCGGTCATCGACGCTCCCCAAGGGGTCCTGATCAGCAACAACCCCTACCAGCTGGGCGACGCGGCCGGGCTCGGCCGACGCGCGCGGCTGGACTCCGGGGTCCTCGGGGTCCTCGGCATCAAGGTCGACAACGCCGCGCAGGCGGCCGGTCTGCTGCGGGGCGGGCACTCACGCGGGCTCACCCTGCTGACGGAGAGCGAGGTGGTGGTCGACTCCGACGCCCCCGACGTCCCGGTCGGCGTCGACGGCGAGGCCCTCCGGCTGCGCACGCCCGTCACCTGCCGCATCGCACCCGGTGCCCTGCGCGTCCGGGTGCCACGGGAGCGGCCTGGAGTGCCGGAGGCGAGAGCGCGGATGGACTGGCGGGCGCTGGGGCGGCTGGCATTGCAAAAGTGAACGGCCCTGTTGAGCGACCGGCGAGTGCCGTCGAGCGCCGTCGAGCGCTGGTGACGACCTAAGTGCACCACCAGAGGAACCGGTTGCACGTCTCCGTCGGCGTCGGATCCGGGGTCGGGTCCGACGCGGTCGGCTTCTCGGTCGGCTCCTGGGTCTGCGGGTCGGACGTGGGGGCGGGCGCCGGGGCGGCCGTACCGGAACCGCCGCCCGTCGTGCCCGACCCCTCGTCCTTGTCGGAGGCCTTGTCCTCGTCCTTCTTCTTGCCGTCCTCGTCCTTCGGCGACTTCGAGGCCGAGGGGGACGCCGAGTGATCCGGTGTCGGGGAGTTCCTGTCCGCCCCCGCCGCCCCGTCCGTGGCCTCCGGGGACGCGGTGACCTCCTCCGAGGCCGCGCCCTCCGCCGACTCGTCCCCGGCAGCCGCCGGCTTCGGGCTCGACCCCGGCGCGTCCATGCCGAGCTCCGCGAGGCTCAGCCCGCCCGCGGCCAGCACGAACCCGGCGGTGATCAGCAGAACCCGGCGACGGCGGCGCCGGTGCGCGGCGGCCTTGCGATCGCGACGACTCACCCCGCCCGCGGACTCGTCGTCGTCCAGGTCGTCGTCATCAAGGTCATCAAGGTCGTCACGGCCATCGCGCTCACGATCACGGTCGCCGTGCTCACGCGCATCGTCGTAAGTGTCGCGCGCGTCGTCGTCGTAGCCGTCGCGAGCCTCGCCGTCGTCCGCGTACTCGCCCGCGGGTGCGGCGTAGTCCTCCCGGTACTCACCACCGCCGTAGGCGGCGTACCCGGCACTCTCGTACTGCCCGCCGTACCCCCCGGCGTACTGACCGCCCTGCTGCCCCTCGTACTG
>JABFVM010000317.1 GCA_013362785.1 Streptomyces sp. | reverse complement strand
AGCAGGGAACGAAGATCGTCGTAAGCCATGGGGTCAAGTATCCCCGAGCGGCTACCCTGGCCCTGAACCCGGGGGCCGTGCCCCCGGCACCGACGACCGTTTCGCTGGAGAGGGCCCATGCTCCGGGTGCTGATGTTCCTTGTGCCACTGGCGCTGAGCGTGTACGCGTTCATCGACTGCATCAGCACGAAGGATGAGGACATCCGCCACATGCCCAAGCCGCTGTGGGCGATCCTCGTGCTGGTGTTCCCCCTGGTCGGCTCGATCTCCTGGCTGATCGCCGGCAAGAAGCGCAGCCCCGCCGCCGAGGGCTGGTCCGGTGTACGAGAGCGCCGGACCGACCGTCGGCAGTGGGTGGCCCCCGACGACAACCCCGACTTCCTGAAGTCGCTGGACGAGGACGACGACAAGAAGGACGACGGCAAGAGGGACGACGGCAAGAAGTAGGGCCCGGCCCCGCCGGGTGCGGTCACCCCGTCGCTGCCCCCGGCGTCCCTCCCCCACCGGCTCTCATCCCGCCGGCGGCCCCTCCGCCACCAGCTTTCCTCCGCCCGCCCCGCCCTCCGGTCCCAGGTCGATCAGCCAGTCCGAGGCGTGGGCGACGTCGAGGTTGTGCTCGATGGTGATGACCGAGTGGCCGGTGTCGACAAGGCGTTGGAGTACGGCGAGGAGGCGGGCGGTGTCGGCCGAGTGGAGGCCGGTCGTGGGCTCGTCCAGGAGGTAGAGGGTGCTGCCCGCGGCCTTGCGGCCCAGTTCCTTCGCCAGTTTCAGGCGTTGGGCCTCACCGCCGGAGAGGGTCGGGGCCGGCTGGCCCAGCGGGAGGTAGCCGAGGCCGACGTCGGACAGGCGGCGCAGCCGGGCCGTGATCGACGGGACGCCGGTGAACATCGCCAGGGCCTCGTCGACCGTCGCGTCCAGCACCTCGGCGATGTCGTGCCCGTCGTGCCGCACCGCCAGCACCTCCGGTTTGAAGCGCCGGCCGCGGCAGCCCGGGCACCGCACCTCCACCGGCGGCAGGAAGTGCATGTGGACCGACAGCACACCGGCGCCCTCGCAGCGCTCGCAGCGGCCGCCGGGGACGTTGAAGGAGAAGGCGCCGGGAGTCAGCCGTCCTCCGGAACGGGCCGCGAACGCCTCCCGGATCGGCGTGAACACGTCCGAGTACGTCGCCGCGTTCGAGCGCGGCAGCCGGCTGATCGGCTCCTGGTCGATGGCCACCACCTTGCCCAGGTGCTCCCAGCCGTCGATCCCGTCGTGCTCGCCGGGCCGGTCCCCCGCACCGTGGAAGTGCCTGCGCGCGGCCCGGCCCAGGATGTCGAGGAGCAGGGTCGACTTGCCCGATCCGGACGGGCCGGTGACGGTGACCAGACGGCCGAGCGGTATCCGTACGGTGAGGTCCTTGAGGTTGTGCGCACGCGCCCCGCGGATCACCAGCGCCCGGTCGCCGTCCCCGCGCCGCTGTGACGCCGGCGCCGACAGCCGGCCCGACAGATACGCCCCCGTCACCGAGCCCACCGCACCCGCGACCGGCTCCGCAGCCCCCGCCCGCGCCACCTCCTCCGGTGTCCCCTGGGCCACGATCCGCCCGCCGGCCCGGCCCGCGCCCGGACCGACGTCCACCACATGGTCCGCCGCCCGCAGCACATCCAGGTCGTGCTCGATCACCAGCACCGTGTTGCCCAGGTCCCGCAGTCTGCGCAGTACGTCGACCAGGCGGGCGGTGTCGTCGGGGTGCAGCCCCATGGTCGGCTCGTCCAGGACGTACAGCACCCCTGTGAGGCCGGAGCCCAGCAGCGCGGCCAGCCGCAGCCGTTGCGACTCGCCCGCGGAGAGGCTCGGCGTGGGCTGCTCCAGGGTCAGATAGCCGACGCCGACGTCGACCAGCCGCCGTACCCGCTCCACCAGGTCGGCGACGACCGGCTCCACGAACAGCCACTCGTCCGGGGAGACGCGCTCGCGCAACCCGCCCAGCCAGGCGGCGAGTTCGTCCAGGGAGGTGTGGGCCGCCTCGACGATGGTCAGGCCGTGCACGGTGACCGCCCGGCTCTCCGCCCGCAGCCGGGCGCCCCCGCACTCCCCGCAGACCTCCTTCACCAGTGCCTGCTTCTCGGTGCGCTCCCGGTACTCGGTGTCCTCGATGCGCTCGGCGTAGCGCCGCAGAACCGCGGTGGCGACGCCCTCGAAGCGTCCGGCGGTGACGGTGGCGGGCGGTTCGGTGTCCGGGAAGTGGCGGCGGAACTGAGGGCTTTCGACGCCGTACAGCAACAAGTCGCTTTCGCGATCGTCCAGTTGGTCGAGCGGCCGTTCCGCGTCGAAGGTGAAGCCGTAGTGCCGGGCCGCCGCCGCCAGCAGCTGCACATTGCGTTCGGCGGCCCTGGGGTGCCAGCCGAGTACGGCGCCCTGCGCGACCGAGCGCGCGCCGTCGACCAGACGGCTCACGTCCGCCTGGATCACCTCGCCAAGGCCGGTGCAGGCCGGGCAGGCGCCGGCGGGCTTGTTGAAGGAGAAGGAGCCCATCACCAGCTCGGGGACGGGGGTGCCGCAGTGCGGGCAGGGAGCCTGTTCGCCCTCGGTGTCCTCGGCCTCGTCGTCGTACTCGTACGCGTGCGACGGCGGGACGTCCTTCCCGCAGCCGGGACACTGCCGTACCCCGATCCTCGACCACAGCAGCCGCAGATAGGTGAAGACCTCGGTGACCGTGCCGACGGTGGAGCGGGGGCTGCGGTTGGTGAGGTGCTGGTCGACGCTGATGGACGGGGACAGGCCGGTGATGGAGTCCACGGAGGGGCGGCTGACGAGGCCGGTGACCATGCCCAGCGACTCCATGTACTGCCGCTGGCCCTCCCGGTGGAGGGTGTCGAAGGCGAGGGTGGACTTGCCGGAACCGGAGAGGCCGGTCATGACGACCAGCTTGTTCTTGGGGATCGCGAGGGTGACGTTGTCGAGGTTGTGCAGACGGGCGCCGGTGATGCGGATGAAGTCCTCCATGCCTTCAAGTTTTCCATTGAAGTCCTTGTTGGGGCTTTGGCCGCGCTCTCCCCAGGTGACACAGCAACAGGTGCCGCGTAACCTTCAAGTCCCGTGAGGAACGACGACGAACGACTGCGGCCCGTCGACCTGGCCCGCCTCGCCGGGATCTCGACGCAGCAGGTCCGCAACTACGAGGAGGCGGGCGTCCTGCCGCCGGCCGCGCGCACCGCCTCCGGGTACCGGACCTTCACCGCCGTGCACCGGCGGGCTCTGCTGGCGTACCGCGCGCTGCTGCGCGGCTTCGGCCCGGTGACGGCGACCGGGGTCATGCGGGCCGTGCACGCCGGTGACGTCCCGGCCGCGCTCGCCCTCGTCGACGCCGCGCACGCCGCGCTGCACGAGGAGCGGGCAGCGCTGCGGGCGACCAGCGCGGCCCTGGAGACGCTGACCGGGGCGCCGCCGGACGAGCTGCCGCGCTCCGGGCTGCGGATCGGCGAGGTGGCGGCCCTGCTCGGGGTACGGACGTCGGCGCTGCGGGTCTGGGAGGCGGCCGGGCTGATCGCGCCGGAGCGGGAACGGGTCACGGGGTATCGCGTGTACCGGCCCGTCGACGTCCGGGACGCGCGCCTGATCCACACCCTGCGCCGCAGCCACTACCTCCTGGACCAGATCCGCCCGGTCCTGGAGGGTCTGCGCCGGGAGGGCAGCAGCGAGGCCCTGCGGGAGGCGATCGCGGCACGGGGCGAGATGCTGACGGCCCGCACCCGGGCGATGCTGTCCGGCGCGGGTCGTCTGGACGACTACCTGCAGTGCGCCGGAGAGTAGGCGGCATGGAGCTCTTGGATCAGGAGACCGCGCGTGCCTGGCTGGGCACCGCCGTCGCCGAGGCACGGGCCGGGCTAGGCGAGGGCGGCATCCCGATCGGCGCCGCGCTGTACGGCCCCGACGGGGCCCTCCTCGGCCGCGGGCACAACCGGCGCGTCCAGGACGGAGACCCGTCCACGCACGCGGAGACGGCGGCCTTCCGGGCGGCGGGGCGGCAGCGGTCGTACCGGGGTACGACCATGGTGACCACGCTCTCGCCGTGCTGGTACTGCTCGGGTCTGGTCCGGCAGTTCGGGATCTCCCGGGTGGTGATCGGGGAGGCGGTCACCTTTCACGGCGGGCACGACTGGCTGGCCGAGCACGGTGTGCGGATCGTGCTCCTGGACGATCCCGAGTGCGTCGGGATGATGCGCGACTTCATCGAGAACAATCCGGCACTGTGGAACGAGGACATCGGTGAGTGAGCCACGAACGCCCAGCAGCCCCCGCGTCCCCGACGCCCCCCGCGTCCCCACGATCGACCTGCGCCCCTGGCTCGACGGCGGCGCCGAGACCCGCCGGGCCATCGCCCGCACCGTCGACGAGGCCCTCCGGACCGCCGGATTCCTCCTGGTCACCGGGCACGGCGTGGACCCGTCCCTGCGGGCCCGCATCCGTACGGCCGCCCGCGCCTTCTTCACCCTCCCCGTCGAGGTCAAGCAGGCGTACGAGGCGAAGGTCGGCGGTCGCGGCTGGCTCGGCCCGGGCGCCGAGGCCAACGGGTACGCGGAGGGCACCGAGACCCCGCCGGACCTGAAGGAGTCGCTCACCTTCGCGACGCACGAGCCGTTCGAGGACCCGGCGGTCAACGCCGAGTGGTACGCGCCGAACGTCTGGCCGGCGGAGACACCCGAACTCCGGTCGCTGTGCGAGGAGTACCTCGCGCGCATGGGCGAGCTGGAGAACCTGCTGCTCTCCCTGCTCGGCGAGGCCCTCGGCCTCGAACCCGACTTCTTCTCACGGCACATGGACCATCCGACGTACGGCTTCAACATCAACTGGTATCCGGGGGCGGAGCTGATCGGTGAGCCGGAGCCGGGGCAGTTCCGCATCGGTCCGCACACCGACTTCGGCACGGTGACGATCCTCGACCGGCAGGCGGGGAAGGGCGGGCTGCAGGTCTACACGGACGAGGGCGGATGGGAGGACGCGCCCTTCGACCCGGAGGCGTTCACCATCAACATCGGTGATCTGATGGCCCGTTGGACGGGTGACCGGTGGCGGTCGGGACGGCACCGGGTACTGCCGCCGCCCGCGGACGCGCCGGCCGAGGAGCTGATGTCCCTCGTCTACTTCGGGGAGTGCACGCCCGGCACACGCGTGGAGTCCGTGCCCGCGCCGGTGGGGCGGGTGGCGTACGAGCCGGTCGACTCGCATGTGTATCTGCGTCAGAAGCTGGACTCGATCACCGTCGGCTGATCGCCGTCGACCGACTCGCCGTCGACCGATCGGCGTCGACCGATCGCCGTCGGCCGGGCACGGTCGGTCGGACTGGGCGAACCGTTTCTGAGTAAGGGTTGCCTCGTTGGGCGGGATACCACCCGTTCGGGTGTGTCCCCCGCCGCGAATGGAGCCGCCCGTGCGAATGACCGACATCCAGCGCTGCGAGGTCCGGCCCGGGCGAGTCGTCGAATGGACGCTCAGCCCGGCGACGGTCGCGACGGCCACGGGCCTGCCGGAGGACGCCAGGCCACCGGCGTACGTCCAGGAGTCCCATCTCAGAACGGTCCACTCCGTACGGGAGGACGGCCTGTTCCTGCCGACCTGGCTGGGCACGGCGTTCGACATCCCGGGCCGGGTCGACCTGGACGCACTGCAGGACGCGCTGCACAGCTGGACGCTGCGGCACGAGACGCTGCGCAGCGGCTTTCGCTGGACCGACGGTGAGATGCACCGGTTCACCCTCGACGCCGAGGCCGTGTCACTGCACCGTGCAGCCGTCGGTGACTTCCCCGACACGGCGGAGCTGGTCCAGTACCTCCAGGACCGCTTCGACGCCGCCGCGTACGCGCTGAGCTGGCCGAACTTCATCTACGCGGCGGTCGTCCGGGACGACTGCACCAGCGTGTACATGGCCTTCGACCACAGCAATGTCGACGGCTACTCGATCATGCGTATCCCCGCCGAGATCCACGAGCTCTACGCGGCGGCCGTCGAGGGCCGCCCCGTGCCGGAGCCGCCGGTCGCCAGTTACGTCGACTTCTGCGAGATCGAGCGGAAGGAGGCGGACCGGGTCGACGACGATCACGCGATCGTGGCCCGCTGGCGGGAGTTCATCGACCGCTGCGACGGACAGCTGCCGAACTTCCCCGTCGAGCTCGGCATCGAAGCCACCGGTCTGCAACCCCAGAAGCTCATGCGCGAGATGATCGTGGACGCCGACACCGCCGCGGCGTTCGAGGCGTACTGCCGCCCCTACGGCGGCAGCCTGGTCGGGGTGCTGGCCGCCACCAGCCTGGTCGTGCGGGAGCTCGGCGAACAGTCCGTCTACCGCACGGTGGTGCCGTTCCACACCCGGCACCGGGGCCGTTGGTCGGACGCCGTGGGCTGGTTCGTCGGCGCCGTCCCGATCGAGATCCCGCTGGCGACCGCGCCCGATCTGGTCGCCGCCCTGAAGGCCGTGCGCGCCGAGCTGCGGGCCAAGCGGCCGCTCGCCCGCATCCCTCTCGCCCGGGTCCTGGACCTGCTGGGCTCGGACTTCCGTCCGACCTCGCCCGACCTGTACTCGGTCGTCTCGTTCCTCGACGCCCGGGACGTTCCCGGCTCCGCGCGCTGGACCGATCTGAAGGTGTACGGACTGGGCAGGGTGACGTACGGCGACAAGGTGTACGTGTGGTTCAACCGGGTCCACGAGGGCCTGTGGTTCACGTGCCGCTACCCGGACACCGACATCGCGTACAAGAACATGCGGCTCTACGTCGAACGGCTGCGGGACATCATCGTCTCGACCGTGTCGTAGGAACACCGCACGTGCCGTAAGAACACCGCACGTGCCGTAAGAGCACCGCCCCTTTCGTAAGCACACCGACAGTTTCGTAACCCAACGGACACCACGCGATCTAGTCCGAACCAAGTCCCCCTCCTTACCCTTGAGTTGAGAGCCTGTTGAGAGCCTTTGGGGGGAGGTGCGGGTGGGCACACGGTTGCATGGGCGTGGAGCCCTCTTCGACGCGGACCCCGCCGGTCTCGCCCCACGGCTCGTGGGACTGCGTCCGCACCAGCACCGGACCGCCAAGGTCGAGCATCCGCAGGAACTGCCCCTCGTCGTGCTGACCGGCGCGCGCGGACTCGGCAAGTCGGCGGTGCTGCGGGAGCTGCGGGACGCCTACAAGGGGCACACCCCGGTCGCGCTGATCGACTGTGAGCAGGACGAGTTCGCGGCCCCGCCGTCCGGGCGGCCCGGCGAGGCCTGGTCGCCGGTGTCGCAGGCGCTGCTGGTGATCGCCGAGCAGCTCGCCGAGCCGGTGACCGGAGCGGGGCGGATCCAGTTCCCGCGGCTGATGTCTGGGTTGGTCGCGGTGGCCGCGGGCGGCTGGCGGGACGCCGACTCCGAGCGCATCCGGCGTGAGGTGGAGCGGATCCTGCTGCTGAACGAGAGCGGGTCGTGGGTCGCCGGGTTCGCGGGGCGGTGGGCCGGGCGGGTCGCCGCCAAGGTGGTGGCGGCGGCGACCGGCGGCGGGCCCCTGCTGTCGTCGGCGGTCGAGGCCACCCTGGAGTCCATCTCCGACAGCTTTGTGCACCGACGCCAACTGCGGGCGTCCACCTGGTACCGCGACTACCCGAACGCGGGCGGCAACGCGCGGCGCGGACTGATGCTGCTGTCCGACCACTTCCGGGCCGGCGGCACCTCACGCGAGCACGCCGAACGATATCTCGTACGGGCCCTGCTGGCCGACCTCGGCGAGGCGTACGCCGGGATGCTGCCCCGGATGCAGCGGATCGGCCGGCCGCTCGTCCTGCTGGACAACGCGCAGTCCCCGCCCGGCCCGGGGCTCGTCGAGGCCGTGCTCCGGGACCGCGCCGAGGGCCTCGGCGACCAGGTCGTCCTCATCGGCGGCCTGCGCGGCGACCGCCGTCCCGCCCTGCGCAACGCCGTCCGCCGCGCCCTGCCCGAGGTCGCCCGGCGCAGCGACTGGACGCCGGACCCGGCCGCCCCCTCCTCGCGGGCGCTGCTCGTCTCGCTGCCGCCGCTCAGCCCCGACGACACCCTGCACATCATCGGCGCGGTCTGCGCGGAGGTCGCGGTGCCGCCCCAACTCCCGCACGCCACCCACCGGTTGACCGGCGGCAACCCGCTCGGGATCGCCCTGCTCGCCGAGTCCGCCGCCCAGCACCTGCCCGCCGCGGCCTCCCTGGGCGAGCTGCTCACCGCACCCGTACGGCTGCACGAGGACCACGACGGGGAGCCGACGTATCTCGCGCTCCTGGACCGGCTCGTCCCCGCCGACCGCCTCGACGAGCTGACCGTGCTGGCCGCCGCCCACGACCACGACTCGGCCTGCGCCCTCGCCGACGAGCTCCTGCCGGACGACTTCGGCCCGGCGGACGTACGCGCGCTGCAGACCCGGCTCGTGACGGAGGGCCTGCCCGAGGTGCCGGGGCAGTTCGTCGGGGACCTGTTCGTGCGGACCCTGCTCCTGCTCCGGCTGCATCACGGCGACGCGGACCACGGGCAGTGGCGCAAGGCGCACGAGACGCTGATCGCGTACTACGCCGACGACGGCGACGACGACGGCGACAGCGGGGGTGGCG
>JABFVM010000568.1 GCA_013362785.1 Streptomyces sp. | reverse complement strand
CTGATGAGGTACGCACGGTAAGCCCGGTCCTGGAGCGCCGGGTGCCGCCTGAGAGGGGGGCACCCGGCGCTTTGCGCGTGGCCCGGCCCGGCTCAGTCCGGCTCGCGCAGCGTTACGCCGACAACTCCCGCTCCAACGGTGTCCGGAACCGAGGCGTGACCCGGGCCGCCCCCACCCACTCCCGCAACCGCTCCGCCTCCGCCGCGACCGCCCTCTCCGCCGCGCCTCGCTCCCCGCGTCCCAGGTCCTCCAGGAACCGGCAGACGATCTCGCCGTCACGTCGCTGGGCCCACCCGCCCACGACCCGGCCGTTCCACCACACCGTCGGCCCCACGTTGCCGCTTCGGTCGAACAGCGACGGCCACAGTTCCGGCGCCAGATACCACTCCCGCCGCTGCCATCCCATCGCCGTGGGGTCGAGGGCGGGCAGCAGGGCCGCCCACGGTTCGGCGGGTCCGGACACCGGACCGGCGTCGCCGTCGACGACGTATCCCGTCCCCTCGTCGAGGGACACGGCCTGCGCCCCCATCGCCGTCAGCGCCCGGCGCACCTCCGTCACCCGCCACCCCGTCCACCACTTCAGGTCGGCCTCCGTCGCCGGTCCGCACACGGCGAGCCAGCGCCGTAGCAGATCGGCCTGTGCCTCGGCCACGTCCAGCTCGGGATGTTCGGGCGCCACCGCCCACCGGAACTGCGAGGACGTCCAGGAGCCCAGCGGTCTTCCGCGCACCACCTTGCCCTCGACGCCCAACACCCGCAGCAGCCGCGTCGAGACGGTGTGCACTCCCTCGTAGCTCTTCCCGGCCCCGTACAGGAACTGCTCGCGCAACCGCGGCTCGTCCTCGGCGAGTTCGGCCGCGGTCGCCTGCCCGCGCCGCGCCAGGGCGGCCAGCGCCGACTCCTCGACCTCCGCCAGCCAGGCCGCGTCCGGCGCCCCCGCCGCCGCCATCTGCTTGACCAGCGTGGCCCGCTCCCGGGCGGCGACCGCGAGGCCGGTCGAGGCGTGTACGACGGCCGTCAGCCCGGTCGGGAACACGAACACCGTGTGCCGCATGCCGTGCATCCGGACCAGCGCCCGGTCCTCGTACAGCGCCCGCTCGGTCCGGGCGATCGTCTTCGCGGACTCCGTCAGCCGCGCCCCGATCGCCAGATACACGGTCGCCGGATCGGTGCCGTGCAGCGCGACCAGCGACTCGGCCACCTCCACCGGCCCCGCCGCCCGGGCCGCCCCGGCCAGCCGATGCCGCAACCCCAGCCGAGCGCGCCGCTCGGCCACCCCCACGTACCGCAGCCCGCCACTCATCCCGGCCTCCACCCGTCCTGCTGTCCAGCGGTCTCCTCGTCCCTGACCGCATCCTCCCGGACGCCACTGACAACGGCCCGCCGCCGAGTCGGCCACCGCCTCCGTCACCCGATCGCCGTACCCGGCATGCGCACGTCCCCGCCCCACCGTTCACTGCGATCAGGGGGTGGCGACCCGCGCGAGCGGGCGGGGCAGCGGGAGGCGCGATGGGCAGCCGGGGCACGGGCGGCATACGGCAGTCACCCAACGGGCCGACCGGACGGGGGGCCGATGTCTCATGAACGCCCCCGGCACCCCGAAGACCCCCGGCACCCCGAGCACCCCCGCCGACCGAGCCCTCCGCGGCAAGGCCGCCCGTAAACGCGTCCCCCGCTCCGCGCACGCCTCCTGGCTGCCCTCCGTCGACCGCCCCGACCCCGTCGCCGTACTGGAACGCCAGGGCCGTGACCGGCTGCCGGAGCTGCTGCCGATCCGGTACGGCCGGATGGCGGCGTCCCCGTTCGCCTTCCTGCGCGGCGCCGCCGCCGTGATGGCCGCCGACCTCGCCGCCGCCCCGCACACCGGCCTCACCGTGCAGCTGTGCGGCGACGCCCACCTGCTCAACTTCGGTCTCTACGCCTCCCCGGAACGCGCCCTGCTCTTCGACCTCAACGACTTCGACGAGACGTTTCCCGGCCCGTTCGAGTGGGACGTCAAACGGCTCGCCACCTCCGTCGCGGTGGCCGCCCGGGAGAACGGCCACTCGGACGCCAAGGCGGGCCGCGCGGCCCTGGCGTCCGTGACCGCGTACCGCACCGCGATCCGGCGACTGGCCCGGCTCGGCGAGCTGGACGTCTGGTACGCGCGCATCGAGGCCGACGAACTCCTGCCCCTGATCCACTCCGGCCACGACCGCCGCCGCGTCGAGTCCACCCTCGGCCGCGCCCGCCGCCGCACCAGCCTGCACGCCTACGGCAAGCTCACCGACGTCGTCGACGGACGCCGGCGCATCATCCACGACCCGCCGCTGCTCGAACCCGCGGGCACCTCCGACATGGCCTCCCTGCGCAAGATCTTCAGCGACTACCGCTCGACCCTCTCCGAGGAGCGC
Source organism: Streptomyces sp. (assembly GCA_013362785.1). GTDB lineage: Bacteria > Actinomycetota > Actinomycetes > Streptomycetales > Streptomycetaceae > Streptomyces. The sequence goes on along the minus strand of JABFVM010000568.1, from coordinate 6,260 downwards.
CGCCTGCTCCTCGACCGCTACCGCTTCATCGACGCCGCCCGCAAGGTCGTCGGCGTCGGCAGCGTCGGCCTGCGCTGCTTCATCGTGCTGCTCGCCGGACGGGACGCGGACGACCCGCTGTTCCTGCAGATCAAGGAGGCACGGCGGTCCGTACTGGAGGAGCATCTGCCGAGCGGGCCCCACACCCACCCCGGCCATCGCGTCGTCGCAGGTCAACGACTGTTGCAGGCGGCCGGCGACATCTTCCTCGGCTGGATGTCCGGACCGCAGGGCCGCGCCTTCTACTGGCGCCAGCTGCGCGACATGAAGGGCTCCGCCGACGTCGCCGCCATGAGCCCGGGCGACCTGGCCACCTACGCCCGCCTCTGCGGCACCGCCCTGGCCCGCGCCCACGCCCGCTCCGGCGACCGCATCGCCATCGCGGGCTACCTCGGCGGCGCCGACACCTTCGACCGGGCGATATCCGACTTCGCCCTCTCCTACGCCGACCAGACCACCACCGACCACACCACCCTGGCCACGGCAGTCGACGCCGGCGTACTCAAAGCCGCCCCCGGCGTCTGACGGAGCTCAGCCGTACAACTCCAGCAGCCCGCCCACATATCCCGCGAGCCGCCCGCCCAGCACCTCCGGCGTCAGTTCCGTCCGCCCCAGCTCACGCCACGGCCCGGCCAGCTTGGCGGCGTCGGGGGAGTAGGCGAGGGCGTCGAGCAGCCGCCAGTACAGATGGTCCCCGCCGTCGGCGAGCGGGCGTCCGCCGTGTGCCTCGTACCGCTTGCGGAAGCCGAGCCCGTGCTCCGGGCCGTGCAGCAGCGCCAGTGCCGTCGAGCAGTGGGCGACGTCGAGGTCGGCCGGGCCCCACGACGTCTCCACCCAGTCGACGACCCCGCTGACCCGCAGCTGCGCGCCCTCGCCGCTGAACAGCACGTTCCCCGGGTGGAAGTCCCGGTGCAGGAAGCAGCCCTCGTAGGCCGGGGGTTCACGGCGGATCACGTCCACGGCCCGCTCCCACAGCGCGTCGCCGCCCGGTGTCCGCACCCGCTCCGCAGACGTCCACGCCTCGTAGCGCCGCGGGCGCTCGTCCGGTACGACCGTGTGGATCGCGGCGAGCTGGGCCGCCAGCAGGTCCAGCCGCCGGTCCAGTTCCGCCCCGTCCGCCTCGTCCACCCGCACCCGGCCCGGCAGCAGCGACATCAGCAGCGACGGGTGGTCGCAGTGCTCGGCGGTGGCGTCGACGGCGATCAGCTCGGGCGCGGGGATGTGCTCATGGCCGGCGAGCAGGGTGAGAACCGAGGCCTCCCGGGCGAGCAGCCCCGGCGCGTGCCCGCGGTAGAACGGCTTCACGAAGGTGCGCAGCGCGAGCCCGGTGCCGTCGTCCAGGGTGAGCCGTCGCATCTGCGAGCTCCAACCGCCCTGCGCGAACGCGGTGTCGGCGACGGCCCGACCCTGCGGCAGCTGCTTGGCCAGCCACGACCGGGTCGCCGTCCACCCCCGGTCGCCCAGGCCGGCCAGCACCGTCGTCACGAACTCCCGTCGGTCCTCCGCATGGTGCTCGAACCACAGGCCCAGCATGTGCTCCGCGCCCGGTACGTCGAAGCGGGTGAACTGGGAGCGGGCGGAGAGGGCGTCCTGGATCGTCTCCGTCACGGCCGGTGGGATGATCGCGTCCGTTTCCGGTACGGCGAGGACCGCGCGGCCCTGGTACGCGCGCAGCACGTCCAGTGCGGGTGCGCCGCGCCAGCCGTCCGGGCGGCGGATGATGTCGCTGAAGAGGCCGTCGCCCTCACCGAACGGTACGTCCCAGGCCTCCTGCGAGTAGACCGCGGGTGCGCACAGGCCCACGGCCGCCACGCGCTCCCCGTAGTGCGCGACAAGATCCGTCACCGTCTGCCCGCTCATGCTGAACCCGACCAGGATCAGGGGGCCCTCCGCCGGCACGCGTGCGTCGATCACGGCGACGGCCTGCTCGTAGCGGCGTCGCAGGCTCAACTCCGACAGCGCGCCCGTGCTTTCGCCGTGCCCGGAGAAGTCGAAGGCGAGCCCGTGGCAGCCGCGGGACACGAACTCGGCGAGCATCGGGAGCAGTCGGTCCTTGGTGCCCGGGCCCGCGCCGTGCAGCAGAACGACGGTGGGCGTGGCCGGGGCCTCGGCGGCGGCGTCGTACACCCCGGTGAGCAGTTCACCGTCATGGGCGTAAGTGAAGGAAGAGAGCTCGGTCATGCGCCCCATTCATTCACGGCACTCGGGTCACGGGAAAAGGAGATGCACGCCGAGTGACCGGCTCCCTACCCTGGACACGCGTAACGGAGCTGTTCACGCCGCTTTTCGCAGGGCGGGCGTCACCCTGCGGACTCGGGGCTACTCTCTACGCACCGAAGGCCGGTCGCCCGTCCCCCAGCGCCCCGTCGGACACGATCACCGCTCCAGATCCAGTTCAGATCCAGTTTCAGAGCCAAACCACGCACACGGAGGCCCGTGATGGGCACCATCGTCATGTCCGGGACTGTCGTCCTGGTGATCCTGGGATTCGGAAACCACCTCTACTGGCTGGCCGCCGTAGCCATCCTGTTCCTCTACCTGCAGTACGGCCGGGACGCCTCCGCGCCGAGCCGCGGAAGCGGGGGCGGCGGGGGCGGGTCCTCGTCGGGAGGATCCATGCCCGCCGACTACCGCTCCTACCGCGACCGCCGTGACAAGCAGGCCAAGTGGGAGCGCCGCTACCGCCGCGAGCGTCCTCTGGAGGCCCGTCGCCAGCAGCGCGAGAAGAGCGGCTGAGACCACCCTTACCGGTGGTAGCCCGTGCGGTGCCCCCGGTCACAGGCCGGGGGCGCCCCACACCGGGAACCAGCGGTTCAGGTCCTGCTCGATCCGCAGGTCGTTCACCAGAGCGGCCTTCACGCGCAGCTCCAGCGGGTTGTCGCGCCGCTCCGCCGTGCCGGGCATCGGCGCGAAGGGGTAGAAGGTGCCGCGCTTGTAGAGATAGACGAGGGCGAGCCGCCGCTGCTGCCCGTCCTCGAACCCGGCCAGCGAGCACAGCAACTGCGGCCCGAAGCCGTTGACCTCCATCGCGCTGTTCACCGCGTGCAGATCGTTGACCAGCTCCGGCAGCTGGTCCGGGGTGCGCCGGGAGACCAGCCACGAGTAGCCGTAGCCGTCCCGCGTCAGCTCCACCGGCGGGCCCTCGCGCTCGGCGTCCGCGTCCAGCAGCGCCTGCACCTCGCGGTGCGTCTGCTCGAAGGCCGCGCCCTCGACCGCGGCGAAGCACACCGCCCCGCTCCCGGTCGGCCGGAACCCGGCCGCCGCCTCCAGCGTCACCGCCGCCGACGGCAGCGCGAAGAGCCGGTCGAGATCGGGTACGACCGGTTTCGTACGGCCGAGCAGAATGTCCAGCAGCCCCATCTCACGCCCCTCCGGGAGCCGTGGTCTCACCCAACTCGGCGGAGATCCGGCCCAGTTGTTCGAGCCGCTGCTCCAGGCTCGGGTGCGTCGAGAAGAGCTGTGCGACGCTCGGTCCCCGGCCCAGAGCCGGAGTGAAGTAGAAGGCGTTGAAGGCCTGCGCCGTCCGCAGGTCCTTGGTCGGGATCCGGGCGATGTCGCCGGACACCTTGGTGAGCGCGGACGCCAGCACCGAGGGACGCCCGGTGAGCAGCGCCGCGGCCCGGTCGGCGGCCAGCTCCCGGTACCGGGACAGGGCCCTGATCAGCAGGAAACTGATCGCGTACACGGCGGCGGACACACCCATCACGGCGGCGAAGACGACGGCGGTGTTCTGGTCCCGCCGCCCACCGCCGAACAGCTGGCTGTAGAACGCGAACCGCACGATCAGCCCCGCGATCACCCCGAGGAACGAGGCGACGGTGATCACGGCGACATCCTTGTGCGCCACATGCGACAGCTCGTGCGCGAGCACACCCTCCAGCTCGTCCGGCTCCAGCCGCCGCAGCAGCCCCGTGGTCACACAGACCACGGCATGATCGGGATTGCGCCCGGTGGCGAACGCGTTCGGCATCTCCATGTCCGACACGGCGACCACGGGCTTCGGCATGTCGGCGATGGCACACAGCCGGTCGACGACCCCGTGCAGCTCGGGATACTCCTCCCGCTCCACGACCCGCCCCCGCATCGCGAACAGCGCGACCCGGTCCGAGAACCAGTACTGCGCTCCCAGCAGCCCGGCCGCCACGACCACGACCAGGACCCAGGACTTCAGCAACACGATCAACGCGGCGATGAACGCCACGTACAACAACCCGAGCAGAAACAGCGTGACGCCCATCCGGGCGGTCAACCGCCGGTCACTCCGGAAGCGGCTCTGCATCTCACACCACCCCGCGCACTCAGGCACTCGTCCCACTGCCCAGTGTGCACCCGGCGACGCCCATGAACGGGTCGTGATCGGCCCTAGGGCCAGCAAAAGCCCCCGGCTAGTAGGTGCGGAAGTTGATGTACCCCAGCAGCACGATCACCGCGGCGACGCAGCCGAGCACGATGACCGTGGACAGCCAACCCGAGCGGCGCTGCCGCCGGGCCACATGATCGGGTTCGGGCCGGAACGGCACCGGTCCGGGCGGGTTCTCCTTCCAGCGGGCGGCGAGCATCCGGGCCCTGGCCGAGGGCTCCTTGTGCTCGGCGTTGTCCGCCCACCTCAGGTCGAACTCGCGCTCCTGGTCGTCCTGTTCGTGTTGCTCCGGCATCCCGTCCACCCCCGTGTCGTCTCATCGGCAGAATAGAACATACGCCCGCGCCCCCGCCGTCTCACAACAGCGGGGGCGCGGGCGCCATGCCTTGACTACGCCTGTGTCAGGCGCCGATCAGATGTCGACCGGGTCGATCACACGTCGAAGTAGAGCTCGAACTCGTGCGGGTGCGGACGCAGCTGCAGCGGGGCGATCTCGTTCGAGCGCTTGTAGTCGATCCAGGTCTCGATCAGGTCCGGGGTGAAGACGTCGCCCTGGAGGAGGAACTCGTGGTCGGCCTCAAGGCGGTCGAGAACGGCGCCGAGGGAGGTCGGGACCTGCGCGACGCCCGCGTGCTCCTCGGGAGCCAGCTCGTAGAGGTCCTTGTCGATCGGCTCGGCCGGCTCGATCTTGTTCTTGATGCCGTCCAGGCCCGCGAGCAGCAGGGCCGAGAACGCCAGGTACGGGTTGCCGGAGGAGTCGGGCGCACGGAACTCGACGCGCTTGGCCTTCGGGTTCGAGCCCGTGATCGGGATACGCATCGCGGCGGAGCGGTTGCGCTGCGAGTACACCAGGTTGATCGGCGCCTCGAAGCCCGGCACCAGACGGTGGTACGAGTTCACCGTCGGGTTGGTGAAGGCCAGCAGCGACGGGGCGTGCTTGAGGATGCCGCCGATGTAGTAGCGGGCGGTGTCCGACAGGCCCGCGTAGCCGGCCTCGTCGTAGAAGAGCGGGGAGCCGCCGGCCCACAGGGACTGGTGGACGTGCATGCCCGAGCCGTTGTCACCGAAGATCGGCTTCGGCATGAAGGTCGCGGTCTTGCCGTTGCGCCAGGCGACGTTCTTCACGATGTACTTGAAGAGCTGCAGGTCGTCGGCGGCCGCGAGCAGCGTGTTGAACTTGTAGTTGATCTCGGCCTGGCCGGCGGTGCCCACCTCGTGGTGCTGGCGCTCGACCTGGAGGCCGGAGTTGGCCAGCTCCAGGGAGATCTCGGCACGCAGGTCGGCGAAGTGGTCGACCGGCGGGGTCGGGAAGTAGCCGCCCTTGTAGCGGACCTTGTAACCCCGGTTGTCCTCCAGCGCACCGGTGTTCCAGGCGCCCGCCTCGGAGTCGATGTGGTAGAAGGACTCGTTCTCCGAGGTCTTGAAGCGCACGCTGTCGAAGACGTAGAACTCGGCCTCGGGACCGAAGTACGCGGTGTCCGCGATACCGGTGGACGCGAGGTACGCCTCGGCCTTCTTCGCCACGTTCCGCGGGTCGCGGGAGTACTGCTCGCCCGTGATCGGGTCGTGGATGAAGAAGTTGATGTTGACCGTCTTGTCGCGGCGGAAGGGGTCGACGCGCGCGGTGGACAGGTCGGCGCGGAGCGCCATGTCGGACTCGTGGATGGCCTGGAAGCCGCGGATCGAGGAGCCGTCGAACGCGAGCTCCTCGGCCGGGTCGAAGGCCTCGGCCGGGATCGTGAAGTGCTGCATTACGCCCGGCAGGTCGCAGAAGCGGACGTCGACGAACTTGACGTCCTCGTCCGCGATGAACTTCTTGGCCTCGTCGGCGTTCTGGAACATCCAGCTCCTCCTACTCCCG
>JABFVM010000497.1 GCA_013362785.1 Streptomyces sp. | reverse complement strand
GCCGAGGGCAAGCACGTCGTCGTCATCGGCGGTGGCGACACCGGCGCCGACTGCGTGGGCACCGCCCACCGCCAGGGCGCGGCCTCCGTCACGCAGCTGGAGATCATGCCGCAGCCGGGCGAGGAGCGTGCCGCGCACCAGCCGTGGCCGACCTTCCCGATGCTGTACAAGGTCACGTCCGCGCACGAGGAGGGCGGCGAGCGGGTCTACTCCGTCTCCACCACCCACTTCGAGGGCGACGAGGACGGCAACGTCCAGTGGCTGCACCTCACCGAGGTGGAGTTCATCGACGGCAAGCTGACCCCGAAGCCGGGCACGGAGCGCAAGATCCCCGCCCAGCTGGTCACCCTCGCCATGGGCTTCACCGGCACCGACCGGGAGAACGGCCTGGTCGAGCAGTTCGGCCTGGAGCTCGACGAGCGCGGCAACATCGCCCGCGACGCCGACTTCCAGACCAACGTGCCGGGCGTCTTCGTCGCCGGTGACGCGGGCCGTGGTCAGTCGCTCATCGTGTGGGCGATCGCGGAGGGCCGCTCGGCCGCCCGCGGCACCGACCGCTTCCTGACCGGCGCCAGCGAACTGCCGGCCCCGATCCGCCCGACGGACCGTTCCCTGATGGTCTGACGGTTTCGCAAGAAACCTCAACAAACGTCCCGTACAACGGCGTGCGGAACACAGACGGCGCCTGCCCCTTGTCCCCGACCGGACGAATGGGCAGGCGCCGTCGCTTTCCCGGATGGCTCACATGGCTCAGATGACTCGCAGTCGCACGGTCACCGGGGCTTGTTCGGACGGCACGGGCAACGACTCGACCGTCAGCGCGTCCCCGCTCTCCACGACCCCGCTGCCCGACCGGTCGAGATGGGCGTCCACCACGACCCGCCGTCCCGGCGTCCAGTCCGCCGACAGCCGGAAGGGCACGGCGATCGTGCCCTCACCGTCGTACGAGATGTCCTGGACGGTCACCGCGAGCTCTCGCGAGGGCGCGTCCGCGAGTGTCACGTCGAGGACCCGCACCCGCAGGACCGCCTCCGAGAAGGCGCCCAGATCGGGAGTGAGCAGTACCCGTCCAGAAACCGTCGTCATGTCGCTGCTGTCGTCATGTCTCTCAGGAGTTGAGCACGGCGTACCGCGCCTCGATGTCGACCGGACCGCCCGTGAGGTTGCGGATCTCGATGAAGTACTTGATCAGGTTGCTCGCCTGACGGTCCATCTGGATCTTCCACTCAACCTGGGCGTTGCCGTCCACCATGGGCCACGTCGGTACGACCGTCCAGTCGACCCGCCACGCCTCCGGCCAGCTGTGCGTGAACCAGCGGCGGCTGGTGTTCGCCGGTACCTGTCCGCGGAACTGCACTCCCAGAATCATGACTCTCCCCCCTTGGGGGCCTCGGGTGCGGCCCCGCCGTCCTGCATGCTCTCCACGGCCGGGACGCCCGCGACGCCCCCGCCGTCCTGTGCCGCGCCCAGCGGCGCGTACCCGGCGCCGGCGAACTCGGGTCCGCCGACGCCGCTGCCGGTCCCGCTGACGGGTGTTCCCGCCGGTGCGCCCGGCGCCCCGGCGAGGTCCGGCGCCGGACCCGCGTCGACCGCGTCGGCCCAGCCCGCGGGCAGGGACTCGCCCGGCATTCCGATCGGTTGCATGGTTCCCCCTGATTCTCGGATCACGTGTCTCCCGGCCCCCGTCAGGTCGCGTTGGCGCCCCAGCCCAGCACGTCGTAGCGGGCCTGGATGTCGACCGGACCGCCGGTCAGATTGCGGATGTTGAGGAAGTACTTGAGCAGTCCACCTGACTGCCGGGTCACCTGGACCCAGGACTCGATCTGCGCCTCCCCGTCCACCACGGGCGCGGTCGGCACGACCGTCCAGTGGACGTACCAGTGCGCCGGCCAGCTGTGCGTGAACCAGCGCCCGACCTGCCCGGCCGCGACCCGCCCCGTGAACTGCACACCGGAGAACCGCGCCGGTGACTCCAGGGTGGCGTACATCGTCCGTACGGCGAGACAGTCGCCGGGGCTCAGGCCCTGCCGCTGGCCGATCTCGATGTTCTGCCGGGGCTCGATGGTGTCCTGCCCGTTGGCGGAGAACGCCCAGCGCGGGTAGTGCATGATCGAGTGGTAGTCGTAGGCGCCGACGTCGTCGCCGTCGGTGATGTGCTGGTTGAAGTTATGGGCCATGCCCTGCTGGATGTTGGCCCAGTGGATGGTGACGAACTGGTCCCGGTCCTCCCGGCTCTGCTCGTGCCAGAGCCCGACCGCATGCCCGATCTCATGGATCGCGGCGCCCAGTTCGCAGCCCTGGCCCAGCGTGATCTGCTGGACGTTGCCCCGTCGGCCCACGGCCGAACTGCAGCCGCCGCCGGGCACGAACCGGATGAAGTCCGGGTACTGCGCCGCGTTCTGGGGCGTGCGCTGCACGAAGCGGATACGGGTGTTGCGCACCCAGTGGTCGATCGCGCCGGTCACCCGGGCCTGGTCGGGCAGGGCCGGGTCGATCTCGTACGGCACCAGGCCGTTCACCCAGCGGAACTGCTGGCCGGGCAGGATGACCCCGTTCTCCTCCAGCGCCACCGCGTGCTCGACGGAGATCTGCTTGGACTCGATGAGATCGAGGACGATGTCGCCCTCGAACACGGGCTGCCCGTCGACCTCGGTGTACTGGACCGCCTTCGGCCCCTTGCCGGCCAGCTGGACGAGACCCGCCAGCACCTCCGGTCCGACCTGGTAGGGCCCGAACCCCGAACCGGCGGCGGCCGGTTCGGCCGTTTCGGCTGCCATGGCGTCCCCCTTGTTTGACGTTGTTCCCCCTTGGGGTGATTAACGTCGATGAGACGCCATCTTTCGTCAATGGTGGGCGGAGGCGGCTTTTGTCTCGTACGTCTGGCCAGGGCGACTAGGGCACCTTGTACGTCTCCCCGTACACCTGCCACACCAAGGGAGTGGCGAGCTTGAAGTTGCCGTCGTAGAGGAAGCGGCGCTGGGCGGTGTCGATGCGCGTGGTGTCGATGTCCTGCTTCCTCTTGCGCATCGCCTTCTCGCGGACGTCGAGGAAGATGTCGAGGTACGCCTTCTCCGAACCGCCCTCGGACGGGGAGTTCGCCTCCCGCAGGGCGCTCTCGCGCAGACCGTAGAAGCTGGCGGCGTTGGTGCCGGGGCCGTGGAAGACCATCGCGTCGTAGTAGACGAACTGGCCCAGCGTGCCCAGGCCGTCGAGCTTGGCGAGCCGGACCGCGGGGTTGAAGTACACGCGGTCGCGTTCGGTGTCCTGCGCCTTGCGGAAGGCGGCGACCTTCGCCTCGGCCTTCCAGGCGGCGGTGAAACCGGGGTCCAGGCCCTCGTGGGAGTCGGAGCCGTCGACCTTGCGCAAGGCGGGCAGGTACTCCGCGAGACCGTTGCCCGGATGGGCCTTGGTGTAGCGCTCGACCAGGGTGAGCAGATCGTGGGTGCCGGTGCAGAAGCCGATGATGCCGGCCGTGTAGCCCTGGCCGTCGCCGATGTCCTCGATGTAGCCGTAGGCGCCGCGCCAGTTCAGGGTGGAGTTCTCGGCGCTGGCCACGATCTGCTGCGCCAGCTCCTTCTCGGCCGGGTCCGCCAGCCCCGGCGGCAGCTGCGCGATCAGCTTGTCGTCCGCCGCCCGCTCCTGCTCGGCCCGGCTCTTGGCCTCCTGACGGGCATCCTGCCGAGCGTCGGTGACGGTGGGCCCCGCGGGGCTGTCGGAGTCCGTGGGGACCAGGAAGTAGGCGGCCGCGGTGATGGCGACGGGGACGGCCGCGAAGAGCAGGATGCCGGTACGTCTCACTGGGGCACCCCTCCGCCGGCCAGTTCCGAGGCCCTGGCCACCGCGACCGTCGCCAGCAGCACCAGCAGGACCACGCAGGCGACCGCCTGGATCAGGGCCTGCCGGGGCCCTCGCGGGGTGTACGCGTAGGCGAGGGTGACCGCGGCGCCCGTCAGCAGTCCGCCGAGGTGGCCCTGCCAGGAGGTGATGCTCGCCGAGAGCAGCAGCCACAGCAGCAGGAACACCATGAACCGGTTGACGGAGCGCATGTCGGCGCCGACCCGGCGGGCGAGGACGTAGTAGGCGGCACCGAGACCGAAGATCGCGCCCGACGCGCCGAGCGACTCCGCGTGCTGCGCGGTGAACAGCAGCTCGAACACCGAGCCGCCCAGCGTCGCCAGCAGATAGAGCGCGAGGTACCGCACCCGGCCCAGCATGGGCTCCACGACCCGGCCGAGCTGCCACAGCGACAGCATGTTCATCACGATGTGCAGCAGTCCGAAGGTGCCCTCGGTCGGCGGCAGGTGGAGGAACCCGCTGGTCAGCAGACGCTCCCACTGCCCGGCGACCACACCCTCGGCGTGGAAGTCCGAGGGGTGTACCGGGTCGTAGACGTAGTAGCCGCCGTCCGGGCCGACCATCCGCGCGCCCAGCATCGCGAACCGGTCCACGATCTCCGGGCGCACCACCTCGGCCACATACGCCAGGACGTTCAGCCCGATGAGCACCGAGGTCACCAGCGGTGTCGCCGAGATCCGGCCGCCGACGATCGTCCGGGCCTGCCGCACCGACCGGGCGCCCTCCTTCACGCACTCCACGCACTGGTGGCCGACGGCCGCCTCCCGCATGCAGTCGGGGCAGATGTAGCGCTCGCAGCGCGTGCAGCTGACGTAGGACTCCACCTTGGGATGGCGATAGCAGGTGGTGACGGTGGACTCGGACTCCACGGGCCGGCTCCTCGATGGGGACTGGACGAACGATGAGCCGGTGGGGACGGCGGCGAACAAAATAACCAATGCCCGGGGACGGAGGGAGAGGCGGGGCCAGGGTGTCGTAACCTCGGCAGCCGGACCAGTGCGTCAAGGGGGAGACAGGACATGGCCGCGATCAGTCTCAGCAAGGTCGAGGAGACCGCGCCCGCGCTGGTCAGTCTGTACAAGAGCGCCGGGGTCTCGCTCCGGAAGAACGGGCTGGACGGGGTACGGGCCGCGGTCTATCTGGTGGTCGACTACTCCGGGTCGATGAAGCCGTACTACAAGGACGGCAGCGTGCAGGCGCTCGCCGACCGGGTGCTGGGGCTGTCGGCGCACTTCGACGACGACGGGACCGTGCCGGTGGTGTTCTTCTCCACCGACGTCGACGCCGAGACCGAGATCGCGCTGGCCGACCACCAGGGGCGGATCGAGCGGATCGTGGCCGGGCTCGGGCACATGGGCAAGACCAGCTACCACCTGGCCATGGACGCCGTCATCGACCACTACCTGGACAGCGGCTCGACGGACCCCGCCCTGGTCGTGTTCCAGACCGACGGCGGCCCCATCAACAAGCTCGCCGCGGAACGCTACCTGTGCAAGGCGGCCCGGCTCCCGCTCTTCTGGCAGTTCATCGGCTTCGGCGACCCGGACAGCAGGCAGTTCGACTATCTGCGCAAGCTCGACGAGCTGTCCGTCCCGCACAAGCGGATCGTCGACAACGCCGGGTTCTTCCACGCCGGTTCGCAGCCGCGCAAGGTGTCCGACGCCGAGCTGTACGACCGGCTGGTCGGGGAGTTCCCCCAGTGGCTGGCGGCGGCGCGGGCCCAGGGGATCGTCCCGCACGCCTGACCCGTCGGCCTGCCCCCTCGACCGCTTGCCCGCACCGTTGGCCCGGCCCATGGGGCCGTGTCACTCTGAGGTGATCCGACGGGAAGGCGACGACTCATGGACGGCGCACGATCGGGGAACGAATCGGCGGCGGCCCGGCGACCGGCACCGCCGGCGAAGGGCGAGAAGATCGCCGACTGGGCCGACGGACGGCTCGGCATCTACGCCCTGGCCAAGGCCAATATGCGCAAGGTCTTCCCGGACCACTGGTCGTTCATGCTGGGCGAGGTCTGCCTCTACAGCTTTCTCGTCCTGATCCTCACCGGCGTCTACCTCACCCTGTTCTTCGAGCCGAGCACCAACGAGGTCGTCTACAACGGCACCTACGAGCCGCTCAACGGCGTCCTGATGACCAGGGCCTACGAGTCCACGCTCGACATCAGCTTCGACGTGCGCGGCGGGCTGCTCATCCGGCAGATCCACCACTGGGCGGCGCTGGTCTTCGTCACCGGCATGCTGGTGCACATGATGCGGGTGTTCTTCACCGGCGCCTTCCGCAAGCCGCGCGAGCTGAACTGGGTGTTCGGCTGGACCCTGCTGATGCTCGGCATCATCACCGGCCTGACCGGCTACTCCCTCCCCGACGACCTGCTCTCCGGCACCGGCCTGCGGTTCGCGCACGGCGCCATCCTGTCGATCCCGATCGTGGGGACGTACGTGGCGTTCTTCCTCTTCGGCGGGGAGTTCCCCGGCGAGGACTTCATCGCGCGGCTCTACCCGATCCACATCCTGCTGCTGCCCGGGATCATGCTGGGCCTGGTGGTCGCCCATCTGATCCTGGTCTTCTACCACAAGCACACGCAGTACCCGGGCCCCGGCCGCGACCAGAAGTCGGTCGTCGGGATGCCCTTCCTGCCGGTGTACATGGCCAAGGCGGGCGGTTTCTTCTTCCTCGTCTTCGGTGTGCTGGCGCTGATGGGCGGCGTCGCGAGCATCAACCCGGTGTGGGCCTTCGGGCCCTACCGGCCGGACATGGTCACCACGGGCGCCCAGCCCGACTGGTATCTCGGCTTCTCCGAGGGCCTGATCCGGGTGATGCCGGGATGGGAGATCAACCTCTGGGGCCACACCCTGGAACCGGGCGTCTTCATCCCCTTCTCGCTCTTCCCGCTGATCCTGCTCGCGCTCGGCGTGTATCCCTTCATCGAGGCGTGGATCACCGGCGACAAACGCGAGCACCACATCCTCGACCGGCCCCGCAACATGCCGGTGCGCACCGGCCTCGGCGCGGCCTGGCTGAGTCTGTACGCGGTGCTGCTGATCGGCGGCGGCAACGACGTCGTGGCCACGCATCTGCATCTGTCCATCAACGTGATCACCTGGTTCGTGCGGATCGCGGTCTTCGTGGCGCCGGTCGTCACCTTCACCGTGACCAAGCGGATCTGTCTGGGGCTGCAGCGCCGGGACCGGGCGAAGGTGCTGCACGGCCGGGAGACGGGCACCATCAAGCGGCTTCCGCAGGGCGAGTACATCGAGGTCCACGAGCCGCTCACCCAGGGGCAGCTGTTCACCCTCACCCAGCACGAGCAGGATCCGCCGTACGAGGTCGGCCCGCTCGTCGACGCCAATGGCGTCCGGCGCCGGGTGGCACCGACCGAGCGGGTGCGGGCCCGGCTGGCGAAGGCGATGTTCGGGCCCCGGACCCGGATCACCAAGCCGACGGTGGAGGAGTACCGCGAGGTCACCAGCGGCGATCAGCACCACTGAGCACCTCGGCCCGGCACACGTCCGGGCTGCCCCAGGCGGTGCGCAGGGCGCGGGCCTTGGTCAGCCAGAGCGACAGGTCGTACTCCGCCGTGTAGCCGATCGCGCCGTGCAACTGGAGTGCGGTACGGGCGGTGGCGTACGCCGCCTCGCACGCCGTGACCTTGGCGGCCGCGATGTCGGCGGGCGCCATGGTGAGCGCGGCGCCGAAGACCAGGGGCCGGGCGAACTCCAGGGCGATCTTCGCGTCGGCCAGACGGTGCTTGACGGCCTGGAAGGAGCCTATGGGCGCGCCGAACTGGGTGCGCTGCCCGACATGGGTGACGGTCCTGTCGAGCAGGGCCTCACCGACGCCGAGGGCCTGAGCGGCGGTGGTGAGACGGGCGTACGCGAGGGCGTCGGCGGCGGGCGCGACGATCTGCGGACCGGCGGCGAGGAGTTCCCCGCCGGGAGGGAGCGGACAGAGACGGCGGGCCGGGTCGAGGGAGGGGCGGGGGGTGCCGGTGGCGGGCGCGGGGGCCAGGCGCAGCTCGGGCATGGGGCGATCTGCTCCCGGCGTGCCTGCCTTCGGCGTCGTCGGCCACGTCGGGCCATCCGCCCCCGACACCGTCAGCCGTACGTCCGCCACGTCCCCGTCCAGGGCGTGACCGGCGTGTGTCAGCGTCGCCAGCGCCTCGCCCGCCCCCAGCGCGGGCAGGAGCCGCTTGGCCGGTCCGGGCTCCGGTATCCCGGCGAGCAGCGCCGCCGCCGCGACGGTCTCCACCAAGGGGCCCGGCACCGCATGACGCCCCAACTCCACGAAGGCGACGGCGAGTTCAACGGGCCGGGGGCCCAGTCCCTGGTATGCCTCGGGAACCGCCAGCGCGAAGACCCCCGCGTCGGCGATACGCGACCACAGAGCGCGGCCCCTCGCGTGCTCGCCCCGGCTCCAGTCCCGTATGACCGTCGGCGTGTCCGCCACCGTCAGCATCGCGTCCAGCGATCCGGCGAAGGCCCGCTGCTCGGCGTCGAGAAGGAGGCGCATCAGTACCGCACCTCCGGCATCCGTGGCGTCATCAGCGTCGCCCCTTCGGTAGGCCCAGCAGGCGTTCGGCGATGATGTCGCGCTGGATCTCGTTGGCGCCGGCGTAGATCGGGCCGGCGAGGGAGAAGACGTAGCGTTCGGACCAGTCGGTGTCGGCCAACTCGCCCTCGGCGTCCAGCAGATCGAGGGCCGTCTCGTGCAGGGCGATGTCGTACTCCGACCAGAAGACCTTGTTCAGGCTGGACTCCGGACCGATCGACTCGCCGTCCAGGAAGCGGGAGGCGGCGGCG
>JABFVM010000201.1 GCA_013362785.1 Streptomyces sp. | reverse complement strand
AGCGGTGGGGGGTTGTCGGGTTGTTGTTGTCGGGGGATTCGGGGCCCGCCAGCTTGCCGAAGTCTCGGTCGGGGGGTGGGGGTGGGGCTGCTACGTCCAAGCCGTAGTGGTGGTAGAGCTGGAGTTCTTGTTCCGGGGAGAGGTGGCGGCCCACGCCGAAGTCGGGGGCGTCCTTGATCAGGGCGCGTTCGAAGGGGACGTGGAGGGTGCCTTCGACCAGTTCGCTGGGCTCCAGGGGGACGAAGGCGTCCCGGGAGAACAGGCCGGTGCGTATGGCCGCCCATTCCGGCACTCCGGTGGCGTCGTCGAGGTAGACCTCGTCGATGGTGCCGATCTTGGTGCCGTTGCGGTCGAAGGCCTTGCGGCCGATCAGATTGCGCGGATCGATGTCGGTCTGCACGGGCCCTCCACTTGGTCGCAACTCATCCGTAAGCACTACGAAAGGGCAGATTGGTGAGAGCGGCCACTCGAAGGTCCGTGCGTTGACCTCGCTGGTAGGCTTTCTAGCGGCTGCTGACCCCGTGCGGGAGAGTCCTCCGGACATCATCGGAGGCGCCGAAGGAGCAAATCCTCCCCGGAATCTCTCAGGCTCACGTACCGCACGGACGAGGTCACTCTGGAAAGCAGGGCGGGTGTCGACGGCTTCCGCTCTCACCGACGGTGAAAGCCGGGCGCCCTCGGGCTGACCCGGTGAAGCTCTCAGGTTGAGATGACAGAGGGGGAGGCCGTACGGGTACCCGCACCGTGGTGCCCCTCGAAGGTCGTGTCAGACCAGGAGGCCTCCGTAATGACCGCCCATCGCATTCCGCTTTCCGAGCTCGAACAGGGCATCCCGTTCGAGCAGCGTCATATTGGTCCTGATCACGAGGCTCGGGCCAAGATGCTCGCCCACGTCGGATACGGCTCGCTGGACGAGCTCACGGCCGCCGCGGTGCCGGATGTGATCAAGAACGCCGACTCTCTTGCTCTGCCGGGGGCGCGTACCGAGGCCGAGGTGCTGGCCGAGCTGCGGTCGCTCGCCGATCGCAACCAGGTGCTGGACTCGATGATCGGGCTCGGGTACTACGGGACCTTCACTCCGCCGGTCATCCTGCGCAATGTCATGGAGAACCCGGCCTGGTACACCGCCTACACGCCGTACCAGCCCGAGATCTCGCAGGGGCGGCTTGAGGCCCTGCTGAACTTCCAGACCGTGGTCGCCGACCTCACCGGGCTGCCGACCTCCGGGGCCTCGCTGCTCGACGAGGGGACCGCCGCCGCCGAGGCCATGGCCCTGTCCCGGCGTATGGGCAAGAACAAGAAGGGGCTGTTCCTGGTCGACCAGGACGTGCTTCCGCAGACCATCGCCGTGATCGAGACCCGCGCCGAGCCGACCGGCGTGGAGGTCGTCGTCGCCGACCTCAGCGACGGTATTCCGGCCGAGGTCGCCTCGCGCGAGATCAACGGCGTGCTCCTCCAGTACCCGGGTGCCTCCGGCGTCGTACGGGATATCAAGGCCGTCATCGACCAGGCCCATGAGCTCGGCGCCCTCGTCACCGTCGCCGCCGATCTGCTCGCGCTCACGCTGCTGAAGTCGCCCGGTGAGCTCGGGGCGGACATCGCGGTCGGGACGACGCAGCGGTTCGGTGTGCCGATGGGCTTCGGCGGGCCGCACGCCGGCTACATGGCCGTACAGGAGAAGTTCGCGCGCAGCCTGCCCGGGCGGCTCGTGGGTGTGTCGGTGGACGCCGACGGGAACAAGGCCTACCGGCTGGCCCTGCAGACGCGTGAGCAGCACATCCGGCGCGAGAAGGCGACCAGCAACATCTGTACCGCTCAGGTGCTGCTCGCCGTGATGGCCGGGATGTACGCCGTGTACCACGGGCCCGACGGGCTCAGGGGCATCGCCCGGCGGACCCACCGGTACGCCTCGATCCTCGCCGCGGGACTCACGGCCGGTGGCGTCGAGGTCGTGCACGGTTCCTACTTCGACACGCTCACCGTGCGGGTGCCCTCGAAGGCCGCCGACATCGTGGCCGCCGCCCGGCAGAACGGCGTGAACCTGCGTCTCGTCGACGCCGACCACGTCTCCATCGCCTGCGACGAGACCACCACGCGGGCCCAGCTGGGCGCCGTATGGACGGCGTTCGGCGTCGAGGGGGACATCGAGGCGCTGGACGCGGAGGCCGAGGACACGCTTCCGGCCGGGCTGCTGCGCGGCGACGAGTACCTCACGCACCCCGTGTTCCACCAGTACCGTTCCGAGACGGCGATGCTGCGCTACCTGCGCAGGCTGGCCGACCGGGACTACGCGCTCGACCGCGGCATGATCCCGCTGGGGTCCTGCACGATGAAGCTCAACGCGACCACCGAGATGGAGCCGGTCACCTGGCCGGAGTTCGGGCAGCTGCACCCCTTCGCGCCCGCCGAGCAGGCGCAGGGCTATCTGACGCTCATCCGTGAGCTGGAGGAACGTCTCGCCGAGGTCACCGGCTACGACAAGGTGTCGTTGCAGCCGAACGCCGGTTCGCAGGGCGAGCTGGCCGGGCTGCTCGCGGTACGCGGGTACCACCGGGCCAACGGCGACGAGCAGCGGACCGTGTGCCTCATCCCGTCCTCCGCGCACGGCACCAACGCCGCCAGCGCCGTGATGGCCGGCATGAAGGTCGTCGTCGTGAAGACCGCCGGGGACGGCGAGATCGACGTCGACGATCTGCGGGCCAAGATCGAGCAGTACCGTGACGAGCTGTCGGTGCTGATGATCACGTACCCGTCGACGCACGGTGTGTTCGAGGAGCACGTCGCCGACATCTGCGCGCAGGTCCACGAGGCCGGCGGCCAGGTGTACGTCGACGGCGCCAACCTCAACGCCCTTGTGGGGCTTGCCAAGCCGGGGCACTTCGGCGGTGACGTCTCGCATCTGAACCTGCACAAGACCTTCTGCATCCCGCACGGCGGTGGCGGTCCGGGAGTGGGCCCCGTGGGCGTGCGGGCGCACCTGGCGCCGTATCTGCCGAACCACCCGCTGCAGCCCGCCGCCGGGCCGGAGACGGGCGTCGGCCCGATCTCGGCCGCGCCCTGGGGTTCCGCCGGGATCCTGCCGATCTCGTGGGCGTACGTCCGGCTCATGGGCGGCGAGGGGCTCAAGCGGGCCACGCAGGTGGCCGTGCTGTCCGCCAACTACGTCGCCAAGCGGCTGGAGCCGCACTACCCGGTGCTCTACAACGGGCCGGGCGGACTCGTCGCCCACGAGTCCATCATCGATCTGCGGCCGCTGACCAAGGCGACCGGAGTGAGCGTCGACGACGTGGCCAAGCGGCTCATCGACTACGGCTTCCACGCGCCGACGATGTCGTTCCCGGTGGCCGGGACGCTGATGATCGAGCCGACCGAG
The DNA here is from genome assembly GCA_013362785.1 of Streptomyces sp. Taxonomy (GTDB): domain Bacteria; phylum Actinomycetota; class Actinomycetes; order Streptomycetales; family Streptomycetaceae; genus Streptomyces. The sequence goes on along the minus strand of JABFVM010000201.1, from coordinate 5,299 downwards.
TCCGAGGACCTGGCCGAACTCGACCGGTTCTGCGACGCGATGATCGCCATCCGTGCCGAGATCGAGAAGGTCGCGGCGGGTCAGTGGCCGGCCGACGACAACCCGCTGCGGAACGCCCCGCACACCGCCGACGCGCTGGGCGGCGAGTGGGAGCACGCGTACAGCCGTGAGGACGCCGTGTTCCCGGCCGGAGTGTCGGCCGCGGACAAGTACTGGCCGCCGGTGCGCCGGATCGACCAGGCCTTCGGCGACCGGAACCTGGTGTGCTCCTGCCCGCCGATGGACGCCTACGAGGGCTGACCAGCGCGGGACAGCTGCTCGAAGGGCTCCGCCCGGCCGTGTGTGGCCGGGCGGAGCCCTTTGTCATGTCACGCCCGTCACGCCCGTCTCGCCCGTCACACCGTCGTCAGTGCCACCTCTGTCGCCTTGACCAGTGCGACCACGGGAGTGCCGGGGGAGAGGGCCAGGTCGTTGGTGGCGTCCCGGGTGATGGCCGCCGTCAGGTCGGCGCCCTCCACGGCGATCTTCACCGACGCCATCGCGCCGCCCGTGGCGATGCCGGTGACCGTGCCCGGGAGCTGGTTGCGGATGGACAGGCCCTTGACCGGGGCGGTGGCGAGGGAGATCTCCGTCGCCTTCACCAGCGCGTTCACCGGGGTGCCGATGGTCAGGCCGAGGTGCTCGACGGCCTCCAGGGTGATGGCCGCGGTGAGTTCCTGGCCGCCGGCGAGGCGGACTTTGACGGTCGCCATGACCTCGCCGGGGGTGATGGCGGTGATCGTGCCGGGGAGCTGGTTGCGGATGCTCAGGCTCATGGGGCGCCTCGCAGACGGTGGGGGTTTGAGGGGGTTTGCGGCTGCTGGTGCCTACCGTAGTGCGCCGGGTGTGTCGCGCCGGTTACGCGCGGTCGATGTGCACGTTCGTCGACTTCACCCGGGCCGTGGCCTCCATGCCCACCTCCAGGCCCAGTTCCTCGACCGCCTCGCGGGTCAGGAGGGAGACCAGGCGGTGCGGACCGGCCTGGATCTCGACCTGGGCCGCGACGTCGCCGAGCTTGATGGCGGTGACGATGCCGGGGAAGGCGTTGCGGACCGAGGTGTACGAGGTCTCCTCCTCGCCGCTGCCGGACCTGGCGAGTTCGACCGAGAACGCGGCGAGGTCCTTGCCGTCGATGAGACGCCGCCCGGTCTCGTCGCGGTGGGTCGCCACCCGGCCCGCGTCCGCCCAGCGGCGGGCGGTGTCGGGGCTCACGCCGAGCAGCCGCGCCGCCTGGCCGATCGTGTAGGAGTGCATGGCCGTCACGATAGGGGCAGGGGTCGGGAACTGCCGGTGGGGGGCCGGCTGGAGGGCGTCGTACGTCCTGGCCGGCGCGCGTCGTTCAGTAGATGCCCGACGCCCTGAGCACCGCCCGCGCTGTCGCGTCGTCGATCTGGTGCCGCAGCCGCTCCAGTACGTCCATGCCTTCGAGCAGCGTTCCGCCGGCCCGTGAGCGGCGTACCCCGGTGTCCAGCTCGTGCCACAGCAGGGGGTTGGTGACGAGGATCCGCGGGTCCAGATCCAGGCGGTTGCCGTCCGTGTCGCGCAGGGTCAGATACGCGGAGACGTCGCCGTGCTGCCGTACGGCCACCAGGGCGTCGGTGCGCACCACCTGATGCCGTACGAGGCCACGTACCGCGAGCCAGCCCGGGCCCGCGGTGACGCGCTGGGGGAGCAGGATCGTGAACAGTAAGGAGGTCATCGCCAGCCAGAGCAGGGCGCGGGGCGGGGTCAGGGTGTGGGCGTCCCAGTCGACGACCAGGGTCATGCCGAAGAAGGTCACGGCACAGCCCGCGGCGAACCGGGCGCTGCCACGCCAGTGGCGGTCGCCGGTCGGGGTCGCATGCCGTCTGCTTCCCTGCACAGTGCAGACGGTAAGGGGCTGCGGCGCCGGAGTGACCGGCCGTGACGGCGCTCTGACGCCTTACCGTTCAACCTTGACGCGATCCTGATGCCCGAGGCCGTTTCGGCCGGTGCGCACCCGTGCTAAGGCCTGTCCGGCGGATCAGGTCGGCTACAGGTGGCGGTATCTCATTAACGCGGGTGAGCGGGGTCTGGTGCGTCCAGCTGCAAGGCGGAGGAGGGCGGCGACGCGGAGCGTCGGCAACCGACGACAACGCCGCAGATGGGCGTGCCAGACCCCGCGACGCCGGCATGATCCGCCGGACAGGCCCTGAGCGCCTGCGCACCCGTGTTCAGCCGGTGTGCACCCGTGGCCTGCGTTCACGGTCCGGTTCCGCCTCGCGCAGCACCTCGCGGGTGACCGGGGCGACCTCGCCCTGGCCGAAGAGGAAGAAGCGCAGGAAGTTGGCGAAGGGGCTGCCCTCGGTCCACTCGAAGTAGATGTGCGGGATGCAGCCGGTGCTGTCGCGGACGTGCAGCAGCAGCGCGGCCAGGGCGTTGGGGATGGAGGAGGACTCCAGGGTCAGGACGCGGTAGCGGTTGTGCATGACCTGGCCGCGTACCGTCAGGCCCGCCTCGAACTCGGACGGGTCGGTGACCGTCACCTCGACGAAGACGAAGTCCTCCTGCTCGGGCAGGTCGTTGTCGTGGCGGATCTGCTCGATCTTGTCGCGGTACTCGGCCTTGTCGCGACTGTCCGGCTCGTTGGCGATGAGCCGGATCTTGCGGCTGGCGATGTCCCTGACGAAACGTTCCGCCATGTCGTCGAGCGTCACGCTGGTCACACGGAGCTCGAAAGCGCGCAGCAGCCGTGAGAGCAGGGAGATGAGGATGATGCCGGCGATGAAGCAGGCGCCGATCTTCACACCGTCGGGGCGCTCGATGACGTTCACGACGGTCGTGTAGAGGAACACCGCCGAGATGACCGCGAAGCCGATGAACCACTTGCGCTGGCCGGCCTCGCGGGCCGCGATGGTCACGGCGATCGCGGCGGAGCTGATGAGCACCAGCACGCCGGTGGCGTAGGCGCCGCCCTGGGCGTCGACGTCGGCGTCGAAGATCCAGGTCACCAGGAAGGCGACCAGGGTGAAGACGATGACCATCGGGCGCACCGCGCGCGCCCAGTGCGGGGCCATGCCGTAGCGGGGCAGATAGCGTGGCATCAGGTTGAGCAGGCCGGCCATGGCGGAGGCGCCGGCGAACCACAGGATGGCGATCGTCGAGACGTCGTACACCGTGCCGAAGGCGCCGCCGAGGTACTCGTGCGCCAGGTAGGCGAGCGCACGGCCGTTCGCCTCGCCGCCCGACTCGAACTCCTTCTCCGGGATCAGCAGGGTGGTGATGAAGCTGGTCGTGATCAGGAAGCAGCTCATGATCACGGCGGCGACGGTGAGCAGCTTCTTGGTGTCCCGGATGCGGCCCTCGGGGTTCTCCTCGGTGTCGCCCGGGTCTCCCTTGACGTGCGGCATCACGGCTACGCCGGTCTCGAAGCCGGAGAGGCCGAGGGCGAGCTTGGGGAAGACGATCAGGGCGACGCCGATCATCACGAAGACGTTGCCGTGCTCGGCGGTGAGGGCGTTGGACCAGTCGGCGACCACGTGGCCCTCGGTGACGACGTGATACAGGCCGACGACCACCACGACGGCGTTCAGCGCGAGATAGCTCGCGACCAGCGCGACGGCGACGCCGATCGCCTCCAGGAAGCCCTTGAGGAACACCGCGCCGAGCAGCGCCACCAGGATGAGGGTGATCACCATCTGCTTGTCGTGCAGGGCGCTTTCCAGGTGCGGGTTCTCGACCAGGTGGGTCGAGGCGTCCGCCGCGGACAGGGTGATGGTGATCAGGAAGTCGGTGGCGGCGAAGCCGAGCAGGGTGAGGACGAAGAGCTTGCCCTTCCAGAAGGTCAGCAGCCGCTCCAGCATCGCGATCGAGCCCTGGCCGTGGGGGCTCTCCTCGGCCACCCGCCGGTACACGGGCAGGGCGCCCGCCAGGGTGACGATCACGAGCACGATGGTGGCGATGGGCGACAGCAGCCCGGCCGCGAGGGCCGCGATGCCCGGCTGGTAGCCGAGGGTCGAGAAGTAGTCGACGCCGGTCAGGCACATGACCCGGTACCAGCGCTGGCCCTTGACCTCCGGCTTGGGCTCGGTCTCCGCCGGCCGCCGGGCCCGGCCCTTGCCCATGTCGGACAGGCCCTCCAGCATCCAGGCGCGCAGACGACTGGGCGGAGGATGTTCGGTTGTGGCCATCGACGTGCTCCTGAGGTGCGGGACGGCGTGGAATTCCGGCCATCACGCGGACGGCGGCACCAGCGTAAGCGGAGAGTTACGTCTGGGCCCACGGATGGCGGGGCCGTGGGCGTCAAGCTTCCGTTAAGACTGGGCGCGTGGGGGTTGGTCGCACGGCAATCATCGAGCTCCGGGGGTGTATGGGCGGCCGCTGGGCTGTATGGGGGGTGCGAGAGACGGCGGCGGGGGCGGATACCCAGCGTGATGGTGTGGGTGCTTCTCGCGTGGCACCGGGCGACTCCACGGCGGCGGCTTTCGGGCACATGGCGGGCCGTCAGCCGAGGCCATACAGGGGGAGGTTGCGGCGCGGCAGGTCGTGTGCGGACGAGGGGGTGTGGCGGACGCCGCGCGGGGCGAGCGGGGTCAGGGTGGCGATGATCAGGGCGTTGAAGATGATCGCGGAGGCGATCGGCGAGGTCGGGCTGTGCGGGCCCATGATGTTGAGGGCGTCCAGGGCCGGGTGGGTGCCGGCGAACATCGCCGGGATGATCGCGAAGTACTTGGTGACGTCGTTGGCGGTGGAGAACGTTGTCAACGCCCCCCGGGTGATGAGGAGTCGCTTGCCGATCTCGACGATCTCGACGATCTTGGTCGGGTTGGAGTCGAGGTTGATCATGTTGCCGGCCTCGTTGGCAGCCGACGTGCGCCTCGGGGAGGCTCGGGCGCGCCGTCGGGCGCTGTGCCGTGTTCCGGGCTCTGACGTGCGGTGGGGGTGGGACGGCGGGACCTGCTCGGGAGCGGCGGGAAACATGGGGACCGTCGGGTCTCGTCGACGGCAGGGGTGGTGGCCGCCGAAACGCCCGTGCGGGACCGGGGCCCTGGCACCGCACGGAGGGCGCACGGACGTCGGCGGTGGGACGGCGGCACGCCGTGCGCCGGTGCGCGCTCCTCGCACGCACCCCGCCGCCTCGACCGGTACCGGACGGCGGGTCCGGTCCCGTGAGGCCACTGACGTCCGTGGCCTCATCGACGGCCTCGGCGGCGGCCTCATCGACGGCCGACAGGGAATTCAGCCGCGCCGCGCGCCCGAACGGCCTTGCTCAGCAAGGCATTTGCGGGTCTCATACGGCCGG
>JABFVM010000360.1 GCA_013362785.1 Streptomyces sp. | reverse complement strand
GCGCGTAGTCGTTCTCGGCGAGGATCTTCTGGCCGTCCTCGGAGGCCGCGTAGCGCAGGAAGGCCTTGACGGCGGGCAGGGTCTCGGTCTTGTTGCCCTTGTCGCAGACGATCTCGTAGGTGACGAGGATCATCGGGTAGGCACCCTCGGCCTTGGTGGCGTAGTTCAGCTCAAGGGAGAGGTCCTTGCCGGTGCCGACGACCTTGGCGTCCGAGATGGCCTTGGTGGCGTTCTCGACGGTGGCCTCGACCGGCTTGCCGGCGCCCGTGTCGATGGCGACGGCCTTGATGCCGTTCTTGGCGTAGGACAGCTCGAAGTAGCCGATCGCACCGGCGGTCTGCTTGACCTGCGCGGCGACACCGGAGGACTGCGGAGCGGACTGGCCGCCCTTGGCCTGCCAGGCCTTGCCGCCCTCGTAGGGGAAGTCGCTCTTGGCGGTGGCGATCAGGTACTTGGTGAAGTTGTCCGTGGTGCCGGACTCGTCGGAGCGGTGGAAGGCCTGGATCTTCAGGTCGGGCAGCTTGGCGCCGGGGTTGAGCTTCGCGATCGCCGGGTCGTTCCAGTTCTTGATCTTGTCGTTGAAGATCTTGGCGATCGTCGGGGCGTCCAGGACGAGGTTGTCCACCCCCGGGACGTTGTAGCCGAGCGCGATCGGGCCGCCGACCATCGGCAGGTCGATGCCCTGACCGCCGGAGCAGATCTTCTTGGAGGCCTCGACCTCTTCGGGCTTCAGCGCCGAGTCCGAACCGGCCCACGGGATCTGGCCCTGCGTGAACGCGGTGACACCGGCACCGGAGCCGCCGGCCTTGTAGTTGATCTCCACCTTGCAGGCGGACGAGAACTGCTTGACCCAGGCGTCGACGGCGTTCTTCTGGGCGGAGGAGCCGTCGGCGAGGACCTGGCCCGAGGCGTCGTCACACTTGATGTTGCTGGCACCGGCGCTGGAGGAGGCGTCGCCGCCGCCGTTGCCGGTCTCGTCGGAGCCGCACGCCGTGAGGGCCAGGGCGCCGGAGACGGCGAGAGCGCCGAGAGCGAGGACGCGCCGGTTCTTGCGCTGAAGCTTCACTGAGGGAGTTCCTTCCGGGAGCCGCCGTCCTGAATTCCGGCGGCGTGCGAAGAATGGGTGATGCGGACCCGTCCCCCCGGGGCGCGGTCCGTCATCGTGCACGGCCGAAATTAGGCAGAACAGGTGAAGCCGCCGAAGGGCGTAAATGAACGGGGGGTGAACCCCTGGGGACGGTGCGGTGAGGTAACGGAACGCTTACGTTGAGGACACGGGTGTATGCCGACACTTTGTGCGTGTTGCTTCGGACTAGGCCGGCCGCAGCGACTCCAGTAGGGCGTCCACGAGTGGGCGGTCCCTGGGCTGGCTGAGACGGCACTTTGCTGCGGTGGGCGAGAGCCACAGCAGGCGGTCCACCTCGGCGTTGGGGGCGAAGCGGCCCGGGCCCGCCTCGGCCGCCCAGTACCGGACCACCTTGGGGCGGTCGTTGGCGATGTACCGCTGCGTCGGCAGCTCGACGCCCGGCTCGGCCACGTGGCCCGTCTCCTCGGCCACCTCGCGCAGAGCGCCTTCGAGGGGGTCCTCGTCGCGTTTCAGTTTGCCCTTGGGATGCGACCAGTCGTCGTACTTCGGTCGGTGGATCAGGCATATCTCCAGCTCACCGTCTACCGGCGAACGGCGCCACAGGACGCAGCCCGCCGCATGGACGGTGAGGTCTTGGTTCGGGTGAGTCACCGGGAAAGTGCCTCCTTCGGGAGTACCTGTGGTGCAGGGGTTCCCAGGGCTTGCCTCAGGGTCGCTGAGCCGCGCCCACCGTCTTCATCTGCCAGGACTGCTGGAAGGCGAACCGGGCCGCCTCCACCTCGTGCCGCTGGTCGGCGTGCAGCACGCCCAGGGCGTACGCCGTCGCCGGGGCGATGCGCGGCGTGCGGGCGGCCTGGGCCGCGGCGGCGGCCGCCTCGGAGGCGTCGCGGTGCCGGTTCAGGGACTGGCCGGCCGCCAGCAGCCGTACGTCCACCGGGCCGTTGTCGCCGAGGAGGACCTCGCGGGCGTAGCGGTGCAGGCGCAGCAGCAGGCGGACCTGGTGCCAGGGGGCGTCCTGCGGATGCGGTGCCGGGTCCGGGGACAGGCCGTGGATCAGGGCCTCGGCGTTGTAGGGGTGGCCCGCGGTCACCAGCGGCAGCGCCGCCACCGCGTCGGTGAGCCGCTCCTCGGCGGCGGATGCGAGGGGGCGCAGGTCGGCGGTGGCCGCGGCGGGGGTCAGGGGGACTTCGCTGGCCAGTACGGCGATGCTGTCGGCCACGGCGTGGAAGCGGGAGGAGCCGAGGGCCTGGAGGGCGGTGCTGTGTGCCCGCGTCCGGGCGAGCGTCAGCTGGCGTTCGAGCAGGGCGCCCGCCTTGGCCGCGCCCACCGTGAGGTTGCCGCGCTCCGGGGTGGCCGTCGCGGTGGCGGGCCCCGCGTGCGGCGCTGCCGCCTTCTGCGGAACGGCCGCCCCGCCACCGGCACGACCGCTCGCGGCCACGCCTGCGGTCGCGTCGGCCGAGCGGCTGCCCGAGGCCACGCCGGCCACGTCGGCGACGCCACCGGCATCGGCTGCACCGGACTGCCCCGGCAGCACCGTCGCCCCCGACAGCCGGTGCAGTGCCAGCAGCAGGCGTTCCAGCCGGGCCGCGTACGCGTGTTCCAACGCCAGCGTGCCGGAGAGCCAGGCCAGCTCCGGGCGGATGGCCTCCGACCAGTCGGCGTCCAGCAGGGGGCGGAATGTGTGCAGGCTGGCGCTGATACGGCGGGCCGAGCGCCGTAGCGCCCGGGCGGCGTCGACAGCCTCCTCCGAGCCGTTCGACGCGCCGCCGCCGGTCTCCCGGTGCAGGCGCAGGGCTCGGAGGAACTCCGTGGCCTGGGCGCGCAGGTAGCCCGCGAGGGCGTCCCCCGTCACAGCCCCGGCCGTGGGGTCCGTCGGATCAAGGTGTTGCTGTGCCACGCCGGCGCCTCCGGGCGTCTATGAGCATCTCCTGGACGTTGCGCAGGGGCTGGCCGTCCGCGTCCGTCGCGTGCCGGGTCCACTCGCCCTCCGGTCCGAGGTGCCAGGAGGCGGTGGTGTCGGACATACCGGTCTCCAGGAGCCGGTTGAGCGCGGCGCGGTGGGCCGGGTCGGTGACCCTGACCAGGGCTTCGATACGTCGGTCGAGGTTGCGGTGCATCATGTCGGCGCTGCCGATCCACACCTCGGGTTCGCCGCCGTTGCCGAAGGCGAAGATCCGGGAGTGTTCCAGGAAGCGGCCGAGGACCGAGCGGACGCGGATGTTCTCCGACAGTCCGGTCACGCCCGGGCGGATCGCGCAGATGCCGCGGACCCAGATGTCGACCGGCACGCCCGCCTGGGACGCGGCGTAGCAGGCGTCGATGAGCGCCTCGTCGACGATCGAGTTGACCTTGATGCGGACATAGGCGGGACGTCCGGCACGGTGGTGCTGGACCTCCTTGTTGATCCGCGAGACCAGACCGTCGCGCAGGGACTTGGGCGCGACCAGCAGCCGCCGGTAGGTCTCCCGGCGCGAGTAGCCGGACAGGCGGTTGAACAGGTCGGACAGGTCCGCGCCGACCTGCGGATCGGCCGTCAGCAGGCCCAGGTCCTCGTAGAGCCGGGCCGTCTTCGGGTGGTAGTTGCCGGTGCCGACGTGGCTGTAGCGCCGTAGCGTCTCGCCCTCCTGGCGGACCACCAGCGACAGCTTGCAGTGCGTCTTCAGGCCGACGAGGCCGTAGACGACATGGCAGCCGGCCTCCTCCAGCTTGCGCGCCCACTTGATGTTGGCGTGCTCGTCGAAGCGGGCCTTGATCTCGACCAGGACGAGGACCTGCTTGCCCGCCTCGGCCGCGTCGATGAGCGCGTTGACTATCGGGGAGTCGCCCGAGGTCCGGTACAGGGTCTGCTTGATCGCGAGGACGTCCGGGTCGTCGGCCGCCTGCTCCAGGAACGCCTGCACGGAGGTGGAGAAGGAGTCGTACGGGTGGTGCAGCAGTACGTCCCGGTTGCGCAGCGCGGCGAAGATGTCCGGCGCGGACGCCGACTCGACCTCGGCGAGATCGCGATGGGTGCCCGCGACGAACTTCGGGTACTTCAGCTCGGGCCGGTCGATGGAGGCGATGCGGAAGAGACCCGTGAGGTCCAGGGGGCCGGTCAGCGGGTAGACCTCGGCCTCGCTGATCTTCAGCTCGCGCACCAGCAGGTCCAGGACCTCCTGGTTGATGTTCTCCTCGACCTCCAGGCGCACCGGCGGCCCGAAGCGGCGCCGCATGAGCTCCTTCTCCAGGGCCTGGAGCAGGTTCTCCGCGTCGTCCTCCTCGACCTCCAGGTCCTCGTTGCGGGTGACCCGGAAGGCGTGGTGCTCCAGGACCTCCATGCCCGGGAACAGCTCCTCCAGGTGCGCGGCGATCACGTCCTCGATCGGGACGTACCGGCCGGGGGAGGCCTCCAGGAAGCGGGAGAGCAGCGGGGGCACCTTCACCCGGGCGAAGTGCGGGGTGCCGGTGACGGGGTTGCGGACCCGTACCGCCAGGTTCAGGGAGAGCCCGGAGATGTACGGGAACGGGTGCGCCGGGTCGACCGCCAGCGGGGTCAGGACCGGGAAGATCTGGTGCCGGAACAGGGTGAAGAGGCGGGCCTGCTCCTTCTCCGTCAGCTCGTTCCAGCGGACCAGGTGGATGCCCTCCTCCGCGAGGGCGGGGGCGACGTCCTCGTGGTAGCAGGCGGCGTGCCGGGCCATCAGCTCGCGGGAGCGGGCCCAGATCATCTCCAGGACCTCGCGGGGCTGAAGGCCGGACGCGGACCGGGTGGCGACACCGGTCGCGATACGGCGCTTCAGTCCGGCCACGCGGACCATGAAGAACTCGTCCAGGTTGCTGGCGAAGATGGCCAGGAAGTTGGCCCGCTCCAGGAGCGGGGTGTTCGGGTCCTCGGCGAGTTCGAGCACACGCTCGTTGAACGCGAGCCAGCTGCGCTCCCGGTCCAGGAAGCGGCCCTGGGGCAGCTGGACACCCTCGATCTCGGTGACCTCGTAGGCGTCGAGGTCGGCGTCGATGTCGGGTTCCAGGTCGGAGACGACCGCCGAGGTGACCGTGTGCGGGCGGTGGGCAGCTATGGAGCCCACGGAGGGCTGCGCGTGCTGGACCTTGGCCTGGGCGTTTGTGGGCTGGCTCATATGCCCATTGTTCCGCGCATCCAGACCAATGGGCGCGTCGGAGAGTGCGGGCGGGAGCGACGCGGGGAGGCGTCGGGTGTTCCCGTTCCTCGCGTTCCCCTCCGGCGGCGGCGAAGGCGCTGGCACGGCGGCGGTCATTGGGTGAGCGTCGCAAGTCCGTCTGAACCAATGGTTACGGAGACATGGCGTGTGGGAAATCGGGGGGCGGCTCGCGGGCGTCCACGTCCGCGTGGGTATGTCCGGTCCGTACGTCCCTCCCCCCGTGGAGGGACGTACGGACCGGAGGTCTCAGGGGGTGCGGCGGCGCAGCAGCCAGAACGCGGCGAGGGTCGCGGTGGCGGCGACGGCGAGGACGATGCCGGTCTCGGCGTACTGGAGGGGCCAGAAGTGGGAGTGGGGGTGGAAGGTCGCGCTGCTCGTCTGCCAGGCCGAACGCGGCAGTTCGGAGTTGTGGGTCGCGCTGCGGATGGCCGTCGGCCAGAGGTTCTCGCGGTTGCGTTCCAGCAGGTTGTAGAGGACGAACGCGGCGGCGAAGGCCACTCCGGCGGCGGGCAGGGTCCGGCGGAGCAGCAGTCCGGCGAGTGTGCCGAGGGCGAGGGCCGCCAGGGGGTAGGCGACGACGGTCGGCCCGGTGGCGATGAAGACGTCCGAGTAGTACCAGTCTCCGGCCAGGTCGGGGCCGTCGTTCTGGCGGACCCACAGGTTCAGCAGGGCGATTCCGCCGGTGCCGGCGGTGAGGAGGGCGGCCGGGACGGCGAGCTGGGCGGCCAGCCAGCGTGCCGGGGTGACCGACTGGGTCCAGGCCAGCCGGGCGGTGCCGCTCTCCAGCTCGCGGCCGATCAGCGCGCCGCCCGCCCAGGCGGCCACGGGGAAGATCACGAACGACAGGCTGGTGGCGAGCAGCCCGATGCCGATGCTGTACGTGTCCGTGGTGGCCGCATCGAGCGACGCGCAGGAGGGCAGGCCGTCGACGGCGACCGGTTCGGAGCACCCGCCCATCCCCCTGCGTGCCTCGTCCCCGATGGCGTACATCCAGATCAGGCATGCCGTCGCGGCGGCCAGGGCGAGGACCCAGAGGACCAGGGCCGCGCGGTGCACCCGCAGCACGGCCCAGACCAGGCCGCGCGGCCCACGCGGGGCGCGGCTGGGCGCGGCGGTCGTGGCGTCGAGGGCGGCGGTCATACGGCGGCTCCGGTACGGCGGCGCAGCAGCGCGAAGGCGGCGAGGACGGCCAGGCCGGCGACGGCGAGGACGATGCCGGTCTCCACGAGTTGCAGGGGCCAGAAGTGGGCGGAGGGGTGGTAGTCGCGGTAGAAGCCCGCGATGTCGTGCTCGGCGAGGCACTTGGCGTTGTCGACGCAGATGGGGTCCGGGACGCGGGCGCCGGTGGAGGTGAGGGCGCCCTCGTCGACGACCATGTCGATGAACGGGGGGTACTCGTCCTTGTCCGTGAGCGTCTCGACCGGCCACAGGTACGGGCGCAGTGTGCCGAGCGCGGTCGTGAGGACCGCCAGGCCGACGACCGCCGTGCCGAGCGCGGCCAGGGCGCGGCGCTGGAGCAGTCCGGCGAGGACGCCGACGGCGAGGCCGAGAAGGGCGTAGGCGGTGGTGAGGGTGCCGTTGGCCTCGAAGATGGAGCTCTCGTACCAGTGCCGTGAGCTGTTCACCTGCCGCAGCGCGCCGCCCGCCGACCACAGCATGTGGTGGAGCAGGGTGAGCACGAGTGTGCCGGAGACGAGGAGGGCGGCCGGGACGGCGAGCTTGGCGGCCAGCCAGCGGGCCGGGGAGACGGACTGCGTCCACGCCAACTGGGCGGTCCCGCTTTCCAGTTCGCGCCCGATGAGCGCGCCGCCCGCCCAGGCGGCGGTGAGGAAGGGGACGATGCCGATGAGCGCGGTGGCGGCGCCGCCGACCGAGTCGTAGCGGGCGTAGGCGGCGCCCGTGTAGTCGCAGGCGAGGTCGCCCGGCGTCATGGCGTCGCACCCCATGTCGTGGTACTCCGCCCAGGCCGCGTCGGCCCCCGGACCCCACGCCCACAGCAGCGCTCCCGCCCCGACGGCCACCAGCAGCACCCAGAACCACAGCGCCCAGCCGTGCAGCCGCAGCATCGCCCAGACCAGCCCGCGCGGACCCCGGGAGGGCGCGGCGGCGGTGGGCCGTTCGACGGCGAGGGCGGCGGTCATACGGCGGCCTCCCGCGCGGTGTCGAGGCGCAGGGCCGGTGCCCCGGGGGCGCGCAGGTGGGCGAGGACCAGCTCCTCCAGGGTGGGGGCGGTGCTCTGCCAGCCGTCGCCGAGGGGGCCGTCGGGCCGTATCAGCGCGGTGAGCTGACGGCCCGTGGTGCGGGACTCGACCACGAGGTGCGGGTCCAGGGGGGTGTCGGCGCGGCCCGTCACGAGCCGGTGGGCGGCGAGCAGGTCGTCCAGCGGGCCGGCGAGGCGGACCCGGCCGGCGCCGAGCAGCAGGAGGTGGTCGCAGGAGCCGTCCAGCTCGGCGACGACGTGCGAGGACATGACAACCGTGGTGCCGTGTTCGGCGGCGTCGGCCATGAGCGTGGCCATCAGCTGGTGCCGGGCGAGCGGGTCGAGGTCGGCCATCGGCTCGTCCAGGAGCAGCACCTCGGGGCGCTTGCCGAGGGCGAGGGCGAGCGCGACGCGGGTGCGCTGGCCGCCGGAGAGGGTGCGGACCTTGGCCTTCGGGTCGAGGTCGCCCTCGGCGACGATCCGCTCGGCGACGGCCGCGTCCCAGCGGCGGGGGTTGAGCTCCCGCCCCAGCCGCAGGGTGTCGGCGACGGTGAGCTGGAGGTGCAGGGGCTTGTCCTGGGCGACGTACGCGAGTCGCTCCCGCGCGCTCGCCGGGCTCCGGCCGAGGACGGTGATCGTGCCGTCGGTGGGGCGCAGCAGACCGGCGGCGAGGGAGAGCAGGGTCGACTTGCCGGCGCCGTTCGGTCCGACGACGGCGCACACGCTGCCGGCCGGGAGCCGGAAGGAGCAGCCGTCCAGCGCGATCCTGCGGCGCCGGCCGAACCTCCTGCCCAGCGCGGCCGCCTCGATGGCGGTGTCGGTCATGACTGGTCTCCCTTGAAGTGCGTGTCCAGTACCGAGGTGAAGAGGGCGCCCACGTCGTCGCGGTCCATCCCGGCTTCACGGGCCCGTGCGGCCCACGCGTCCAACTCGGCCCGCAGGGGCGAGTCGGCGGGGGCGGCGCCGAGCCCGCGCCGTACGAACGTGCCGAGCCCGCGGCGCGCCTCGACCAGGCCCTCGCGCTCCAGTTCGCGGTAGGCCTTGAGGACGGTGTTCGGATTGATGGCGGTGGCCTCGACGACCTCACGGGCCGTGGGCAGCTTGTCGCCCGGCTCCAACAGGCCGAGGCGCAGGGCCTGTTTGGTCTGCTGGACGATCTGCACATAGGTGGCGACGCCGGAGCGCCGGTCGATGCGGTACTCGACCATCCGTTCCACCACCCTTTCACTAATTGAGTAGTGAAAGGGTGGT
>JABFVM010000566.1 GCA_013362785.1 Streptomyces sp. | reverse complement strand
CCGCCTCCAGGAGATCTACGCCGCTCCCATCAAGGAGGAGCTGATCGGGCAGCGCATCAAGGAGGTGCGCGACTCGGGCGTGGTCACCGCCGCCGCGCTCTCCCCGCAGCGCACGGCCCAGTTCTCCAAGGCGGTCGTCGACGCCGGCGTCGACATCTTCGTCATCCGCGGCACCACGGTCTCCGCGGAGCACGTCTCCTCCTCGCACGAGCCACTGAACCTGAAGCAGTTCATCTACGAGCTCGACGTCCCGGTGATCGTCGGCGGCTGCGCCACCTACACCGCCGCCCTGCACCTGATGCGTACCGGCGCGGCGGGCGTCCTGGTCGGCTTCGGCGGCGGCGCCGCGCACACCACCCGCAACGTCCTCGGCATCCGTGTCCCGATGGCGACGGCGGTCGCCGACGTGGCCGCGGCCCGCCGCGACTACATGGACGAGTCCGGCGGCCGGTACGTCCACGTGATCGCCGACGGCGGTGTGGGCTGGTCCGGCGACCTCCCCAAGGCCATCGCCTGCGGCGCCGACGCCGTGATGATGGGCTCCCCGCTGGCCCGCGCCACGGACGCGCCGGGCAAGGGCCACCACTGGGGCATGGAGGCCGTGAACGAGGAGCTGCCGCGCGGCAAGAAGGTCGACCTGGGCACGGTCGGCACCATCGAGGAGGTGCTGACGGGCCCGTCGCACACCCCCGACGGCTCCATGAACTTCTTCGGCGCCCTGCGCCGGGCCATGGCCACGACCGGCTACAGCGAGCTCAAGGAGTTCCAGCGGGTCGAGGTGACGGTCGCGGACTCGCAGCACACGCGCTAGTCCGTACGACGTCCTCGTCAGGGAAGGGCCGGTCACTCCTGGGTGGGGTGACCGGCCCTTTTTCGTCCGGAGCGGCTCACGCGCGTGCGGCGGCCGGGAGCGTCCGCGTCACAACCGGTGTGCCGCCCCGGTGGGCGCGGCCCCGCGCGTGTCCAGCAGGAGCTGGGCCTTCACCGACAGACCTTGCAGGTCGTACGTCCGGTGCTGCTGGAGCAGGATCGTCAGGTCGGCGTCCGCGACGGCCTCGTACAGGGCGTCCGCGCGCGGGACCGGGCGGTCCAGGACGCTCCACGAGGCGATGTAGGGGTCGTGGTAGCTGATGGACGCGCCCAGCTCCAGCAGACGGGTGGCGACCTCCTGGGCGGGGGTGGACTGCTGGTCGGCGAGGTCGGGCTTGTAGGTGACGCCCAGCAGGAGGATGCGGGCACCGCGGGCGGACTTGCCGTGCTCGTTGAGGAGGGCGGCGGCGCGCTGGACGACGTAGCGGGGCATCTGGCTGTTGACCTGCTGGGCCAGTTCGACCATGCGCAGGGTGCGGCCGGCGGGGCCGGCGAGGTCCTGCGGGACGGCGTGGCCGCCGACGCCGGGGCCGGGGCGGAAGGCCTGGAAGCCGAACGGCTTGGTCTCCGCGCAGCGGATGACGTCCCACAGGTCGACGCCCAAGTCGTGGCAGAGGACGGCCATTTCGTTGACGAGGGCGATGTTGACGTGCCGGAAGTTGGTCTCCAGGACCTGCACGGTCTCCGCCTCGCGCGGGCCACGCGCGCGTACCACCTTGTCGGTGAGACGGCCGTAGAAGGCGGCCGCCGACTCGGTGCAGGCGGGGGTGAGCCCGCCGATCACCTGGGGAGTGTTGGCGGGCGTGAAGTGGCGGTTTCCGGGGTCGACGCGGCTGGGGGAGTACGCCAGGTGGAAATCACGGCCGGCGCGCATCCCGGAACCCTCTTCGAGGAGGGGACGCAGCACGTTCTCGGTGGTGCCCGGCGGTACCGGTGACTCCAGGATGACGGTGGTGTGCGGGCGCAGCTGTCCGGCCAGGGTGCGGGCGGCCGCCTCCACCTGGCTCAGGTCGAGGGAGCCGTCGGCGCCGCGCGGGGTCGGGGGGCAGATGACGGCGGTGCGGACCCGGCCGAGCTCGGCGGGGTTCGTGGCGTGCCGGAAGCCCCCCGAGAGCATCCGGCGCAGTTCGGCGGGACTGAGGGAGCCGGAATCGGGCCCGGTCCGGTAACCGAGCGTGGGGATGCCGACGGCGACGGCAGCCTTGGCCAGCGGCAGGCCGTACGGGCCTAGTCCGATGACGGCGAGATCTGCGGGCATGGCGTGGGCCGTCCTTCCCAGTAACCGAAGCGGGGCAGGTGCGCAAGCCCTGTGGACAGAACGAGGGGGCGCAATGTCAGACTAGGAGTAAATATGACCGATTTGCGGGATTGAATGATCGCGTTTCCTTGAGTGTTGTCCACAGGCTGGGGGCGCGTAGTGGCTGAAGTTGGGCAAGCCGGTCAGAATTTGGGCATGGGGGGTTCGAACCGGGCTTCGCCCGACGGGTGCGGCCTACGCGACCGATGAGCGGGAGGCAGCGGTGAGGACAGCGACACTGGGGCCGGCGGAGCGCGCCGAGTCACTGGCAGCGATGGCCGAGCGCGAGCTGGACCTACTGGTCGTGGGCGGCGGCGTGGTGGGCGCGGGCACCGCCCTCGACGCGGTGACCCGAGGACTGTCCACCGGCCTGGTCGAGGCCCGCGACTGGGCCTCGGGCACGTCCAGCAGGTCCAGCAAGCTGATCCACGGCGGCCTGCGCTATCTGGAGATGCTCGACTTCGTGCTCGTACGGGAGGCGTTGAAGGAGCGCGGCCTGCTGCTGGAGCGACTCGCACCGCATCTGGTGAAGCCGGTGCCGTTCCTGTACCCGCTGCAGCACAAGGGCTGGGAGCGTCTGTACGCCGGTTCGGGCGTCGCGCTCTACGACGTGATGTCGATGGCCCGGGGCCATGGGCGCGGCCTGCCCCTGCACCGCCACCTGACCCGCAGTCACGCCTTGCGTGTCGCCCCCGCCCTGAGAAAGGACGCGCTCGTCGGTGCGTTGCAGTACTACGACGCACAGATGGACGACGCCCGCTATGTGGCCACCCTCGTGCGCACGGCTGCGGCCTACGGCGCGAAGGCCGCCAACCGCGCGCGCGTCACCGCGTTTCTGCGCGAGGGCGAGCGGGTCGTCGGGGCGCGGGTGCAGGACGTCGAGGCGGGCGGGGAGTACGAGATCCGCGCCAAGCAGGTCGTCAACGCCACCGGTGTGTGGACCGACGACACCCAGTCGATGGTGGGGGAGCGCGGGCAGTTCCACGTACGCGCCTCGAAGGGCATCCACCTGGTCGTCCCGAAAGACCGCATCCACTCCTCGACGGGCCTGATCCTGCGCACCGAGAAGTCCGTGCTGTTCGTCATCCCCTGGGGCCGGCACTGGATCGTCGGCACCACCGACACCGACTGGGACCTCGACAAGGCCCACCCGGCCGCGTCCAGCGCGGACATCGACTACCTGCTGGAACACGTGAACTCGGTGCTGGCGGTGCCTCTGACGCGCGACGACGTGGAGGGCGTGTACGCCGGACTGCGGCCCCTGCTCGCGGGGGAGTCGGACGCCACCAGCAAGCTGTCGCGCGAGCACACCGTGGCCCACCCCGTGCCCGGGCTCGTCGTCGTGGCCGGCGGCAAGTACACGACGTACCGGGTGATGGCCAAGGACGCGGTGGACGCGGCGGTGCACGGGCTCGACATGCGGGTCGCCGAGTGTGTCACGGAGGACATTCCGCTGGTGGGCGCGGAGGGGTACCGGGCGCTGTGGAACGCGCGGGCGCGGATCGCGGCGCGGACCGGCCTCCATGTGGTGCGGGTGGAGCACCTGTTGAACCGGTTCGGGTCGCTGGCCGAGGAGGTGCTGGAGCTCATCGCCGCGAATCCCACGCTGGGCGAGCCGCTGCACTCGGCCGACGACTATCTGCGCGCCGAGATCGTGTACGCCGCGTCGCACGAGGGCGCACGGCACCTGGACGACGTGCTGACGCGGCGGACCCGCATCTCGATCGAGACGTTCGACCGCGGGACACGGTGCGCACGCGAGGCGGCCGAGCTGATGGCGCCGGTGCTGGGCTGGGACAAGGACCACATCGAGCGCGAGATCGAGCACTATCAGAAGCGGGTGGAGGCAGAGCGGGAGTCGCAGCGCCAGCCCGACGACCTGACGGCGGACGCGGCACGGCTGGGAGCGCCGGACATCGTGCCGCTGTAGGACTCCGGCGGCTCGGGACCGGGGAACGTCACCCGAACGGGCGACGGAAGTTGGGATATCTGCTCGAACCCCGGCCGTTCTACCTGGTGCGAGGGCAGAACTCGGCGGCGAGCAGCCGGGGTTCGAGACCGGGATCTGCGATCGCCGTCGTGTTCACCCGGAAGGTCAGGACACGGCGACCGCCGACGGTGGCCGCGGAGCGCACGTAGCTGCCGGAGATGCGCCCGTTGTGCCCCCATACGACGGTGCCGCACGGCAGTTTCGTGGGAAAGAGCCCCATGCCGTACGAGCCATGCGCGGCACGGGTGTCGAGCATCTCGCGCAGCCAGCGCGGGGGTAGCAGCCGCCCGCCGAGCAGTGCGGCGTAGAAGCGGTCCAGGTCGGCGAGCGTGGTCACCAGCTCGCCCGCGGCGCCGGCCACCCGCGGGTCGAGTTCGGTGACGTCCGTCCCGTCGGTGGCGTAGGCGCGGCCGTGCGGGGAGGGGAGAGAGGTGCGGGAGCCAGGGAAGGAGGTGCCGGTCAGACCCAGCGGAGCGATGATGCGCCGTTCGGCCTCGGCGGCGTACGAGCGGCCGGTGACCCGCTCGACGACCAGGCCGAGCAGGACGTAGTTGGTGTTCGAGTAGGAGAAGCTGCCGTGTTCGGCAGGGGGGTGGGTGAGTGCGATGCGCAGGGCCTGAAGCGGCGTGACGGGGACGGAGCCCTTGGTCTCGGCGGTGAAGTCGTACAGGCCGCTGGTGTGGGTCAGCAGGGAACGAAGGGCCAGCGCGCGCCCGTCGTTTCCCGCCCCGCGCACCAGGCCCGGCAGATACCGCTCCACCGTGTCGGAGAGGGACAGCTGTCCTTCGGCGGCCAGTTGCAGTACGACCGTCGCGATGAAGCTCTTGGTGATGCTGCCGGCGCGGAAGTGGTCGGTGAGGGCGACGCCCTGGCCGGCCTGGGCGTAGCGGGTGCCGGTCTCCTCGCGGGCGAGCAGGACCGCGGCGGGGGCCTTGCCCTGGGAGACGAGCAGAGGAAGGAGGGCGCCCGTTGCCCGTGCCGGGGGCGCCGATGAGGCGATAGGGGCCAGACCGAGCAGCGCCACGGACACCAGACCCAGGAGGAACAGGCACACGGGAACGCCCAGCAGCGTCCTGAGCAGCGGCGTCTCCGGTCGTGCCATTGCGGGTTCCTTCCCTTGCCGCGGCCCATCATGCCGGGCGGCGGAATGTGCGATTCAGCGGGGCTCGGGTGTGATGTGGCGGGGAGGTTCGGGTCGTGCGGCTGTGCGGCGGCGCGACGGGCACCCTGGGCGTTGGGCACTTGTCGGGTGAGAGACAATGGAGGCTCTGTCAGGGCGGGTTGTATGAGGGGACGCATGTCGGAGGCGGAGCGGGCGGGGACATCCCGTCAGGACACTCGTCAGGACGACCGCGAGCGTCTCCTCGCGGGGCGGTACCGGCTGGGAGGAGTTCTCGGCCGGGGCGGCATGGGCACGGTGTGGCGCGCCGAGGACGAGACCCTGGGGCGGACGGTCGCCGTCAAGGAGCTGCGGTTCCCGTCGAACATCGACGAGGAGGAGAAGCGGCGCCTCATCACGCGCACCCTGCGTGAGGCCAAGGCGATCGCGCGGATCCGCAACAACAGCGCGGTCACGGTGTTCGACGTCGTCGAGGAGGACGACCGGCCGTGGATCGTGATGGAGCTCGTCGAGGGCAAGTCGCTCGCCGAGGTCATCCGGGAGGACGGCCTCCTGGAGCCCAAGCGGGCGGCCGAGGTCGGTCTGGCCATCCTCGACGTGCTGCGTTCCGCGCACCGCGAGGGCATCCTGCACCGTGACGTGAAGCCGTCGAACGTCCTGCTGGAGTCCGACACCGACCGGGTCGTGCTCACCGACTTCGGCATCGCCCAGGTCGAGGGCGACCCGTCCATCACCTCGACCGGCATGCTCGTCGGCGCGCCCTCCTACATCTCCCCGGAGCGGGCCCGCGGCCACAAGCCGGGCCCCGCGGCCGACCTGTGGTCGCTGGGCGGCCTGTTGTACGCGTCGGTCGAGGGTGTGCCGCCGTACGACAAGGGCTCCGCGATCGCCACGCTCACCGCGGTGATGACCGAGCCGATGGAGGAGCCGAAGAACGCTGGTCCGCTGCGGGACGTCATCTACGGCCTGCTCAACAAGGACCCCGAGAAGCGGCTCGACGACGCCGGTGCGCGGAAGATGCTCAACGCCGTCATCCACGCGCCCGAGCGCAAGGCCGAGCCGGAGCCGGCGGACGCGACGAAGGTCGTGCCGCTGCCGCCGCAGCCCGGCGCGCCGGAGGGCAAGGGGCGTTCGGGTGCCGGGTCCGTGGGCAAGCGGGGCGAGGAGGCCGGGGAGCGGTTGCGCGGGGCGCTGCGTTCCGTGCGCAAGGCCGCTGTGGGCGCGGGTGCGGCCGCCGGGGCTGCCACGCGTGGCAAGTCCGCAAGTGAGAAGGCCGAGTCCGGTTCGGTCGCGGGCGGTGGAGCGGCCGCCGAGTCGGGTGCTCGGACGTCCGGCGGGTCGGCCGGCGGGTCGGCCACGGCGGGGAGTGCGGCCGGGGCTTCGGCGGAGGCCGGGAGTTCCGGTCGTGGTTCCGGTTCCGAGGGCGGTGTGGCCGGTGGTTCCGCCGCCGGTGCGGGTGCCGGTGAGCGCGATGCCACGAGTGGGAACGGGCAGAGCGGAGGCCGGAGTTCGGGGTGGCCCGTCATGCCGCCGCCGGATCTGCCGGAGCGGACCGTGCCGAGGGCGCCGCTCACCGATGTGGTGCCCAAGCGCACGCTGGTGATCATCGCGGTGGTCGTGGCGCTCGCCGTCCTCGGTGTGGTGCTGGCCGTGGTGCTGAACGGCGGCGACGACTCGACCGGGGCCGCGGGCGACGGCGGGGCCAAGTCCTCCACCAAGGCGAGCGCGAGCTCCGACACCAAGCGGGACGACGAGGGGACCCGTACGGACGGCGACAAGTCCTCGTCGGGGGAGAAGGGTTCCGGTTCGGATTCCGGTTCCGGATCCGAGGACGGGAAGACGCCGAGCGCCGGGGCGAGCGGCGCCGAGGCCGGGTCCGGCGGTGGCAACGGAGCCGTCTCGACCCACAAGGGGAACCAGGGGTACTCGATCGGGCTTCCCAAGGGCTGGAAGTACGAGACCACGGGCTCCTCGGGGGACCGGTTCACCGGGCCCGACGGGCAGAAGCTGCTCGTCGCCTGGACGTCCACGCCGCAGGACGACCCGGTGGCGGACTGGGAGAACCAGGAGCAGTACATGCAGCGCTCGCAGTACGACCGGATCCGCATAGAGAAGGTGGACTATCGCGGCTGGAACACGGCCGACTGGGAGTTCACCTACGTCGACGGCGGGACGAAGTACCGGACGATCGACCGTGGGTTCGTCGTGGACAGCCGTCGCGGCTATGCGCTGATGTACACCGCGAAGGCCGCCGATTGGGACAGTGATCTCCGCAAGGACACCTGGAAGACACTGACCGGTTCGTTCCAGCCGAAGTCATGAGGTGAGCCGATCTCCGCAAGTGCTCGCGACGGCCGGGTTTGAACCGTGAGATACGGCAACCCCTCTTTGTGGGTTGCCTCCGGCACGTATCGTGAATGCTTGCGGACCGTGCGCATCCAGTCGCGTGCCCGGAAAGCGACGCAAGGCGAACGGAATTGACCAACCGGGCGGCCGGGGGAGGCAACGTGGACGACTATGCGGGTCGGGTGCTCGCCGACCGCTACCGCCTGCCACTGCCGCCCTCCGACGAGTACGAACTCACCGAGTCCCGCGCCTTCGACACCTACAGCGGACAGGAAGTCCTGGTCCGGCAGGTGCCGTTGCCGGAGGTCGTCGAGGCGGAGGTGCTCGACGCCGAGGGGCTGCCCGAGGGCTTCACCGCGCGGGACGCGCGTGAGCGTGGGGCGGGGCGGCGGACCTCGGCGCGGTCCAGCACCCGCAGGCCCAGTGATCCCGCCGTGCGGCGGGCCGTCGAGGCGGCGCAGGCCGCGGCACGGATCCCCGATCATCCGCGGCTCGACCAGGTCTTCGACGTTTTCGCCGAGGGCGGCTCGTTGTGGATAGTGAGCGAGTTCGTGGCCGCGCGACCGCTGGCCGCACTGCTCGCCGAGAAGCCGATGTCGCCGTACCGGGCGGCCGAGGTCGCCTCCGACGTCCTCATGGCACTGCGCGTGCTGCACGCCCATGGCTGGGTCCACCGGAACATCACCGCCCGCACGGTGCTCGTCTGCGACGACGGCCGGGTGATGCTGACCGGGCTGGCGGTGGGGGCGGCGGAAGAGGCGCTGTGCGGGTACGACCCGGTGCCGCCGGCCGAGGACGCTGACGGGGGCGAGGCCGGGACCGGGGGCGGTGGGCTCGTCGCGTTCGGCGGAGGGCCGGCTTCGGGGGGCGGTGTCGGCGGGCCGGGTGGACCGCGCAGCGGCAGTGGCCCCGTCGGGGGGCCCGGACAGCTTGCCGACGGCGCGGGCTCTGGGGCCGTCGGGCCCGGTGCTGGTGGATCCGGCGTCGGCGGTGATGACCCCGAGGCTGCTCGACGGGCCGCGATAGAGGCGCGGGCTGCCGGTGGGCTGCCGGTGTCCGCGGCCGACGCGGGCCATG
>JABFVM010000558.1 GCA_013362785.1 Streptomyces sp. | reverse complement strand
ATCCCGGACGTCGCCGACCGCTGGCAGCGACGCATCCCGGCCAACTCCAGCCAGGTCGTGGCGGTCTACGGCGACGGCAAGGACTCCGCGGACTCCACGGTCGTGCTCTACACCAGGCATGACTCCGCCGGCCGCGCCTCCACCGGGCATGGCTCCACCTGGGACCGCGTCCGCACCTGGCCCGCGCACAACGGCAAGAAGGGCTGGACGACCGACCACCACGAGGGCGACAACCGCAGCCCCGTCGGCGTGTTCACGCTGAGCGACGCGGGCGGCGTACTGAAGGATCCCGGGGCCAAGCTGCCGTACACGCGGTCGGCCGCCATCGCGGCGCCGCGCTGGTGGGCGAAGTCGCACTGGCACGACTTCGACTACGTCATCGCCATCGACTACAACCGCGTCAAGGGAGCCCCGCCCAACGACCCCACCCGCCCCGAGGGCGAGGCCAAGGGTGGCGGCATCTGGCTGCACATGGACCACGGCAGCGGTACGTCGGCCTGTGTCAGTCTGTCCGAATCGGCGATGGCGTACCTGCTGCGCACGCTCGATCCGGATCGGCATCCCGTGGTGGTGATGGGGGACAGGGCCGACCTGAAAGGCTCGCACTGACGCGGGAGGGCCGGAGGCCTCATTGCGGCGGATGCCCGACTCCCCGTAGAACACCGGCCATGAAGAGACGGATCGTCATGTCCATGCTCGCCGGAGCGACCCTCCTGGCGGGCTCGCTGCTCGGGGCTACGCCCGCCCAACCGTCCGAGGCGACCCCCGCGCCCTCCGCCCAACCGTCCGATGTGCCGGCCGAGTTCGGCACCGACTGGCACGACCCCATCACGGCCGCCCCACCCGTCGGCAGACCCTCCGGCAGATCCTGCCAAGTCACCGTCGCCGAGGCGCAGTTCCGCGACTTCACCCCGTACAAGGGCGCCTACGCACCGCCCGAGGGCTGCGGCGACCGCTGGAGCAAGGTCGTGCTGCGGATGGACGGCAAGGTCAAGGGGCGCCAGTACGACCGGCTCGGCTATCTGCACGTCGGCGGCGTCGAGATCTTCCGTACGTCGACTCCCGAGCCGTCACCCGACGGCATCCAGTGGTCCGTGGAGAAGGACGTCACGCGCTACAGCGACACCCTGCGCCGCGCCCAGGACGTCGAGATGCTCATCGGGAACGTCGTCGACGACACCTACACCGGCATCATCGACGTCAAGGTCACGCTGACGTTCTACGCAGCCCCCGCCATCAAGGCACAGGCACCCGCCACCCCCGACCGCGTCCTCACCCTCCAGAACGGCACGCTCACCACCCCGCGCAACAGCGAACGCATCGTCGCCGAGGTGTACGCCACCGGTTCCGGCGGCGGCTGCGAGGAGTACTGGTATCTGTCGGTACCCGACCAGGCGCCCTACTCCTGCAAGGCGTCCGGCGGCCCCTACCGCGAGGTGCAGATCGAGGTCGACGGCCAACTCGCCGGAATCGCCCCACCGTTCCCGCACGTGTGGACCGGTGGCTGGTCCAACCCCTTCCTCTGGTACGTCGTCCCGGGACCGCGCGCCTTCGACGTCAAGCCGATCGAATACGACCTGACCCCGTTCGCCGGCCTCCTCAACGACGGCCGCCCGCACCGCGTCGAGGTCTCCGTCGCCGGCGTCCCCGAGGGGCAGAGCGGCTGGAGCGCACCCGTGAACGTCCTCGTCTGGCGGGACGCCAAGAGCGCGCGTGTCACCGGGAAGCTCACCGCGCACCAGGCCGGCGACCTCGCCAACTCCTCGACGTACACGCCCGGTTCGGAGCACCGGGTGGACACGGAGGGTGGCCACCGGCTGACCGTCGCCGGCTATGTGGACACCTCGCACGGCCGGGTGACGACCACCGTCCGCCGCGCACTGACCAACACTTCCGTCCACCGCTGGGCCGATGGCGAGAACCTGGACGCCCTCGACGCCACCTGGACGGACGACCAGACCACCACCGTCGACGGACGCGGCCCGGCCCGAACGACCCGTGCGCAGCGGACGTACACGATGGACGGCACCACCACGATCGGCGCGGGCGACCGGCTGCGCACCGTGCTGACCCTCGGTGACCGGGCCACGGCCGTGACGACCAGGGAGGGGCGGCGGACCACCTGGTCGCGGATCGACGACACCTACACCGGCGACGCCGCCTGGACGATGAACGTGCCACGCGACCAGCGGCGCGCGGTCGGCACGACCCGCGAGCGCTACCGGTCGTACGGCTCGGGCGGCTGCTACGACCGTGCTCTGACCAGCGTCCAAGGGGTGCTCACCGAGGATCGCCGCGGCTGCTGAGACGGGGTGTGTGCGATGCGTCACCCGGTGCGTGATTTACACGGATGCAACACGGGGGTCTTGTGCGGGACCAACATCACCCGCAGAGTGATCGGCACGGAATGCGCTTTCCGTATGGCAGAAGTCCCAACCGTCCCCGGGGACTTCTGTGTGCCGCCGTCCCCAAGGAGTGCCCCGTGCCGCCGTCCGTACCGTCCCTGCCGCGACGCGTCGCACGCATGCTGCGTACCTCTCTCTTCGCGCAGGTCGCCTGCGCGATCGTGCTCGGAATCGTCGTCGGGAAGCTGTGGCCCGGATTCGCCGCGGATCTCCAGCCGCTCGGCGACGGTTTCATCCGGCTCATCAAGACGATCATCTCGCCGCTGGTGTTCTGCGTGGTCGTCGTCGGCATCGCCAAGGCCGGTGACCTGAAGGCGTTCGGGCGGATCGGGCTGAAGGCCCTGATCTGGTTCGAGGTCGCGAGCACGCTCGCGCTGGTCATCGGGCTCCTCGCCGCCAACGTGGTGCAGCCCGGGTCCGGGATGAACGTCGACCCGTCCTCGCTCGACGCCTCGGCGGTCGACGCGAAGACGGGCGGCGAACACCTGCCCTCCACCGCCGAGTTCGTGCTCAACTCCCTTCCGACCAGCTTTATCGGCGCCTTCGCCGAGAACTCGCTGCTGCAAGTGCTGATCCTGGCCTGCCTGGTGGGTGCCGCGCTGCTGCATCTCGGCCAGACCAAGGTGCCGCAGGTGCTGCCGGCCATCGAGCAGGCCCAGGAGATCATCTTCGCGATCGTCGGCTTTGTGATGCGGCTCGCCCCGATCGCGGTGTTCGGCGCGATGGCCGTCCTGATCGGCAACTACGGGCTCGGTGTGATCGAGACCTACGGCAAGCTGATCATCCTCTGCTACGCGGCCGCTGCGCTGTTCATCGCCCTCCTCGCCGTCGCCCTGAAGGCGGTCACCGGGCTCAGCCTCTGGAAGTTCCTGCGCTACATCCGTGAGGAGATGCTGCTCGCGCTCGGCACCGCGTCCACCGAGTCGGTCCTGCCGCGGGTGATGCAGAAGCTGCGCAAGGCCGGCGCCCGCGACGACGCCGTGGGCCTGGTGCTCCCCACCGGCTACTCCTTCAACCTCGACGGCGCCTCGCTCTACCTCTCCATCGGCACGCTGTTCATCGCCCAGGCCGTGGGCGTCGACCTCAGCCTGGGCCAGCAGATCACCGTCGTCCTGGTGCTGATGCTGACCAGCAAGGGCATGGCCGGCATCCCCGGCTCGGCGTTCCTCGCCCTGTCCGCGACCGCGTCCTCGCTGGGCGCCATCCCGGCCGGAGCCGTCGCTCTGCTCCTCGGCGTGGACCGCATCATGGACTCGATGCGCGTCGTCACCAACCTGCTCGGCAACTGCGTCGCCGTCTTCGCGGTCTCCCGCTGGGAGGGCGCCCTGGACAGGGAGCGGGCGAAGAAGGTCCTGAACGGCGAGATCGTGGTCGAGCTGGAGGACGACGAGCCGGACGGCGAAGGGCGGGACAAGCCGGAGCTCAAGAGGCCGGAACTCAAGAAGGAGACGGCCTCCGAGGCAGGCTGACGTTCAGCACAGCCACTTCGGTAACCACGGCCGCGGCCACCCTCCGGCAATACGGAGCGGTGGCCGCGGTCCTGTGCGCTCAGCACCCTTGTGCTCGGGACCTTGTACTCAGCACCCCCGTACAGCAGCCCCATCGATCAGCGTGTCCAGCAACTCGCCCAGCACCGACCGCTGTTCATCCGTCAGCGGCGCCAGAATCTCCTTTGCCGCCGACCGTCGCGCACCGTGCAGCTCCCGCAGGGCCCCCCGCCCGTCGTCGGTGAGCTCGATGCGGATCACCCGCCGGTTCGTCGGATCCGGCACCCGTCGTACCTTCCCGCTCGCCTCCAGCCCGTCGACCAGTGTCGTCACGGCACGCGGGACCACTTCCAGGCGCTCGGCCAGATCGGCCATCCGGGGCGGCGAGTCGTAGTGCGCGAGGGTGCGCAGCAGACGGGACTGCGCCGGGGTGACCCCCAGGCCGCACTCCTGAAGGTGCCGTTTCTGGATCCGGTGCACCCGCCGGGTCAGGCGCAGGAGCTGCTCGGCGAGCGGGCCGTCGGGATCGGGCATGGTCATGCGGGAACAATATCAGGAAGATGTGCATTGTGAGCGTAGGTAACAATGAGCTAAGCTCCGTCAGTCCGCATCGCCGCTTCCTGTGGCGTC
Source organism: Streptomyces sp. (assembly GCA_013362785.1). GTDB lineage: Bacteria > Actinomycetota > Actinomycetes > Streptomycetales > Streptomycetaceae > Streptomyces. The sequence goes on along the minus strand of JABFVM010000558.1, from coordinate 4,269 downwards.
ACCACACCTCCCGTAGGAGCCCATGCACCCCGACCACGAATCCAACTGGACGCCGCCCGCCGCACAGCAGGAACAGCCCCGGCAGGTGCGCCGCATCCTGAGACTCTTCCGTCCCTACCGCGGACGTCTGGCCGTCGTCGGCCTCCTCGTCGGCGCCGCGTCACTGGTCGGCGTCGCCACGCCGTTCCTCCTCAAGGAGATCCTCGACGTCGCCATCCCCGAGGGCCGCACCGGCCTGCTCAGCCTGCTCGCGCTCGGCATGATCCTCAGCGCCGTCCTGACCAGCGTCTTCGGCGTACTGCAGACCCTGATCTCCACGACCGTCGGCCAGCGCGTCATGCACGACCTGCGCACCGCGGTCTACGGCCGCCTGCAGCGCATGTCGCTCGCCTTCTTCACCCGGACCCGCACCGGCGAGGTCCAGTCCCGCATCGCCAACGACATCGGCGGCATGCAGGCCACCGTCACCTCCACCGCGACCTCCCTGGTCTCCAATCTGACCAGCGTGGTCGCCACGATCATCGCGATGATCGCCCTCGACTGGCGGCTGACCGTCGTGTCCCTTCTCCTGCTGCCGGTCTTCGTCTGGATCAGCCGCCGCGTCGGCAACGAACGCAAGAAGATCACCACCGAGCGCCAGAAGCAGATGGCCGCGATGGCCGCCACCGTCACCGAGTCGCTCTCGGTCAGCGGCATCCTGCTCGGCCGCACCATGGGCCGTTCCGGCTCGCTCACCTCCGCCTTCGCCGACGAGTCCGAGCGGCTGGTCGACCTCGAAGTGAAGGCGAACATGGCCGGCCGCTGGCGCATGGCCGTCATCACCATCGTCATGGCCGCGATGCCCGCCTTCATCTACTGGACCGCGGGCATGGCCCTCCAACTCGGCGGCCCGCAGGTCTCCATCGGCACGATCGTCGCCTTCGTCTCGCTCCAGCAGGGCCTGTTCCGCCCGGCGGTCAGCCTGCTGTCCACCGGCGTCCAGATCCAGGCCTCGCTCGCGCTCTTCCAGCGCATCTTCGAGTACCTCGACCTGCCCATCGACATCACCGAGCGGGAGAACCCGATCCACCTGGACCGCGTCAAGGGCGAGGTCCGCTTCGAGAACGTCGAGTTCCGCTACGACAGCGGCGACGCCGAGAGCGGCGCCATCATCGACGGCATCGACATCACCGTCCCGGCGGGCGGCAGCCTCGCGGTCGTCGGCCCGACCGGCGCCGGGAAGTCGACGCTCGGCCATCTCGTGCCGCGGCTGTACGACGTGACGGGCGGCCGGGTCACCCTCGACGGGGTCGATGTGCGCGACCTCGACTTCGACACCCTCGCCCGCGCGGTCGGCGTCGTCTCGCAGGAGACGTACCTCTTCCACGCCTCCGTCGCCGACAACCTGCGCTTCGCCAAGCCGGACGCCACCGACGAGGAACTGCACGCGGCGGCCGAGGCGGCCCAGATCCACGACCACATCGCCGCCCTGCCCGACGGCTACGACACCGTCGTCGGCGAACGCGGACACCGCTTCTCCGGCGGCGAGAAGCAGCGCCTGGCCATCGCCCGTACGATCCTGCGCGATCCGCCCGTGCTCATCCTCGACGAGGCCACCAGCGCACTGGACACCCGCACCGAACACGCCGTCCAGCAGGCCATCGACGCCCTGTCCGCCAACCGCACCACGGTCACCATCGCGCACCGGCTGTCCACCATTCGGGGCGCCGACCAGATCGTCGTGCTCGACGCGGGGCGGGTGGCCGAACGGGGTACGCACGAGGAGCTGCTGGAGCGGGAGGGGCGGTATGCGGGGCTGGTCCGCCGGGACGCCCAACTGGAGCCGACGGGGTGACGTTATGCCGGGTTTGTGACCATGTGCGGGTTACCGTTCCCGCATGTACCTGAACACTCCGTCACGGAGCACGATTCGACTGACGCGCCGGGGCCGTATCGCTCTCATCGCCGCCGGCGCCGTCGTGGCCGGCACCGCCGTGGCGGTTCCGCTGCTGAGCACGGGTGAGGAGAAGGCGAAGCCCACCTCGCTGGTGATCCCGGAGGGCTGGCGCGCGAGCCAGGTCTACGACGCCGTCGACAAGGCCCTCGCCCTGCCGGGCGGTGCCACGAAGAAGTCCCTGCGCAAGCTCGACCTCAAGCTGCCGAACGACGCCGACGGCAACCCCGAGGGATACCTCTTCCCGGCGACGTATCCGCTGGAGCAGAAGGACGGCAAGAAGGCGACGCCGGAGTCCCTGCTGTCGGCGATGGTCGACACCGCCAAGAAGAAGTTCGGCGGCGCCCCCATCGCGGCAGGTGCCCAGCGCAACGCCATGAACGTCTATCAGGCGGTCACCATCGCGAGCATCGTGCAGGCCGAGGCCGGCGGCAGGGCCGACATGAGCAAGGTGGCGCGGGTCGTCTTCAACCGGCTCGAACGCGGGATGCCACTGCAGATGGACTCCACCATCAACTACGCGCTCGGCCGCTCCACGCTGCGCACCACCGAGGCCGACACCCGGATCGAGAGCCCCTACAACTCGTATCAGCGCATGGGCCTGCCGCCCACGCCGATCGCCAACCCGGGCGATGAGGCGATGCGCGCCGCGATCAACCCGGCCGCGGGCGACTGGCTGTACTTCGTCACGGTCAAGCCGGGCGACACCCGCTTCACCGCCGACTACGCGGAACATCAGCGCAACGTCGCCGCGTTCAACGCTCAGCAGAAGGCGAGCCCGGGGGCGGGGAAGTGATCCGGTCGGCCGGTCGTCGCGGTTCGGCAGCGAGCCGAAGGGGCGCGGGCTGTATCGAGATGCGGCTTCGCCGCATGGGCGCGACTAGCCACGACAGAGCCGCGGACGGCCGGTGACACGGCACGGCAGGCCGGTGACACGCCCCGGCGCTGCCCTGGCGGCCCTCCTCGCGGAGCGCTACGCCGCGACCGGCTCCTGAGCCAGCAACCTCCTGATGTCCCGTACGGCCGCGCGTCCGGCCCGGTTGGCGCCGATCGTGCTGGCGGACGGGCCGTAGCCCACGAGGTGGACGCGGGGATCGGCGAACGCGCGTGTCCCCTCCACCCGGATTCCACCGCCCGGCTCGCGCAGCCGCAGCGGAGCCAAGTGGTCGACGGCGGCCCGGAAACCGGTCGCCCACAGGATGACGTCGGCCGCCACGCGCCGCCCGTCCCGCCACTCCACACCGTCGGATGTGATCCGGTCGAACATGGGCTGCCGATCCAGGACCCCGTCCGCGAGCCCCTGCCGGACGGCGTCGTTGAGGGGCAGCCCCGTGACGGAGACGACACTCTTCGGCGGCAGCCCCTGCCGGACCCGCTCCTCGACGAGCGCGACGGCCGCCCGGCCCACGTCCTCGCTGAAGGGGCTCTCGCGGAACACGGGCGGACGCCGTGTGACCCAGGTGGTGGCGGCCGCGTACGGGGCGATCTCCAGCAGATGCTGGGTGCCGGAGGCACCGCCGCCCACGACGACGACCCGCTGACCGGCGAACTCCTGCGGCCCGGGGTACTGCGCGGTGTGCAACTGCCGCCCCCGGAACGTCTCCTGCCCCGGATAGCGCGGCCAGAACGGCCGGTCCCAGGTGCCGGTCGCGTTGATCAGCGCCCGCGTCGCCCAGGTCCCCGCCGAACTCTCGACGAGCAGCCGCCCGCCCGGGCCCTCACGCACGGCCCGCACGTCGACCGGCCGCCGAACCCGCAGGTCGAAGGTCCGCTCATAGGTGTCGAAGTACTCGGCGATCACCTCGGACGACGGCCGCTCGGCCGCGGCCCCGGTCAGCTCCATACCGGGCAACGCGTGCATCCCGTGCACCTTGCCGTACGTCAGCGAAGGCCATCGGAACTGCCAGGCGCCGCCCGGGCCGGGGGAGTGGTCGAGGACGACGAAGTCACGGTCCGGCTCGAAACCGGTGCGCCGCAGGTGGTAGGCGCTGGAGAGTCCTGCCTGACCAGCGCCTATGACGACTACGTCGACGAGGTCGACTGCCTCGACCGCATCAGTGTTGTTCACGCTTCCACCAACAGCCTCGGGGGCGCGGATCTTCCCCCGCGTCACCGGGCCGGGAGCCGTCGTGCGGCGCGAGCGTGCGCCGCGTCACGAACCCTTCGAGGCATGCGCCGCAGTGGTCGACGGCGGCAGACCGCCGTTGAACCGGGTGTCCACGAAGGCGCCGAAGTCGACCTTGTTCGGAATGAGCTTCAGCGCGGTGAAGGTGTCGGCGATCTCCTGCTCGGAGGCGATGAGCGGCTTGTCGACCGCGACCGATATCCGGGTGGCG
>JABFVM010000459.1 GCA_013362785.1 Streptomyces sp. | reverse complement strand
GCGAGAGAGAGGGCGATCACAAGTTCATCCCTGGGTCTTCTGGATAGCTTCGCGAAGCACCTGGCGGTCGTCGAAGGGACGGACCACCCCGGCGATGTCCTGGCCCTGCTCATGCCCCTTGCCTGCCACCAGCACGGTGTCGCCGGGCTGTGCGCGGGCGACGGCTGCGGCGATCGCGGCGGCCCGGTCCTCGAAGACCTGGACCTCGCCACGCTCGTGTACTGGCACGGACGCCGCGCCCTGGAGCATGGTTGCGAGAATCGCGAGGGGGTCTTCGGAGCGGGGGTTGTCGGAGGTCAGTACGGCGGTGTCGGCGAGCCGGGCCGCGGCGGCGCCCATCGGTTCGCGCTTGGTCCGGTCCCGGTCCCCGCCGCAGCCGAGCACGACGTGCAGGCTGCCCTCGGTGACCTTGCGCAGCGCCTTGAGCACCGATTCGACGGCGTCGGTCTTGTGGGCGTAGTCCACGACCGCGAGATACGGCTGCCCGGCGTCCACCCGCTCCAGCCGGCCCGGCACGCCCGGCACGGCGGCGATGCCGTCGGCGGCGGTCTGGGCGTCGAGGCCGGCGGCGGCCAGGGAGACGATGGCGGCGAGGGTGTTCGCCACGTTGAAGGGGCCCGGCAGCGGCGACCGGGCGGCGATCCGCTCGCCCTTGGGGCCGGTCACCGTGAACGTCGCGTCCATGGGACCGACCTCGACGTCCTCGGCGCGCCAGTCGGCGTCGGGGTGGCCCTCGGCGGAGAAGGTGACGACCGGGACGGAGGCCTCCTTGGCGAGCCTGCGGCCGTACTCGTCATCGAGGTTGATGACACCGAATTTGCTGCGTTTCGGGGTGAACAGCTGTGCCTTGGCCCGGAAGTAGTCCTCCATGTCGGAGTGGAACTCCATGTGTTCCGGGCTGAGGTTGGTGAACACGGCGATGTCGAAGACGCAGCCGTCGACCCGGCCGAGCACCAGCGCGTGGCTGGAGACCTCCATGGCGACCGCCTCGACGCCGCGTTCGCGCATGACGCCGAACAGGGCCTGGAGGTCGGTGGCCTCGGGGGTGGTCCGCTCGGACTTGATGCGCTCGTCGCCGATGCGCATCTCGACCGTGCCGATCAGGCCGGTGGAGCGGGTGCTCTTGAGGCCGCCCTCGACCAGGTAGGCGGTGGTGGTCTTGCCGGAGGTGCCGGTGATGCCGATCTGGAGCAGATCGCGGCCGGGGTGGCCGTAGATCGTGGCCGCCAGTTCGCCCATCCGGCCGCGCGGATCCTCGACGACCAGGACCGGCAGGCCGGTCGCGGCGGCGCGCTCGGCGCCGGTCGGGTCGGTCAGCACGGCGGCCGCGCCGAGGCCGGCGGCCTGCGTCACGAAGTCGGCACCGTGCAGACGGGCGCCCGGCAGGGCGGCGTACAGATCGCCGGGGCGGACGGCGCGCGAGTCATGGGTGATGCCCGTGACCTCGGCGGATTCGGCGCGCTCCGGCGTGGTGGCCCCCAGCTGGCCGGCGAGTTCCGCGAGGGGTGTGGCGGAGACCTGGGCCGGCCTGGGCGGTCCCGGATATGTCACGGGATGCCCCTTCTGGGTGGTTTGGGACTGATCAGCGTGTGGCACGGCGGTGAGCGTACCGGGCGTACCGGCTTCGGAGCGAAGTGAGGGGCGGGGCTCGCTCTGGTTCCCGGCGTCGGGAGTGATCGTTGTCACGAGGTGGTTCCTGGCTGCTCGGTGCTGATCAGTGTGGTCAGGTGGGGTCAGGGTCGGTAGCCGACCGGGAGCTTCGCGGGCTTGGCCCCGGTGGGCGGGACCTGGAGGGTCTTCAGCGCGAACTCCATGACCTTCTTGTAGATCGGCCCGCAGATCTGGCCGCCGAAGTAGTTGCCCGCGGTGGCGTTCTGGATGGCGCAGTAGACCGTGACACGGGGCTTGTCCGCGGGCGCGAAACCGGCGAACGACGACGTGTAGCCGCGGTACCTGCCGGTGGCCGGATCCACTCGGTTCGCCGTACCCGTCTTGCCCGCGACCCGGTAGCCGGGGATGCG
>JABFVM010000420.1 GCA_013362785.1 Streptomyces sp. | reverse complement strand
GCGCGCGCCGAGCAGGATGCCCGGCATGAAGCTGCTGTGGTGGAGGGAGTCGTGGCGGATGGTGAGGGTCTCGCCCTCGCCGCCGAGCAGGACCTCCTGGTGGGCCAGCAGACCGCGCAGCCGGACGGAGTGGACGGGGATGCCGTCGACGTCCGCGCCGCGCGCGCCGTCCAGGGCCGTCTCCGTGGCGTCCGGGGCCGGGGCCGTGCCCGCCTCGGCGCGGGCCGCGGCGATGAGCTGGGCGGTGCGCGTGGCGGTACCGCTCGGGGCGTCGACCTTCTTCGGGTGGTGCAGTTCGACGACCTCCACCGACTCGAAGTAGGGCGCGGCGATCTGCGCGAACTTCATGTTCAGGACGGCCCCGATGGAGAAGTTCGGCGCGATGAGCACGCCCGTCTCCGGGGAGGCGGACAGCCAGCCGTTCAGCTGCGCGAGGCGCTCGTCGGTCCAGCCCGTGGTGCCGACGACCGCGTGGATGCCGCGGTTCACGCAGTAGTCCAGGTTGGCCATCACCGAGTCCGGCGTGGTCAGTTCGACGGCCACCTGGGCGCCCGTCTCCGCGAGGGTCTCCAGCTTGTCGCCCCGGCCGAGGGCGGCGACCAGCTCCATGTCCTCGGCGGCCTCGACCGCCCGTACCGCCTCGGAGCCGATCCGGCCCTTGGCGCCGAGGACCGCCACGCGCAGCTTGCTCATCTCTGTTGCTTCCTTACGTCGGAGGTTCCGAGGGCGGACCGGGTCAGGCCACGGCGTCGTTCAGCCGGGACGCCTGCTTGTCCTTCAGCGGGCCGATGACCGACAGCGAGGGCCGCCGGCCCAGGATGTCGCGGGCGACCGAGCGGACGTCGTCCGGGGTCACGGCCGCTATCCGGGCCAGCATGTCGTCGACGGACATCTGCTCGCCCCAGCACAGCTCACTCTTGCCGATGCGGTTCATGAGCGCACCGGTGTCCTCAAGGCCGAGGACCGTGGAGCCGCGGAGCTGGCCGATGGCGCGGTCGATCTCGTCGTCGGACAGGCCGTGTTGGGCGACGTGGTCGAGTTCGTCGCGGCAGATCTTCAGCACATCGTGGACCTGCGAGGGCCTGCAGCCCGCGTACACGCCGAACAGGCCGCAGTCGGCGAAGCCCGAGGTGTACGAGTACACGCTGTAGGCCAGGCCGCGCTTCTCGCGGACCTCCTGGAACAGGCGGGACGACATGCCGCCGCCCAGCGCGGTGTTCAGCACGCCCAGTGCCCAGCGGCGCTCGTCCGTGCGGGACAGGCCGGGCATGCCGAGGACGACATGGGCCTGCTCGGTCTTGCGGCCGATCAGCTCGACGCGGCCGGCGGTGCGCAGGGCACGTCGGCCGCCCCGCGCGAGGATGGGCTCGGCGTCGCCGTTCTTGAAGGCGCCCGCCTTCTCGAAGGCGGCCCGGACCTGTCGTACGACCTTGTTGTGGTCGATGTTGCCGGCGGCCGCCACGACCAGGTGCGTCGGGTCGTAGTGCTTCTTGTAGAAGCGGCGGATGCGGTCGGCGGTGAGGGCGTTGACGGTGTCGACCGTGCCGAGGACCGGGCGGCCGAGGGGGTTGTCGCCGAACATGGTGTGCGCGAACAGATCGTGCACACAGTCGCCCGGGTCGTCCTCGGTCATGGCGATCTCTTCGAGGATGGCGCCCCGCTCGACGTTGACGTCCTCTTCGAGGATCAGGGAGCCCGTCAGCATGTCGCAGACGACGTCTATGGCGAGCGGCAGGTCGGTGTCGAGCACGCGCGCGTAGTAGCACGTGTACTCCTTCGCCGTGAATGCGTTCATCTCGCCGCCCACCGCGTCGATGGCGGCGGAGATGTCCAGAGCGCTGCGCCGGGTCGTGCCCTTGAAGAGCAGGTGCTCCAGGTAGTGCGTGGCGCCGTTCAGGGACGGCGTCTCGTCACGGGAGCCGACGTGCGCCCAGATTCCGAAGGTCGCCGAGCGGACCGAGGGCAGCGTCTCGGTGACGATGCGCAGGCCACCGGGGAGGGTGGTCTTGCGAACGGTGCCGATGCCGTTGGTGCCCTTGATCAGGGTTTGGGTACGGGCGACGGCCCGCGCCTCCGAGGAGGTGCGGGCCGTCGCCGTGGAGCTACTCGACGTCACTTGTCGGCGTCGTCCTTCTTGTCAGCCTCGTCCTCGCCCTCGATGACCGGCACGAGGGAGAGCTTGCCGCGGGAGTCGATCTCGGCGATCTCGACCTGGACCTTCTGGCCCACACCGAGGACGTCCTCGACGTTCTCCACGCGCTTGCCGCCGGCCAGCTTGCGGATCTGCGAGATGTGCAGCAGACCGTCCTTGCCGGGGAGCAGCGAGACGAAGGCGCCGAACGTCGTCGTCTTCACGACCGTGCCCAGGTAGCGCTCGCCGACCTCGGGCATCGTCGGGTTGGCGATGCCGTTGATCGTGGTGCGGGCGGCCTCGGCGGCCGGGCCGTCGGAGGCACCGATGTAGATGGTGCCGTCGTCCTCGATCGTGATCTCGGCGCCGGTGTCCTCCTGGATCTGGTTGATCATCTTGCCCTTGGGGCCGATGACCTCACCGATCTTGTCGACCGGGATCTTCACGGTGATGATCCGCGGTGCGTTCGGGGACATCTCGTCCGGCGTGTCGATCGCTTCCATCATCACGTCGAGGATGTGGAGGCGGGCGTCACGGGCCTGCTTCAGAGCGGCGGCCAGGACGGAGGCCGGGATGCCGTCCAGCTTGGTGTCGAGCTGGAGGGCGGTCACGAACTCCTTGGTGCCGGCGACCTTGAAGTCCATGTCGCCGAAGGCGTCCTCCGCACCGAGGATGTCGGTGAGGGTGACGTAGTGCGTCTCGCCCTCGATCTCCTGGGAGATCAGGCCCATGGCGATACCGGCGACGGGGGCCTTCAGCGGCACACCGGCGTTCAGCAGCGACATGGTGGAGGCGCAGACCGAGCCCATGGACGTCGAGCCGTTGGAGCTCAGCGCCTCGGAGACCTGGCGGATCGCGTAGGGGAACTCCTCGCGCGTCGGCAGGACCGGCACGAGGGCGCGCTCGGCGAGGGCGCCGTGGCCGATCTCGCGGCGCTTCGGGGAGCCGACGCGGCCGGTCTCGCCGGTGGAGTACGGCGGGAAGTTGTAGTTGTGCATGTAGCGCTTGCGGGTCACCGGGGAGAGGGTGTCCAGCTGCTGCTCCATGCGGAGCATGTTGAGGGTGGTGACGCCCAGGATCTGGGTCTCGCCACGCTCGAACACGGCGGAACCGTGGACCCGCGGGATGGCCTCGACCTCGGCGGCCAGGGTGCGGATGTCGGTGACACCGCGGCCGTCGATGCGCTTCTTCTCCTTGATGACGCGCTCACGGACCAGGGTCTTGGTCAGCGAGCGGTACGCGGCGGAGATCTCCTTCTCGCGGCCCTCGAACTCCGGCAGGAGCTTCTCGGCGGCGAGCGCCTTGACGCGGTCCAGCTCGGACTCGCGCTCCTGCTTGCCGGCGATGGTCAGCGCGGAGGCGAGCTCCGGCTTGACGGCGGCGGCCAGGGCCTCGAGGACGTCGTCCTGGTAGTCCAGGAAGATCGGGAACTCACCGGTCGGCTTGGCGGCCTTCGCGGCGAGGTCGGCCTGGGCCTTGCAGAGCACCTTGATGAAGGGCTTCGCGGCGTCCAGACCGGCGGCGACGACCTCCTCGGTCGGGGCCTCGGCGCCACCCTGGACCAGCTTGATGGTGCCCTCGGTGGCCTCGGCCTCGACCATCATGATCGCGACGTCGCCGTCCTCCAGGGTGCGGCCCGCGACGACCATGTCGAAGACGGCGTCCTCGAGCTCGGTGTGCGTCGGGAAGGCGACCCACTGGCCGCGGATCAGCGCGACGCGGACGCCGCCGATCGGGCCGGAGAAGGGCAGGCCGGCCAGCTGCGTGGACGCGGACGCGGCGTTGATCGCCACGACGTCGTACAGGTGGTCGGGGTTGAGCGCCATGATCGTGGCGACGACCTGGATCTCGTTGCGCAGGCCCTTCTTGAAGGACGGGCGCAGCGGGCGGTCGATGAGGCGGCAGGTGAGGATGGCGTCCTCGGAGGGACGGCCCTCACGGCGGAAGAAGCTGCCGGGGATCTTGCCGGCGGCGTACATCCGCTCCTCGACGTCCACCGTCAGGGGGAAGAAGTCGAGCTGGTCCTTGGGGTTCTTGGAGGCGGTGGTGGCCGACAGCACCATGGTGTCGTCGTCCAGGTACGCCACGGCGGAGCCGGCGGCCTGCTTGGCCAGGCGGCCCGTCTCGAAGCGGATGGTGCGGGTGCCGAAGGAGCCGTTGTCGATGACGGCCTCGGCGTAGTGGGTCTCGTTCTCCACTAGCGTTTTCTCCGTTACTTGTCGTCTTTTGTCCCGTCGCTGCCCGTGTGGCAGGGGGACGGTGGCGGAGAAGCGCTCCGTGCGGTGCGGGCCGGTCTTCGATCGAAGCACCCGGGGCTCGCTCCCCCGGGGGCCACTACCGAGGACCGGCGGCGGCTAGGCGCGCTTCTCCTCTGTTCGTACTCGTCGTGCTGTGTCGTCCGTACTGCGTTGTGCTACCACACTACAAAGCGTGTGTGACACTCCGCATGTTTCCGCACGCACGGTTGACTTTCCGTACGTACGGCAAAGGGAGCGGCTCCCGATCGTTCCGGGAACCGCTCCCCTCATGGCGTCTTACTTGGCGCCCGCCGCACCGCGGCGGATGCCGAGGCGGTCGACCAGCGTACGGAAGCGCTGGATGTCCTTCTTCGCCAGGTACTGGAGAAGACGGCGGCGCTGGCCGACGAGGATCAGCAGACCACGACGCGAGTGGTGGTCGTGCTTGTGGGTCTTGAGGTGCTCCGTCAGGTCGGAGATCCGACGGGAGAGCATGGCGACCTGGACCTCGGGGGAGCCGGTGTCGCCCTCCTTCTGGCCGAACTCTTCGATGATCTGCTTCTTCGTAGCGGCGTCGAGCGACACGCGTACTCCTCATGATCTGTGGTTGCCGCCGAGTGCCCCTGGTCTGCTTCTCAGGAGAGCTTCCGTGACTCGGGAGGCTGGGATCCGCTGGGCGCGTCCCCCAGGTGAACCGGGGGCGCGTACACAAACGGCCGTCACACAGCGTACCAGCACACGAGCACGCTCCTGACAACGGGCTCCGCGGTCAGAAGCCGCCGCGGACCTTGCCGTAGACGTCGAGGACGGCCAGGCAGATCGGGACCAGGGACAGCAGCACCAGCGAGTCGGCAAGGTCCAGCATGCGGCCCCAGAAGGGGGAGAGCCCCTTCTGCGGCACGATCAGGGCGATCGCGATCAGCAGCAGCACGCCGACGCCGACCGAGGCGCCGAGCCACAGGGTCCGCACGTTGACCGGGCCGGAGTTGTTCTGGAGCAGCTCGATGATGATGTCGGCCGGCGGCGAGATCGCGAGGCCGAGGACCAGCAGGGCGAGCGTGACGACACCGGCCACGAACAGGCAGGTGACCTGCGCGGTGTAGCGGAACAGCCGGGCGCGGAGCATCGCGGCGAGGCCGGTGCACAGGGCCAGCAGCTGGGCCCAGCCGCTGTCGCTGAAGCCGAGCACCGCGCCGCCGGCGCCGATGATCACGGCCGCGCAGCCGCCGACCAGGCCGAGCAGCAGCTCGTGGCCCCGGCTGGTCTGGGCGACGATGCGCTGGACGTCGACGGCCTCAAGGTCGCCCTCGACGCCCTCGCGGCGGGCACGGGCCAGGTCCTCGGGGTTGCGGAAGCCGATGGGCAGCTTGGCGAAGCGGGCCGACCAGCCGGGCAGGAAGCCGACGACCGCGACGGCGACGACCGCGGTGCCCGCGGCGATCTCCCGGGGCGCCGCCTCGGTGAGCACACCGCAGAACACGGCGAGCGTGCCGATGGCGGCGGCGAGCGCGGCGGCCACGAACGGGGCGTCGCCCTGCGGCAGCAGCATGATCAGTACGACGGAGAGGAGCAGTACGGCGACACAGCCGACGAGGAACTGGATCCGGCCGGGGCCCTCACCCGCGTCCTGGGGCAGCACACCGGAGCCCGCGATGAGCGCGTGCGGCAGCGCCGAGACACCGAGCGCGACGGCGGCGCCCCGGTCGTCGTACACCCGGGCCCGTACGCCGGCGAGGGCGGTCAGGGCGAGGGCCGTCACGCCGGCGAGGATGCCCTGGAGGCCGTGCATGTCGTGCCGGATCGGGTCCGCGAACCAGAAGACGAAGCCGAGCATGACGAGCAGCAGCGACCCCGCGACGAGGCCGGCCACCCGCATCAGGTTGTCGTTCCAGCTGCGGACGTCCTGCTTGACCGCGGCGGCGATCGCGTCCACCACGTCGTCGTGCACGGCGGGCGGCAGGGAGTCGGCGAAGGTGCGCAGCAGCAACACCTCACCGTCCCTGACCCGGTGCTCCAGCAACGAACGACTCGCGTCCAGCACCTGGCCCTCGCGGGTCACGAGGTGGTAGCCCGAGGGACTGCTGTCCGACTGGACCAGGCCCGAGAGCCTCACGATCTCGGGAAAGAGGTCCTGGATCGGCAAGTCCTCGGGCAGCGCGACGTCGACACGGCTGTCCGGTGCTGCGATGGTGATTCGGCAGAAACCTGTCGAAGTCCCCGTGCTCACCTGGTGTTCCCCCTGCTAGACAAGGCTTCCTCGCGCCGCTCGTACGACGCGGAGCGCCACCATATCCGTTGCCCCACCCGCTACTGGACCGCCCTCCCCCATTCCTCCCAGGACCTGCTCCGCATCTCCATCCTCCTGCCTCCCTCGGGCACTCTGCGTGTCAGTAGGATCGACGCCTACGCGAACGACGCCTGCGCGAACGAGTACACGTCGCGGTTAACGGGGGCGTCGCAGCCAGGACGTATCAATCGCGAAGGATGAGTGCATCGGTGAGCGTCGTCATCATCAAGCGACCACCGCGGATAGTGCCCCCGGCCGTCCCGGACGGCGAAGTCAAACTGGAGACGCCTCCCGAGATTCCTCGCGAGGGCGACGACAGCATGCTCATGAACATGCTGCCCATGATGGGCATGCTGGGCTCTGTCGCCTTCTTCTTCACGGCCGGCCAGTCCTATATGAAGGTGGTCGGCGGGCTCATGCTCGCCTCGACCGTGGCCATGATGGTCGCGCAGATCGCCAAGGCCCGTCAGGGGCCGGGCGCGGGCATGGCCCAGGACCGGCGTGACTACTTCCGCTATCTGGAGCAGGTCCGCAAGGACGTGCACAAGACGGCCGAGTTGCAGCGGCAGAGCCAGCTCTTCCAGCACCCCGACCCGGAGCAGCTGTGGGCGGTGGCGGCCGACGGCAAGCGGCTGTGGGAACGGCGCCCGGTCGACGCGGACTTCGCCTCCGTGCGGATCGGCCGCGGCACCCAGCAGCTGAACACTCCGCTGGTCGCGCCGGAGACGGCTCCCAAGGACGAGTTGGAGCCGCTGACCGCGGCGGCCATGAAGGCGTTCCTCGACGCGCACGGCAGTCTGCACGACCTGCCCGTCTCCATCTCGCTGCGCGCCTTCTACCACGTGACGGTCTGCGGTGACACCGACACGGTCTACGGCAACGCCCGCGCCTCGCTGGCCCAGCTGGCGACGCTGCACTCGCCCGAGGACCTGATGATCGCCGTGGTGGCGCATCCCTCGGCGGCGGCGGACTGGGACTGGATCAAGTGGCTGCCGCACAGCCAGCACCCGAAGGCCAAGGACGGGGCGGGCTCGACCCGGCTCCTCTTCGACGACCTCGGTGAGCTGGAGGAGGCGCTCGCGGACCAGCTGGACGACCGGCCCCGCTGGAACCGTGAGGCGAACCCCGTCTACGACCAGCCGCACCTGATCGTGGTCCTCGACGGCGGCACCGTGCCGCCGGACTCCGAACTCGCCGGCGCCGAGGGCCTCCAGGGCGTCACCTTCCTGGAGATCGCCCCGGGTGAGCTGGAGGAGGAGCTGCGCGCGGGTCTGACGATCTACGCCAAGCCCGAGCGGATGCGGCTGTTCGTCGGCCACGAGTCCGCGTACACCGGCAAGCCGGACCTCCTCAACCCGGCGCAGGCCGAGTCCCTGGCGCGGCAGCTGGCCCCCTTCCGGGTCGGCTCCGCGGAGGAGGGCGAACCGCTGCTGTCCAACCTGGACTTCACCGACCTCATGGGCATCGGGGACGCCGGCACCGTCGACGTCTCCCGCACCTGGCGTCCGCGCACGCTGCACGAGCGGCTGCGGGTGCCGATCGGTGTCGGGGAGAACGGCGAGCCGGTCATGCTGGACCTCAAGGAGGCCTCGCAGGAGGGCATGGGCCCGCACGGTCTGTGCGTCGGCGCCACCGGTTCCGGTAAGTCCGAGGTGCTGCGCACGCTGGTGCTCGGTCTCGCGGTGACCCACTCCTCGGAGACGCTGAACTTCATCCTCGCGGACTTCAAGGGTGGTGCGACCTTCGCCGGTATGGCGGACATGCCGCACACCGCGGCCGTGATCACCAACCTCGCGGACGACCTCACCCTCGTCGACCGTATGCGTGACTCGATCATGGGTGAGACGCAGCGCCGTCAGGAACTGCTGCGCTCGGCGGGCAACTACGCCAACCTGCACGACTACGAGAAGGCCCGGGCGGCGGGTGCCGCGCTGGAGCCGATGGCCTCGCTGGTGATCGTGCTCGACGAGTTCTCCGAACTCCTCACCGCCAAGCCCGACTTCATCGACATGTTCATCCAGATCGGCCGTATCGGCCGTTCGCTGGGTGTCCACCTGCTGCTGGCGTCGCAGCGCCTGGAAGAGGGCAAGCTGCGCGGCCTGGACACGTATCTGTCGTACCGGATCGGTCTGCGGACCTTCTCCGCCGCCGAGTCCCGTACGGC
>JABFVM010000457.1 GCA_013362785.1 Streptomyces sp. | reverse complement strand
GCCGGGCGTGCCGAGCCTGCCGGGCGTGCCGGGCTTGCCGAGCTTGCCGGGCGTGTCGATGGGCTTGGGCGAGCCCGGCGTGCCGAGGGGCCCGGTGTCCTGGGCCTCGGCCAGCAGGTCACGTGCCCGCGCCGCAGGCATCCGCTCCGCCGGGTCCTTGGCCAGCAGCCCCATGATCACGCGGCTCAGCGGATCGCTCGCCCGCTGCGGGACGTCGGGGTCCGCGGTCAGCGCCGCCATGAGGGAGGCGTCGAGCGTGTCCCGTTCGAAGGGGGACGTGCCCTCGACGGCGAAGTAGAGGGTGACGCCCAGCGAGAACAGGTCGGTCGCGGGCGTCGCCTCACCGCCCGACAGCCGCTCCGGCGCCAGGAAGCCCGGAGTGCCGACCACCATGCCGCTCTGGGTGACCCGGGTCTCGCGGGGCCACAGCGAGATGCCGTAGTCCGTGAGCAGGACCCGGCGATCGGCGACGCCCGAAAGGTCGGGGGCCAGCAGGATGTTGGAGGGCTTCACATCCCGGTGGATGATGCCGAGCCGGTGCCCGGCGCACAGGGCGTCGAGGGCGGCAGCCCCGATCCCGGCCACCTCGTCGCTCGGCAGTGCCCCGCGCTCCTTCACGGCGGCGCGCAGATCCCGCGTGCCCGGCAGGTACTCCATCACGATCCACGGGCGGTCGTCGTCCTCCACCACGTCGTACACCGTGATCACATTCGGGTGCTCGCGCAGTTGCGCGGCCTTCAGCGCCTCCTTGCGCCCCCGGCCGGCGGGGTCGTCGCCGGACCGGACCGACTCGTGCGGTACGTCGATCTCCTTGACCGCGACCCGGACGTGGAGTTCCTCGTCCTCGGCCAGCCAGACGTCTCCCCCACCGCCGGAGCCCAGCCGCTGCCCCAGCCGGTACCGCCCGGCGATGACCCGTTCCTGGCGTGTCACCAACGCCCCCTTCTTCGCCCGCGTTTCCCGATCGGCCACCGGTGTCTCCCGCATCGCCGGGCGGTCGCCGCCGCCATGCTCACCGGCCTCGCGCGGGAACCGTCCCGGACGGGTGACGGCGCCGGCGCCGCGGTCCGTAGCGGCGTCGCGGTCCGTACCGATGCCGCGGTCCGTGCCGCCGTTCATCGGACGACCAGCGGCCGGAAGGCGGCCCGGATGTCGGACTTGGACGCCTTCACGTACATGGGGCCGGGGCTGGAGCCCTCGGCGGCATAGACGACCGAGGGGCAGCCCGTGCCGCTGATGTGGATCTTCCGGTCGGCGATCAGCTTGCCGGTGCGCAGCGCGTAGACCTTCACCGGGACCTCGATCTTGTGGAAGCTCACATACGACAGGGAGCCGGAGGACTCGCTCCGGTACGGGCAGGTGTCGACGGAGGGCCCGTACGTGTCCTCGCCCATGCAGACGACCAGCACCGCGTCGGCCGCGTCGCCCGCCTTCCACGAACCGGGGAACCGCTTCGGGTAGTCGGAGGTGATGCTGTACTCGTCGGGGGCGTGGAACAGCGCGGCATTGGTGCCCTTGCCGACCGGCTTGGCGCCGCTGTACTTCGCCGGGTGGGAGCAGTACTCGGGCTGGGTGTCCGTACCTCCGGCGAGCAGGTTGCGGACGTTGGCCAGTTCGATGCCGAGCGTGGCCTTCCTGGCGCCCTTGCGGGCCCGGTCCGCGAGATCGCTGCCGGGGTACCGGTCAAGCAGTTGCTCGTACCGTGTCCGGGCCTTCTCCCAACTACTGTCCGCCATGAGGTCATCCGCGCACCCGACCAGCGCGGCCGGCGCGGTCCGCTCGGCAGCGGGGCAGCACAGCTCGACGCACCGCCCCACGGCCCCCGGCGACGAGCCCCGCGCGTAGCGGCGGGTACGCTGCCGAGCGATACGCCCCCCTGCCTCGTACCCACCGCCCGACCGCCACCACCCGACCGCCACCACCCGATCGCCACCACCCGACCACCCGCCGGACGTCCCCAAAGCCCTGAAAGCCGCACCGCCATGCGACCGTTCGCACCGCCCCGCTCCTCCGCCGCCCCGGCGTACGGA
>JABFVM010000560.1 GCA_013362785.1 Streptomyces sp. | reverse complement strand
ACAGGGGTGGTCATGCGGTTCGGGGTGGTCGTGTGGTCTGGGGTGGTCATGCGGTTCGGGGTGGTCGTGTGGTCTGGGGTGGTCATGCGGTCTGGGGTGGTCATGCCTGCTCCAACTCCCCTGCTGTGCACAGGTGTTGCCATGCGTAGGAGCGCCAGGGGCGCCAGCTGTCGGGGATGTCGACGCCGGGCGGCGCGACATCCGGGTCGCCGAGGGCCCGGCTGCGGATGACGGCGACGGTACGGCCGTCCAGCCCGGGCAGCCCGAGCAGCGCACGCTCCGCCTCGTCCCGGTCGGCGCCCGCGTCCAGCCGTACGGCACCGTCGGCGAGGGCGGCGGCGAGCGCGCCCAGCGGCCCGTCGGGCTCGGCCCCGGCGAGAACGGCCGCCTCGGGGAAGAGGTGGGTGAGGCTGCCGCAGGGCGAGTCGAGGGCCTTGCCGTAGCGCAGCACGAGCCTCTCGGCCTCCGCCCGCCCCACGAGGGCCCGCACGGCCAGTTCCTCGGGATCGGCGGCACCGGGTGACCGCAGCCCCGGCCGCGCGGCGACCATCGGCCCGATCCGCGGATCAGCACCGAGCCGCTCGTCGACGGCGTACGGATCGGCGTCGAGATCGAACAGCCGCCGCAGCCGGTGAACCGCGGTGGTCAGATCACGGGGGTCGGTGAGATGAATCCGGGCGTCGAGCCAGCCACCGGGATGCGCCGTCCCCGCTCCCCTCCCCGCACCGCCCGCCCTCTCCTCCACCGCAACGATGGCACTGCCGTGCGGCAGACGCAGAGTACGGCGGTAGGCACGCCGACCGATCGGACCCGAAACCTCCTCCACACCGGGCACGGCCTCCTCGTCGAGCAGGTCGAAGACGGCACCGGTCTGGTAAGGGCCCCGGTGGGCGAGCCGCAGGGGTATCCCGGCCGACGGCGTGGCCGTACGCCGGTCCGACCGAACGCCGCCCTTGGGCGCGGCGCCACGCACCTCACTCGGCGTCGACGCGTAGACCGCCCGGATCGTGTCGTTGAACTGCCGCACACTGGCGAACCCGGCCGCGAACGCGATCTCGGTGATCGGCAGCTCGGTCGTCTGCAGCAGCACCCGCGCGGTGTGCGCCCGCTGGGCCCGCGCCAGCGCGACCGGCCCGGCACCGAGCTCGGCGGTCAGCTGCCGCTGCACCTGCCGGGCGCTGTAGCCGAGCCGCGCGGCGAGCCCGGCGACACCCTCACGGTCGACGATTCCGTCACCGATCAGCCGCATCGCCCGGCCCACCGCATCGGCCCGCACATTCCACTCCGCGGACCCCGGCACCGCATCCGGCCGACACCGCCGACAGGCCCGGAACCCCGAGCCCTGCGCGCCGGCGGCCGTCGCGAAAAACCGCACGTTCCCCCGCTTCGGCGTAACCGCCGGACAGCTCGGACGGCAGTAGATCCCGGTGGTCTCGACACCGAAAAAGAACTCCCCATCAAACCGAGCGTCCCGACTACGCACCGCCTCGTACCTGCTGTCCTCGTCCATCACAAGGTCCAGTGTGGACGAGGCACAGAACACGCTGCTGGCGGATTTCAGACACGGCCCTGCAACGCCCCTAAAGGGGCGCGGGGAACTGCGCGACCAGCCACAACAAGCCCGCACCCGCCGGCCGTCATCGCGAGGCACCCCAATAGGCGCTACTGCCACCGCCCCCGCTTAGCCTCCATGGCCGCCTTCCCCTCCGCCCCCTTCCGCTTCCAGTCCTTCCGAATCTCAGCCCGGACCCGCGCATCGGTCTTGGCCACGATCCGCTGGTTCTCCCGCAGCAATTTCCGATAGCTCTCCAGCCGCCGCAGCGGCAGCGCCCCCGCGTCGATCGCGGCCAGCACCGCACACCCCGGCTCGCTCTCGTGCGCGCAGTCGTGGAAGCGGCAGTCCTCGGCCAGCGCCTCGATCTCGGAGAAGACCTGCCCGACCCCGACCTCGGCGTCCCAGAGCCCGACGCCGCGCAGCCCCGGGGTGTCGATGAGGACGCCGCCGTCCGGCAGGGCGAGGAGGTTGCGCGTGGTGGTCGTATGGCGGCCCTTGCCGTCGACGTCGCGCGCGGCCTGGACATCCATCACGTCCTCGCCGAGCAGCGCGTTCGCGAGCGTCGACTTGCCCGCGCCGGACTGCCCGAGCAGCACGGACGTACCACCGCCCACGACCGCGGCGAGGACGTCGAGCCCCTCCCCGAGCGTCGCGCTGACGGTGAGCACCGGCACGCCCGGCGCGGTGGTCTCCACGTCCTGGACGAGATGCGCGAGCGTCACCGCGTCCGGCACGAGGTCGGCCTTGGTGAGGACGACGACCGGCTGCGCACCCGACTCCCAGGCCAGGGCGAGAAACCGTTCGATGCGGCCGAGGTCGACTTCGAGGGCCAGGGACACGGCGACGATGGCGTGGTCGACGTTGGCGGCGAGGATCTGCCCCTCGGACCGCTTGGAGGAGGTGGAGCGTACGAAGGCGGTACGGCGGGGCAGATACGCGCGTACGTACCGCGGGTTCCCGGCCGGTTCCACGGCGACCCAGTCGCCCGTGCACACGACCCGCAGCGGATCGTGCGGGGTGACGAAGGCCGTGTCGGCCCGTACGGGACCGTCGGCGGTGACGATGTCGCACTGCCCGCGGTCGACCCGTACGACGCGGCCGGGCAGCAGCCCCTCGGCGTCGTACGGGGTGAACGCGTCGGCCCAGGCGGAGTCCCAGCCGTAGGGAGCCAACGCGGAGAAAACAGAGGTGGAAGTCAACGGGTGACCCTTCACAAGGGTGGCCCCGGCAGCCGCGTGCACAGACGCGGAGGGATCAGGTGAGTCAGCCGGTGGCCACGGAGGTGGACTTGATGAACTGGATGCGGGCAGCGCCCATCGCAATGACAGCCATCGGTCGACACCTCCTCACTCATGTCCGCCGGCCGGCGGCGGCCACCGGCCACCGCTCTGAACCGCCGTCACTCTAGCCCGGCCCCGCGAGGGCCCGTCAACCGATTTATGACGCGCAGTCCTGCCCGTTCAGCGTGAAGTCGTACCCCGCCGAGTTCTCGCCCTCCCACGACGCGATGAACCCGAACGCCAGGCTGCCCTCCGCGGGGACCGCCTTGTTGTAGTCCGCGGCCGTGGCCGTCACCCGGGAGCCGTTCTGGGCGAAGTTCGCGTCCCACATCTGGCCGACCTTCTGGCCGTCCCGGAAGGACCAGGCGACCTGCCAGTCGTCGAGGGCCCGTTCGGTGGTGACGGTGACGGTGACCTGGAAGCCGTCGGGCCACTGGTTGACGAGGTCGTAGTCGACGCCGCACATCGGCGACCGGCTCGCGGACGGGTCCGGGTCCGGGGACTCCTCGTCGGCGGTGGAGGACTTGGTGCCCTGGGGTTCCGGGTCGGGGCTCTTCGGCTCGGGCGGGGCGTCGTCCTGCGTGGCCTTGTCCGACGACGGTTCCGGCGAGTCCGACACCGGCTGGGTGGCACCCGTGACCGGCAGGGAGAAGCCGGGGCCGGCGACCGGCTGGCGGTCGGAGGGGTCGCCGCCCGCGGTCATGCCGTCGCCGGTGGAGCCGCCCGGCATCATCGACACCGCGAGGGCGAGCGCGGAGACGAGGACGGCGGCGACGAGCAGGCCGTTGCGCACGACGCGGGCCTTGTGCGTGCCGGGCTCCGACGGACCGGCGTCCGTGTCGGCCCGGTCGGCGCGTCCGGCGCCGAGACGTACCTCGGTGGCCCGGCGGCGGCGCTCCAGATAGGCGAGGCCGCCCCAGCCGATGACACCGCCGGCGAGCGCCCCGGGCAGCCCGCCGCCGTGCAGTCGCAGACAGGCGGCGGCCTCGGCGCACTGGACGCAGGTGGCGAGGTGGCGCGAGAGGTCGTCCGGGGTGCCGGCGGCCGAGGAGCGGGTGACGGCGTCGAGGAGGCGGGCGTAGCTGCGGCAGCGCGCGTCCATCGGGGTGTCGAGGTGGTTGCGCTGGCAGCGGTCCCTGAACAGGCCCCGGACCTGGTCGAGTTCCTCGGAGACGGTGTCCGGGTCGAGCCCCAGTCGGCGGGCCACCACGGGCAGCGGCAGGGCCTCCACCTCGGTCAGCCACAGCAGTGCGGCGTCCGGTTCCTGCATGTCGCGCAGTCCGCGCAGTGCGATCGGGCGCTGGAGCGGGGGGCCGGTGTAGCGGGCGGCGTTGTCGGAGTTGAGCCACAGGCGCAGGTCGGGGTCGAGTTTGTGGCCCTGGCCGGCCTCCTCCCAGGACGCCGCCGTGGCGCGTACGGCGGTCAGGAGGAGGGGGATCCGGGGCAGGCGGGCCGGGCGGCGGCCCGCGCTGCGGTAGGTCCCGGCCTCGGCCTCGCGGGCCTCGCGTATGCCGGTCGAAAACGCCTCCGCGGCCAGTTGGTTGGCTGCCGCGGAGCCGGCCGTGCACAGGTCGGCGTACGACAGCACGGCGTCCCAGCACTCGGAGAACAGCGCGGCCTCGATGGCGTCCTGGGGGGTCGGCAGGTCGGGCATGAGTCTCCTGCATCCACATGCGAGGTCAACTCGCCATATTGGCAATGGAGTTGGGGGGAACCTCGCGGCAGGACAGGAGCCTTTCACGTATTCAACACAACTGACAAGCGCCGTGTTCAGATGTCATGACAGTCCGTGGCGCCCCGCAACTCCAGCCACTTGTACGGATGAGAGCCTCGTCCGTCTCACCCGTACGGTCACCTACGCCGTCGAGGACTCCCGCGCCGGAAGGCTGTCCATGAACGAGCTCACCGAGAACACCGCGTTGCCGGGGCCGGGCGGGCCGTAGCCGGGAGGGGAGGACAGGCCGAAGTCCTCCATCGTCTGGCGATAGGCCTGCAGCAGGCGGATGTGGTACTCCAGCGGCGCGCCCTGCGGGTTGGCCTTGCCGAGCGGGGTGGTGGGCTCGGGGCACCAGGTGGTGAAGCGGGGCGTGATGCCGTTCGACATGAAGAAGCGCAGGCCCTCGGTGGTCGACGCGATCGCCTCGTCGACCGTCTTGAAGCCGAACGGCTCGGCCATCTCCACACCCGCGACGAAGTTGGGGATCACGTTGCGCGCGCCGAAGACGTCCGCGGAGTCGAGGATGCGCTTGTGCCACTCGTCGCGGCCGACGTAGCGCTCCTTGCCCGGGCAGTACATCTTGAAGAGGTACTCGTCCCACACCTCGTAGTTGGGGTGGTAGATCTGGACGCCGTAGTCCTTGAAGCGCTGCACGTCGTCCTTGGGCAGCGCCTGTGCGACGACCTTGCCGATCCAGCGGCCCGGGAAGTGCTCCTCGATGGCCTTGGCGTACATGCCGTAGAAGTCGGCCTCGTCGCGGCCCTGGAGCCTGGAGGTGATGGCGCCGCCGGTGAGCGTGTACGCGGTCGACGCCTTAGCGGTGTCGTACCGGTTGATGATCTCCAGCGCCTCGAGGACCTCGTCGACGTCCTTCACACCGGTGTACGGCCGCCCGGCCGCCTTGTGCTGGCGCCAGTTGTGGTTGATGTCGCAGTACTGGCACTCCTCCTTGGCGCCGAAGTACTGGCAGACCCGGAAGACGGTGAGGTAGATCAGGTAGCCCCACTGGATGGTCGGGGCGACCTCCATGACCGACTTCCCGTTGGAGAGCGTGTGCCGGTAGTACTCCGGCATCGGCGGCACCCCGACGTCGGCGATGCGCTTGCCGTCGAGGTACAGGCCGAGCACGCCGTTGTCGTCGGCGGCCACGCGGTACGGCGACGTCGGGTTCACGCGCACCGAGACGACGGTCCGGCGCAGGTCGTACGGGCCGCCGGTGAGGATGATCTCCTCCGGCGGGCGGCGCAGCGCGGCCTCACCCAGCTCGGGCAGGGTGCCGTGGTCGAAGGAGAAGATGAAGTACGACTTCGGCTTGACCTCGCCGTCCTCGTTGTCGCTCAGGGCGGACGGGTCGAAGGCGACCCCGCCCCGGAGCAGATCCTCCTTGAAGACGGCTTCCCGCGGAACGTGCGGGAAGCGCTCCATCAGATCCTCGACCAGTGCGGTGCGGCTGCCCATCCGTAATCTCCTCCAGGCCCTCTCGCGTACGACTCCTCACGGTATGCCCCTGCCCGGGCGTGAGCGGCGCCGGGTCCCCCTCGCGCCGCGCCGCCCGCCTCGAAAGGAGCCCCGCGCCGGCGGCACGATCCGCCGGACAGGCCCTACGCCTCCCGCTCCAGCGCCGCCGGATCGACCGGATACGTCGGCCTCCCTCCCGCCACCAGCCGCCCGGCTCCTGCGCGACCGTGAGCCCGAGGCGGGCCGCCTCGTTGCCCTGGGAGCCCGCGAGGTGCGGGGTGATGAAGGCGTTCGGCAGGTCGTACAGGGGTGAGTCGGCGGGCGGGGGCTCGGGGTCGGTGACGTCGAGGATCGCCGAGAGGCGCCCGGTGCGCAGCTCGGCGATCAGGGCGTCGTGGTCGAGCAGCCCGCCGCGCGCGGTGTTGATCAGGACCGCCCCGTCGGGCATCAGGGCCAGCTCGCGGGCGCCGACGAGGTGCCGGGTCTCCGGAGTCTCGGGGGCGTGGACCGTGACGATGTCCGAGGTGCGCAGGAGGTCGTCGAGCGGCAGCAGGGGTACGCCGAGGACGGCGGCGCCCGCCTCGTCGACGTACGGGTCGGTCAGGCTCGGGACCAGGTCGAAGGGGCGCAGCAGCTCGATCACCTTGCGGCCGATGCGGGAGGCCCCGATCACGCCGACCCGGCGGCCGTGGTTACCGATGCCGGGGACGAGCCCCCAGCCGGGGAAGGCGCAGGCGGTCGCGGGCGGCGAAGATGTCCTTTCCGGCAAGAAGGATCATGGCCAGCGTGTACTCGGCGACCGGCACGGCGTTGGCGGCGGCGGCCGAGCTCACCGCGATGCCCCGCCGCCACAGTTCGGAAAACCGATGAGAAACCGCTCTCTACGGTAGGCGGCGGCGAATGAGAGGGTCGACGCACGCGCACTCACGTGGAGGGACGGCAGCGATGTCGGAGACGATCACCAACTGGGCGGGCAACATCACCTACTCCGCCAAGGAGTTGCACCGGCCCTACTCGCTCGACGCGATCAGCGCTCTGGTGGCCGGGAGCGAGAAGGTGCGGGTGCTGGGCAGCGGGCACTCCTTCAACGGGATCGCCGAGCCGGGCCCCGAGGGCGTCCTGCTGTCGATCGCCGGTCTGCCGCCGACGGTCGACATCGACCGCACGGCCCGTACGGTCCGGGTCTCCGGCGGCGTACGGTACGCCGAACTCGCCCGCGCGGTGTACGCCCATGGGCTCGCGCTGCCCAACATGGCGTCCCTGCCGCACATCTCGGTGGCCGGCTCGGTCGCCACCGGCACCCACGGGTCGGGGATCGGCAACGGCCCGCTGGCCACGTCCGTACGGGAGGTGGAGCTGGTCACGGCGGACGGGTCGGTGGTGACCGTCGGCCGCGACGACCGTCGGTTCGACGGTGCCGTCACCTCGCTCGGCGCCCTCGGTGTCGTCACGGCGCTCACCCTCGACCTGGAGCCGACCTTCGACGTCGAGCAGCACCTCTTCACCGAACTGCCCCTGAACGGGCTGGACTTGGGGCTGTTCGGGACGGTGATGGCGTCGGCGTACAGCGTGAGCCTGTTCACCGACTGGCGTGAGCCGGGCTTCCGCCAGGTGTGGCTCAAGCGGCGCACCGACCAGCCGCTGCCCGACTTCCCGTGGGCCGCGCCCGCCACCGAGAAGCTGCACCCGGTGCCGGGGATGCCCGCGGTCAACTGCACGGAGCAGTTCGGGGTGCCGGGTCCGTGGCACGAGCGGCTGCCGCACTTCCGGGCGGAGTTCACGCCGAGCAGCGGGGCGGAGCTGCAGTCGGAGTATCTGCTGCCGCGCGGGTACGCCGTGGACGCGCTGCGGGCGCTCGACGGGATCCGGGCGACTCTCGCGCCGGTGCTGCAGACCTGCGAGGTGCGCACGGTCGCCGCCGACGAGCAGTGGCTCAGCCCCTGCCACGGCCGGGACACCGTCGCCCTGCACTTCACCTGGATCGAGGACACGGCGGCCGTACTGCCGGTGGTGCGGCGGCTGGAGGAGGCGCTGGACGCCTTCGAGCCGCGGCCGCACTGGGGGAAGGTGTTCACGATGCCGGCGGAGGTGGTGCGCGGGCGGTATCCGCGGCTGGCCGACTTCCGGGCGCTGGCACGGGAGCTGGACCCGGCGGGCAAGTTCGCCAACGCGTTTGTGCGGGACGTCCTCGAGGGCTGATACTCGCCACTGCCCCCGCACCGTGCGCTTCCAGCGGAAAGACTTTCTTCAGCCCCTTTCCTAACCCCTTGTCGAAAGGCGGCGCACGCCATAGCCTTGCGCCGCGCCGGTGCCGAAGTCGACCCCGGCAGGACGCGAAGGGACGGGGGCACCTCCGGTGAAGCGCACATCACGCGACATCCGCACCGCGAACCGCTACGAGGTGCTGCGCCAGATCATCGCCACGTCACCCACCTCCCGGCAGGAGCTGGCGGCCGCCACCGGGCTCAGTCTCGCCACGGTCGCCACGCTCGTGGGCGAGCTGCTCGACCTCCGGATGATCACGGAGGTCGGGTTCGAGGACTCGGCGGGCGGCCGCCCCCGCGGGCTCGTGGCCGTCAACGCCTCCGGCGGTGCGCTGATCGGCGTGGACATCGCGGAGACGTACGTCCATGTCGAGCTGTTCGACCTCGCGCTGAACGTGCTCGCCCGCGCCGACGAGGACATGCGACCCGGCGAGAACCTGCCGGAGCAGGTCGTCGGCCATGTGGCCGCCGCCGTCGGCTCCGTGGTCACGCAGGCCGGGATCGAGGGCGCGCGGGTGCTGGGCGTCGGGGTGAGCGTGCCGGGGCAGGTGGACCGGGACACCGGTGTCTCGGAGTACGCGCCCAACTGGGACTGGCACGATGTGCCGCTGCTCGACCTGCTCTCCGAGGTCATCGCCTACCCCCTCTACCTGGACAACCCGCTGCGGGCCGGCGCGGTCGCCGAGATGTGGTTCGGAGCGGCGCGCGGGCGCGGGGACACGGTCGTGGTCAACCTCGGGACGGGCGTCGGCGCCGGGCTCGCGCTCGGCGGCGGGCTGTACCGGGGCGTGAGCAACAGCGCCGGCGAGTGGGGTCATACGACGCTCGTCCTGGACGGGCGGCTGTGCCGCTGCGGCAACCACGGCTGTGTGGAGGCCTATGCCGGCGCGCCCGGAATCATGCTGAACCTGAGGGAGTTGAGCCCGCAGAGCCCTCTCCTCCACTCCGAGGACCAGACCGCCACCATCGACGCCCTGGCCCGCGGTCTGGCCGAGGGCGACCCCGTGGCCGTCAAGGTCGTACGGGAGACGGCCCGTTACATCGGCGCCGGCATCGCCAACCTGGTCAACGTCCTCAACCCCGAAGTGGTCGTGCTCAGCAGCTGGGTCGCCCGCAGTCTCGGCGAACCGCTGCTGCACGAAGTGCGCGAGGCCGTCGCACGGCACGCGCTGCCGCGGCCACTGGCCGCCACCGAGATCGTCCTCTCCCCCATCCCCACCGACCCGGCGTGCCTGGGCGCGGCGACGTTCGCGCTGGAGGGCGCGCTCCAGTCCGTGGGCCAGAGGACCGCAACAAAGCGCACCACCCCCGCAAGGAGCCGTACCGCACCACCTTCATGACGACGGAAGGGATGCACGTGACTCACCCCCGCCCCAGAAGATCGGTACTGCTGACGGCCGCCGCCGCGCTGGCCGTCGCAGGTCCCCTGATATCCGCCCCGCCCGCGGGCGCCGCCGACACCCCGGCGGCCGAGGTCTCCCCGCACGCCGCCCAGGCCATCGACAACATCGGTGCCTCCGGCGCCTGGTGGGTCAACGACCTGAAGAACTTCGACCCGAAGGTCCAGGCCCGGGTCGCTAAACTCCTGTTCTCGTCCGACGGCCTCGACCTGAGCGCCTACCGCTACAACATCGGCGGTGGCGGCACGGGCGTGACCTACGCGCCGCGCGCCCCCGAGGACTTCCGGGGCGCCGACGGCAGCTACGACTGGAACAAGGACAAGGCGGGCCGCACCTTCCTGTACGCCGCCGCCAAGTACGGCGTCGAGGACCTGATCGCCTTCGTCAACAGCGCGCCCGCCGAGTGGAAGACCAACGGCAAGAGCTGCGGCGGCTATCTGAAGACCGAGAACGAGCAGGACTTCGCCAAGTACGTCGCCGATGTCACCGATCACTTCGCGAAGCAGGGCGTCGGGTTCGACTACATCAGCCCCTTCAACGAGCCCACGAACAGCTTCGACTCCTGCGGCCAGGAGGGCATGCTCGTCGACGTCCCGCAGCGCGACGACATCGTGCGGGCGCTGGGCGCCGAGCAGCAGGCCCGCGGGCAGCGGACCGGCATCATCGCCGACGAGTCGACCAGCACCGTGAAGTTCAACGACGAGGTCCCGCGCTGGATCAACGAGCCGGGCACCGCCCAGTACGTCGACAAGCTGGCCCACCACACCTACGACAACCCCTCCGACGCCAACCGCGCGAAGGTGTACGAGACGTCGAAGTCGGTGGGCAAGACGTCCTGGTCCACCGAGGTCTGCTGCTTCGGCAACGGCGGCACGGGCTGGGCCCAGGAGTACGACCCCACGATCGACGGCGGGCTCAACCTCTCCCGGATCATCTACAAGGACTTCGCGACCGCGCACGACTCGGCGTTCCACTGGTGGGTCGCCCTGTCGGAGATGATCGGCACCGACCCGCTCGCCAAGAACGACCAGGGCTGGAACGACGGCCTGATCTACTACGACCCCGACTACGCGAAGAACGGCAACCAGACGCTGTACTTCACCAAGCGCTACTACGCGCTCGGCCAGTACAGCAAGTTCGTGAAGCCGGGCTCGGTCATGCACAACGTGACGGGGCTGCCGGAGGGGGTCGAGGCTTCCGCCTATGACCGGAACGGCAAGTGGGTGGTCGTGGTCAACAACCACAACACCACCGACACCGCCGTGAACCTGCACTTCAACAGCAAGTCGCCGCTGCGGGCCGCCAAGGCCGTCCGCACCTCGGCCGACGAGAACTGGGCGAACGTGGCCAAGCCGTCGGTCAAGGGCGGAGCGGTGTCCGCGTCGCTGCCGGGCCGCTCCATCACGACGTACGTCCTCGACCAGAAGCCGTTCGGTGCCGCCTCGGCGGTCACCGGTGCCTGGCAGGGCGAGCAGTCCGGCAAGTGCCTGACGGCGGACGCCTCGGGCGCGACCATCGGCACCTGCGCCGACGGGGCCGGGCAGACGTGGTCGTACGACAAGCGGGGTGCGCTGAAGGGGGCAGGCGGCTATCTGACGGTGGGGAGTTCGGGTCTCGCGGCGTCCGCCGACTTCACCGGTGACGCGGGCCAGCGGTGGCTGCTGAACTCCAACGGGCAGATCGTCAGCGAGGCTTCCGGAAAGTGCCTCGACGTCGGCGGGCAGGCTACCGCCGACGGCAGCAGGGTGGGTGTGTACACCTGCAACGGCGGGACCAACCAGGCGTGGTTCCGGCGGTAATTGCCGCGTGCTGAAGGGGGGTTGTGGGTCGCTGGTGCGGTGACCCACAACCCCCGTCACGTCCGGTATCCCGAACGCTGCACAACGCTTCATGCAGACTTCGTCCAACCCCTTGCCGAAGCCTTAGCCGAAGGTTAACGTCCCGCACCGCACCCCCATTTGAGCCAACTGACGCAGGGCCGCAGCCGTACTACGAGACAAGGACGTCAGCATGTCGGCATTGAGCAACAGGAACTTCGACCGCCGCACCGCGCTTCGAGCCGCGCTGGGCCTCGCCGCCGCCGGCGGACTTGCCGCATGCGGCAGCAACACCGGCCGGAGCAGCTCCGGCGACAGCCTCGTGCAGATGTTCCACGCGTACGGCGAGGCGGGCACCGAGCAGGCCATCAAGCGGTACGCGAAGGCCTACAAGGGCGCCAACGTGACCACGCAGTGGATCACCAGCAACGACTTCGAGAGCAAGCTGTTCTCGGCCCTGCTCACCAAGAACGCGCCGGATCTCTTCGAGTTCCACCCGCAGATCCAGATGGTCAAGAGCGGTCAGGTGGCGGACCTGACCGACATCGTCGATCCGGTCAAGGACGACTTCAACCCGGCCGACATCAAGTCGCACACGGTCGACGGGAAGATATACGGCGTCCGGATGATCGACGACCCGCAGTTCTTCTTCTACCGCAAGTCGATGCTGGAGAAGGCGGGCGTCGAGGTGCCGACCACGCTCGACGAGCTGATGGAGGCCGCCGCCAAGCTCACCACCGGCAAGGTCAAGGGCCTGTACATGGGCAACGACCTGCACGCGGTCATCAACCCGATGATCTGGTCGGCCGGCGCGGACACCCTCAACGAGAAGAACGAGATCGCCTACCACACGGACGGCGTCGTCGAGGGCATCAAGAAGATGCGCAAGCTGTTCACCAGCGGCGACCTCCTCCTCGGCGCCCCGACCGACTACTGGGACCCCTCCGCGCTCAACCAGGGCCTGTGCGCCATCCAGTTCTGCGGCATGTGGGCGATGCCGCAGATCCAGGACGCGCTCGGCGACGACTGGGGCGTCTTCCCCTTCCCGAAGACCGTCGACTCCGGCAAGCAGTCGGTCTACAACGGCGGCTGGTCGATGTTCGTCAACGCCAAGAGCAAGAACGTCGACGCGGCCAAGGAATTCGTGAAGTGGCTGTGGATCGACCAGAAGAAGTACCAGGAGGACTGGGCCACCTCCTACGGCTTCCACATCCCGCCGCGTACCTCGCTCGCGAAGACGGCCACCAAGCTCAAGTCGGGCAACGCCGCTGAGGGCGTCAAGCTCTTCAACGAGTTCGGTCACTTCGACAACATCGGCTGGACCCAGGCCATGATCACCGCCCTGGAGGACGTGTTCGCCGACTCCGTCCGCAAGGACATGGACCCGGAGAAGGCTCTCGCCAAGGCCGACGCCGCCATCAACCGCGAGCTCAAGAAGCTGTTCGGATAGGCCGCGGGACGGATCACGACATGTCGACGACGACGCGCGACCTCGCGCGCCCCGCCCCGGCGAAGGCATCATCGGCCAAGCCGCGGCGGGGGCTGCGGGGCAGCCCCACCCTCAACTTCTGGCTCTTCACCGGGCCGTTCCTCATCGGTCTGGCGATCTTCGTCTACGCGCCGATCCTCTGGAGCCTCTGGCTCAGCTTCTTCGAGGCCCGCTTCACCGTCACGCCCGACAAGTTCGTCGGGTTCGACAACTACACGTACATGCTGACCAACGACGACTTCGTCGGCTCGCTCGGCACCTTCACCGTCTTCGCCGCGTTCATCGTGCCCACCACCTGGGCGCTCTCCCTGGGCCTGGCCCTGCTGGTGAACCGGATGCGCTTCATGCGCGCGTTCTTCCGCTCGGTCTTCTTCCTGCCGACCGCGGTCAGCTACGTCGCCGCGGCGCTCATCTGGAAGATGTCCATCTTCAGCGGGGTCCGCTTCGGCCTGATGAACACGATCCTCGGCTGGTTCGGGGTCGAGAACATCGCCTGGCTGATCGACCCCAACCCGCCCTGGTACTGGCTGGTCATCGTGACCGCCCGGCTGTGGCTGCAGTCCGGCTTCTACATGATCCTGTTCATCGCGGCGCTGCAGAACATCCCGGACGAGCTGTACGAGGCCGCCGCCATCGACGGCGCCAAGTCGGGCTGGCAGACCTTCCGGTACATCACCCTGCCCCAGCTGCGTGCCACATCCACCGCGGTGATCCTGCTGCTGCTCATCGCCGCCTACCAGGCCTTCGACGAGTTCTTCAACCTGCTGTCGAAGACCACCTGGGGCCGTCCGCCGCTCGTCGAGCTGTACTACAAGGCCCTGGGCGAGAGCCAGGACTACGGCGCCGGCAGCGCGGGCGCGCTCATCCTGACCGTACTGATCTGTGCCGTGACCCTGCTCCAGGGCAAGATCATGGGCTTCGGAAGGGGGGACGAGTCCAAGTGACCACCGCCATGCCCAAGGTGCGCAAGTCCGCGCCGAAGTCGGACACGCCCAGCCGGGTCAGGCGCGGCGGCGTGATGAACTCCACCGGCCTCTACATCGCCACGGGCGTCGCCGCCTTCCTCTTCCTGATCCCGTTCTACATCCTCCTGCGCAACGCCCTCTCCACCGACGCCGAGATCACCGGAGAGAACTGGAAGTTCTTCCCCACGGACATCCAGTGGGGCAACATCAGCGAACTCTTCACGGACGAGACGGTCCCCTTCGCCCAGTCCCTGTGGAACTCGGCGGTCGTGGCCACCCTGCACACCGTCGGCGTCCTGCTGGTGTGCTCCCTCGCGGGCTACGGCCTGGCCCGCATCCCGTACAAGCACGCCAACAAGGTCTTCTACGCCGTCCTGGGCACCCTGATGGTCCCGACCGCGGTCACCTTCGTGCCCAGCTTCGTGCTGGTCTCGTCGCTCGGCTGGGTGGACACCTACCGGGGGCTCATCATCCCGGGCCTGTTCAGTGGTTTCACCTGCTTCCTTTTCCGGCAGTACTTCCTGGGATTCCCCAAGGAGCTGGAGGAGGCGGCGCGCATGGACGGACTGGGCTACTGGGGCGCGTACTGGCGCGTCGTCGTGCCCAACTCGCTGAACTTCTTCGCGGCGATGGCGACCATCACCTTCATCAACGGCTGGAACGCCTTCCTGTGGCCGCTGGTCATCGGCCAGGACCCCAGTTCCTGGACCGTTCAGGTCGCACTCTCCAGCTACATGACCAACCAGACCGTCGTCTTCCATCTGATCTTCATGGCCACGGCCGTTTCCATCCTGCCCCTGGTGTTCGTGTTCCTCTTCCTCCAGCGCTGGCTGGTGCAGGGGATCGCACAGACCGGCATCAAGGGCTGACGCCTTCTTCTCAAGACCTGGAGACCGATGTCTTTCCGCACCACCAATTCCGTCGACTACGTAGAGGACGTCTCCCCCGGCACCGGAGCCCTCCCGCCCCGAGCCTGGTACGCCGCCTCGGACGCGCGGTCCCTGTCCCTGAACGGCCGTTGGCGCTTCCGGGTGTCGGCGACCGCCGACGCCGAGGACGACTCGTTCGCCGCGGAGGGGTTCGAGGCCGGGGGCTGGGCCGAGGTCACGGTTCCCGGTCACTGGGTACTGCAGGGCGACGGCGCGTTCGGTTCGCCCATCTACACCAACCATCTCTACCCCTTCCCGGTCGATCCGCCGCACGTGCCGACCGAGAACCCGACCGGCGACCACCTGCGCACCTTCGACCTGCCCGACGGCTGGCCGGCCGACGGTGACGCCGTGCTGCGCTTCGACGGCGTGGAGTCCTGCGCCCGCGTCTGGCTCAACGGCACGGAGCTCGGCGAGTTCAAGGGCTCCCGGCTGCCGCACGAGTTCGCGGTCGGGCGGCTGCTGAAGCCGTCGGGCAACGTGCTCGCCGTCCGGGTGCACCAGTGGTCGGCGGGCTCCTACCTGGAGGACCAGGACCAGTGGTGGCTGCCCGGCATCTTCCGTGACGTCACCCTGCTGCACCGCCCGGCGGGGGCGGCGGGCGACTTCTTCGTGCACGCCTCCTACGACCACTCCACGGGCGAGGGCACCCTGCGCGTCGACTCCGACGTCGACGGGCGGGTGTCCGTGCCCGCCCTCGACATCGATGTCGCCACCGGGGAGCCGGTGACGGTTCCCGTCCAGCCGTGGTCCGCGGAGACGCCGAAGCTGTACGACGGCGAGCTGGTCACGCCCGGCGAGCGGGTGCCGTTGCGCATCGGCTTCCGTACGGTCGTCCTGGAGGACGGCCTGATCAAGGTCAACGGCAAGGCGGTCCTCTTCAAGGGCGTCAACCGGCACGAGTGGCACCCGGAGCGGGGCCGCGCACTCGACCTGGAGACCATGCGCGAGGACGTGCTGCTGATGAAGCGGCACAACCTCAACGCCGTCCGCACCTCCCACTACCCGCCGCACCCGGCCTTCCTCGACCTGTGCGACGAGTACGGGCTGTGGGTCATCGACGAGTGCGACCTCGAAACCCATGGCTTCACCGAGCAGGCCTGGCGGGACAACCCCGTCGACGACGACCGCTGGACCCCGGCCCTGCTGGACCGCGCGGCCCGCATGGTCGAGCGCGACAAGAACCATCCGTCGATCGTGTTCTGGTCCCTCGGCAACGAGGCCGGCACCGGGCGCGGCCTGACCGCGATGGCCGAGTGGATCCACGGCCGGGACACCTCGCGGCTGGTGCACTACGAGGGCGACTGGGGCTGCCGGGACACGGACGTGTACTCGCGGATGTACGTCTTCCACGACGAGGTCGAGAAGATCGGGCAGGGCCTGGACGGGGGGACGCACAAGCGTTGCGAGCTTCCCTTCATCCAGTGCGAGTACGGGCACGCCATGGGCAACGGGCCCGGTGGACTCGCCGACTACCAGCGGCTGTTCGAGAAGCACGACCGGCTGCAGGGCGGCTTCATCTGGGAGTGGATCGACCACGGCATCAAGCACGCCGAGCTGGGCTACGCCTACGGCGGCGACTTCGGCGAGGAGCTGCACGACGGCAACTTCGTCTGCGACGGGCTGATCTTCCCCGACCGACGGCCCTCCCCCGGGCTCGTCGAGTACAAGAAGGTCATCGAGCCGGTCCGTATCGAGGGCGACGGCGCCGACGGCACCGTACGCGTGACGAACCAGTACGACTTCGCCGATCTGTCGGCGCTCGCCTTCGAGTGGTCGTACCAGCTGGACGGCGAGACGGTCGAGACTGGCGCCCTGTCGGTGCCGGCCCTCGCCCCCGGGGAGTCCGCGGAGGTGAAGCTGCCCGCGCCGCCGGCCGACGCGGCGGGCGGGGCCGAGGCCCAGTGGACCGTACGGGCGCTGCTCGCGGCGGACACGGCGTGGGCGCCGAAGGACCATGTGGTGGCGTGGGGCCAGGTCCCGGTGTCCGCACGGCAGTCGCCGTCGGTCGCCGCGACCGGCCGGCCCACCGCGGACGAGCGGGTGATCAACCTCGGTCCGGCCTCCTTCGACGCCCGCACCGGCGCGTTGCGGGCGATCGGCGGTGTCGAGGTGACGGCTCCGCGGCTGGACGTGTGGCGGGCGCCCACCGACAACGACGCCGGCGCCGAATGGCAGACCGACACCCGCTACGGGATGCTGTGGCGCAAGTACGGCCTGCACCGTATGCGGCACCGCCTGGACGCCGTCGAGCTGGGCGACGACGCGCTGACGGTACGGACCCGGGTGGCGCCCGCCGCCTGGGAGGTGGGCCTCGCCACGGTGTACCGGTGGACCTCCGACGGGACCCGGCTGCGGCTGACCGTGTCCGTGACACCGGAGGGCGACTGGAAGGTCCCGCTGCCCCGGCTCGGTGTCCGGTTCGGGCTCGGGCGGGCGGACGCCGTGACCTGGTTCGGCGGCGGTCCCGGTGAGGCGTACCCGGACACCAGGTCGGCGTCGATGCTGGGCCGTTGGGACTCCAGTGTGGACGGTCTTCAGACGCCGTACGTACGCCCGCAGGAGAACGGCGCCCGGGCCGACGTGCGCTGGGTGGAGCTCGGCGGGCTGCGGATCGAGGGCGACCCGGAGTTCTGGTTCAGCGCGCGGCGCTGGACCAGCGAGCAGCTGGACGCGGCCGAGCACCTGACCGACCTCACGCCGGGCGAGACCGTGTGGGTCAACCTCGACCACGCTCAGCACGGCATCGGTTCGCAGTCCTGTGGGCCGGGCCCGCTGCCGCAGTACTTCCTGAAGGCCGAGCCGACCGAGTTCTCGTTCGTGTTCTCGACCACGGAGTGAGAGAACTGTAAATCGATTGACCGATTGATCGACTTTCCGACACCGTCGGAAGGCCACCAGCGGCCGGTCGGCGCTTCTGCCGACCGGCCGCAACTTGTTGTCACAGCAAGGGAGTTGATGTCACTTGAATGGCAGTATCGAGGTTCGCGGTCTCTCCCGAACCTTCCACACCACCGTCCGCCGCCCCGGCTTCGCCGGCACCCTCCGCTCGCTCGTCAACCCGGAGCGCGTCGCCAAGCACGCCGTCTGCGACGTGTCGTTCTCCGTCGCCCCCGGCGAACTCCTCGCCCTGCTCGGCCCGAACGGCGCCGGCAAGTCCACCACCATCAAGATGCTCACCGGCATCCTCACCCCCACCGCGGGCGAGGCCCGGGTCGCGGGCGTCGTGCCCTACGAGGAACGCGAGCGCAACGCCCGCAACATCGGCACGGTGTTCGGGCAGCGCACCCAGCTGTGGTGGGACCTCCCGGTGCGCGAGTCGTTCGCG
Organism: Streptomyces sp.; assembly: GCA_013362785.1. Taxonomy (GTDB): domain Bacteria; phylum Actinomycetota; class Actinomycetes; order Streptomycetales; family Streptomycetaceae; genus Streptomyces. The sequence continues at coordinate 14,588 of JABFVM010000560.1, read as the reverse complement.
ATCCTGCGCGACATCTACGGGGTGCCGAAGCCCGAACACACCGCCCGGCTGAAGGAGTTCGACGACCTCCTCGACCTCTCCTCCTTCTGGGACACCCGGGTCCGCCACCTCTCGCTCGGCCAGCGCGTCCGCTCCGACCTGGCCGCCGCGCTGCTGCACGACCCGCCGGTCGTCTTCCTCGACGAGCCGACCATCGGCATGGACGTGGTGGTGAAGGAGCAGGTGCGGGAGTTCCTGCGGCACCAGGTGGAGGAGCGCGGCCGCACCGTCCTGCTCACCACCCATGACATGACGGAGGTCGAGCGGCTCGCCGAGCGGGTCGTGCTGATCAACCACGGGCGGCTCGTGCTGGACGGCACGCTCGACGAGATCCGCCGTAAGTACGGCTCGACCTGGCAGGTGCGGGTGACGCTCGCCGACCCGGCCGCCGAGGTCGGCTCCCTGCCGGGCGTCGCGCTGCTGCGCCGCGAGGGCCCGCAGGCCGTCTTCGGCCCCGACGGCCCTGACGCACCGACCGTGCACCAGGCACTGAAGCAGGTCATCGAGCGGTACGAGGTGACGGACCTCGCCCTCGACGAGGCGGACCTGGAGGACGTGATGCGGGCCGCGTACGTGCATGCCGGGCCGGCGACGGAAGGGGCCTGAGATGGCCTCCGTACTGCACGGCTGGCGCGCCGCCCGCGTCACCCCGCTCGGCGAGCTGCACGCCCCGCCCCGGATGACGGCCGTCCTGCTGCGGCTGACCGTACAGGTGGTGCTGGTGGCATCACTGTGGCACGGCCTGTACGCACAGACCGGCACCAACGCCGGACTCGGCCGCGAGCAGGCGGTCAGCTACGCCGTGATGGCCGTACTCGCCTCCCGTCTGCGGGAGTTGGACCAGTACGCGGGCCGGGACACGGTGCTGCAGCACATGCACTTCGGCACGATCGTCTACTGGTATCTGCGCCCGCTGCCGCCTCGCCGCTACTACGCCCTGCGGGCGCTCGGCGAGCAGGTGTACGGGCTGGCGTGGGCGCTGGGCGGATACGCGGTCTGCCTCGCGGCGGGGGTCGTGGCACCCCCCGGATCGGCGGCCGTGGCCGGGGTGTTCGTGGTGAGCATGCTGCTCGGCCAGTGGGTCCTGTACTACATCATGCTCATGCTGGACCAGCTGTGCTTCTTCACCCTGCGCAACAACTCCGCGATGCTGATCCTGATCTTCGTGCAGAACCTGCTGTCCGGGGTGTACGCGCCGTTGTGGTTCTTCCCCGACTGGTTCATCACGCTGAGCGGCTTCCTCCCGTTCCAGGCGACGCTGAGCGTGCCGCTGTCGATCTACGTCGGCCGCATCGAACTGTCCGACGCCGGAGCCCAGTTGGCCGTGCAGGCCATGTGGGTGGTGGTGTTGGCGCTGTTCACCCGCTGGGTGTGGCGGCGGGCCGCGCGGCGCGTGATCTCGCAGGGAGGCTGAGATGTCACTCAAGGCGCTGCGCCTCGTATGGCGTATCTCGCTGCTGAACATCCGTGCCTCGATGGAGTACCGCACCGAGTTCCTGCTGAACATCGCGGTCGGCGCGATCTGGCAGGTCTCGGTGATCGTGTTCGCGACGGTGCTGCTGTCGCGGTTCACCGGGATGGGCGGCTGGGACAGCTCGGACGTGCTGCTGATCCCGGCGATCCGGATGCTCGCGCACGGCCTGTTCGTGCTGTTCCTGGGACGCGTGCACTTCATCGGGCGGCAGATCCAGGAGGGCAGGATCGACGTCTACCTCCTGCGCCCCATGCCGGTGCACCGTCAGGTCCAGCTCGCGTACTTCCCGACCAACGCGATCGGCGATCTGACGGTCGCGACGGGCCTGATGGTGGGCGCGCTCAGCCGCAGTCAGCTGGACTGGACGACGGGCCGGGTCTTGTATCTGATCGCCGCGGTCATCGGCGGGATGCTCCTGGAGGCGGCCCTGTTCACGGTGGTGGCGAGCGCGTGTCTGCGTTTCCCGGCCGCCGACTACTGGAGCCGCTGGCTGGAGGAGCTGCTCGGCACGTTCGGCAGCTACCCGCTCAACGTCCTCCCCCGAGCGGTGGGCGGCTTCCTCACCTTCGCACTCCCCCTCGCCTTCGTCGCCTATCTCCCCACCGCGGTCCTGACCGGCCACGACCATGACCTCGGCGTCCCCTACTGGCTGGCGGCGGCGTCCCCGCTGCTCGGCATCGGCGGATATCTGGCGTCGCGGCTGGTGTGGCGGTGGGCGTTGCGGCACTACACGGGAGTGAACGGCTGACGAGCCCTCCGGCGACACACCTCCGGGCTGACTCCCTCGCCTTTGACCGGCCGGCAGCGCGCGCTGCCGGCCGGTCAAAGGCCGTGGTCCGGGACGGTGGCCAAGGACGGCGGTGTCGGCCTTCCCGAGCGCCGTATCGGTGTGAAGAGCGCGGCCATGGCGATCAGTACGCAGCACCCACCCGCCACCAGGCCCACCGGGGCCGTGCCGTGGTGTTCCGCGGCCCAGGTGAGGAGGGCTGCTCCGACGGGGGCCGCCGCGTACTGGAGGGTCCAGAAGGCGGCGGTGACCCGGCCCAGCAGGTGCTCCGGGGTGACCTCCTGACGCAGTGACATGGAGCAGGTGCCCGACATGGCGACGCAGGCCAGGAAGCAGGCGCTCAGAGCGGCGACGAGGGGGATGTCCCGCGCCCAGCCGAGCCCGGCGAAGGACAGCCCGCACACCGCGACCGCGCCGGTCCACGTCGGTCCGAAGCCGAGCCGACGGCGGACCCGGGCGACCAGCAGGGCGCCGGTGATGGTGCCGAGCGCGCCGACGGCCATGACGGTGCCGACCGTGCCGTCGTCGTGGCCGAGGTCGTGCTTGAGGTGGTAGATGACCAGGTCGTTCAGTCCAAGGGTGAGGAAGCTGAAGACGAACAGCAGCGCGGTCAGGGCGCGCAGCACGGGGTGGCCGTGGAGGAAGGCGATACCGGTGCGCAGGTCCCGCCACAGTCCCGACCGCTCGGGGACCTTCGCCGGTCGCCCCCGGAGCCGTACGAAGGCCAGGCAGGCCGCGGAGACACCGAAGCTGGCCGCGTCCACGCCGACGGCCGCGGCGGGCCCGGACCAGGCGGCGACCAGTCCGGCGCACAGCGGTCCGAGGACACCGGCCGCGGCGGCGGTGGCGTTGAGCCGGCCGTTGGCCTCGGTGAGCCGCTCGGTGCCGACGAGGCCGCGGACGACGGTGACGTAGCCGACGGCGAACAGCATGCCGACGGCCTCGCACAGCGGCAGGACCACGTAGAGCAGCCAGATCTGCGGTCCGAACAGCCAGACCAGCGGCACGAGCCCGTACAGCGCCATACGCACGAGGTCGCACCCGATGAGGAGCCTGCGCCGGTCGACGCGGTCCACGACGGCCCCGGCGAACACGGCCGCGACGACCGAGGCGGCCCCGCCGACCGCCGTCAGCAGGCCCATGCGGGCGAGTGAGCCGGTCGCCTGGAGCACCAGCAGGGGCAGGGCGATCAGGGCGAAGGAGTCGCCGAGGACGGAGAGGGTCTGGGCGGTCCAGAAGATGCCGAAGTCGCGTTGACGCCAGAGCGGGCGGTCGGGGCCGCCGGTCGCGGGGGCAGGTGCGGGTGCCTGTGCGGGGGCGGGTGCGTGCGCGGGGGCGGGTCCGGGTGCCTGTGCGGGTGCGGGTGCCTGTGCGGGAGGCGTCGGGCCGCCCGGCTTCCCCTCGCGCTCTGCCTCCTCGTACGCCATCGCCCCCCCGGTCCCCACGTCGACCCGAGACTCCGGACGTCATTCGAATCCCCGGCAACCTTACGGGCGTTGGCGGGCACGCAGGAACAACGCACCCGCCCCGGTCCCCCAGTTCACGCCGGACATGCCACCTCAGTGATCCGCACAGCACGGCGTCGGATCCCGCACCTCGAACGGGACGAGGGTGCCGCCCGCGGCCGGCATGGTGGTCAGGACGAGTTCGCCGTTCTGCCACTGCGGGCGGACATGGCCACCGGTCATCAGGCGGGTGTCCGGGGCAGGTCGGGTGGGTGTGCCGAGGACCGTGACGCGGTCGATGGCCGAGTGGGTGAGCAGGTGGGTGATCGTCAGGGTGCCGGTCAGGGCCGTGACGCCCGGGTAGATCACCGCCCGGCCCACCGCGTCGGGGGCGCCGTGCGACACCCTGTGTCCGTGGGGGGTGAGCCGCTCCTGGGCGGTACGCAGGAGCGGCTCGGACGGGAGGGTGAGGGAGAGCGCTACGCGTGGGCGGTCTCCGCGCACCAGGTGGGTGCAGCCGAACGTGCCCTCGGGGAGGGCGAGTTCGGCCGTCAGGGTGTGGAGCAGGTGGTCGGCTGTGCGGAGGTCCCGGACGTCCGGGTCCGGGTCCACCGTCAGGACGTACGGGGTCACGAGGGCAGGACCCACACCGGGTTGGAGTAGAACCACAGGTCGCGCCACGGGTCGGCGTCACCGACGACGTCGATGGCGGGGCCGGCCGGGTCGACGGCGGCGCCCATCGGGCCGACGGCGGTGCGGTTGCCGTCGGTGCCGCGCAGGCGGACGTAGACGGGGTGGTCGAGCCTGCCGAGGTCGTAGGTGAGGCGGACCGTTCCGGCCGACTTGTCGATCTCGTACGACTTGACCACCTTGGCCGACGGCGCGGTGAAGGTGTCCCGGTCGGCGACCGGGCCGGTGACGTCGCCCTGGATGACGTCCAGGCGCGCCAACTTCGGTGTGAATCCGGCCCAGTTGGGGCCGCCGGCCAGCGCCACTTCGACCATCAGCGTGACGTTCGTGCCCTTCGTGACGTGCAGGGCGCCGCCGAGTGTGGCCCAGCGGCGGCCGCCGGTCACGCGGACGTCGAGGGCGCCGAGGAGCTGCCCGTGGTCGACCCAGATGCGGCCCGCGCGGATGCCGTCCATGACGGCGGCGTAGGAGAAGCCGTCGGCGCCGACGTGGGTACGGCTGTACTGGCCGGGCCAGTAGTCGCCCTGGGTGATGTCGATCCTGCCGCCGTAGACCGGGTCGTCGTAGCGGCCGTTGGTGTTGAAGTCGCCGCCGCCGCGCGCCGCCGTGTCGGCGTAGACCTGGTGGGAGTCGGAGTTGGCGGTGATCCACCAGGGCTTGCCCTCGGCGAGGAGGCTGTCCCAGAGGCCGCCGACGGTCGCGGTCATCCAGTCGAAGCCGCCCCAGGTGCGGTAGCTCTCCAGCGGGTAGCCGGCGAAGGAGTTGGCGCTGGGGCTGTTGTCGTAGATGCCGCGGGCGCGGGCCATGCCGAGCGGGGCGGGCAGGCCGGCCGCCTGGTGGCCGGGGGCGCCCTCGAAGCCGACGGCGATCCGGCGGGTGGGGCTCGCATCGCGCCAGCCGCGGATCTCGTGCGGGGAGTCGACACCGCGCCGCGCCGGGTGGTTGGCGAGCATCAGCGCGTCCCTGACCTTGCGGCGCTCCACCTGCTCGGCGAGGAAGTTCAGGCCGGCTACGGCGAGGGCCTCGTTGGCGGGCGTGGAGTCGGAGGCGCCCTTGACGCTGCCGTCGTAGTCGATCTCGAACTGCTTGAGGACGGAGACCTCGTTCTTGCCGGGGTGCACGAAGACGGTGCCGTGCTCGGCGGCCGGGATGTTCCACTCCAGGCCCTGGAAGACGAGGGTGTCCTCGTAGGCGGCGCGGGCCGCCCGGATGTCCGGGTTGACCTTCTCGACGCCGATCTTGGCGTGCGTGGTGCTGCCGTGGTCGGTGATGACCAGCCAGTCCATGCCGTGCCTGGCGCCCTGGCGGACCTGGTCGGCGACGCGGTACTTGCCGTCGCTGCTGTACTGGGTGTGGATGTGGTGGTCGCCGGCCAGCCACAGGAAGCCGTTGGTCCTGCGGCCACCGGAGGCGGCGGACGCGGCGGCTGGGGAGGCAGAGTCGGCCGTGGAGGCGGCGGCCGAGGCCGGAGGGAGGACGCCGGCCGCGGTCAGCCCGGCGCCGAGCAGACCGGCGCGGCGCAGCAGCGTGCGGCGCGACTGCTGCTCGGGAGTGAGGGCCTCGTCCGGCACGGAGGTGTCGAAGGCGGCGGGCAGGGCGGCTGCCGCCGCCGCGTCGTGCGAGTGGTCGTGCTCATCGCCGTGTCCGTGATGGTGGTGATGCCCGTGCCCGTGCAGGTGCCCGTGTCCGTGTCCCATGGGGAACCCCTCCCGTTGCCGCTGCCTTCCGCGGCTGCCTCCTGCGGCGCTGCTGCGCCGTGTGTGGAGGATCAAGGCGAAAAATGAACGTTGAACGATCGGCGGGTGGCGGCCGGATGCCCCGGACACGGCGGAATGCCACGTCCCTCACTGTTTCCCCAACAGACCTTGTACGTCACCCTGGTTGACATCGAACCTGAACAGCACTCACCTTCTTCGTCACCCATCGGAGATGCCCCCACCATGAGAAGACTGATCGGCACGCTCGCGGCCGCGGCCCTGGCCCTCACCGGCCTCGCCACCACCGGCTCGGCCCCCGCGGCGGCCGCCACCACCGGCACCTTCAACGTCCTGACGTACAACGTCGCCGGCCTCCCGGAAGGCCTGAGCTCCGGCCATCCGGAGAAGAACACCCCGCTGATCTCGCCGCGCCTCGGGGCGTACGACATCGTGAACGTCCAGGAGGACTTCAACTACCACGCGGCCCTGTACGCGGGCGACGACCACCCGTACCGCACGGCGACCAGCGGCGGTGTGCCCTTCGGCGACGGCCTCAACACCCTCTCGGATCTCCCGTTCGAGGACTTCGAGCGGGTTAAGTGGAAGAACTGCACCGGCACCAACTGCCTGACCCCCAAGGGCTTCTCACTCGCCCGGGTCCGCCTCGCCGAGGGTGTCTTCGTGGACCTCTACAACGTCCACACCAACGCCGACGACACGGCCGACGCGCTGGCCGCCCGCCGCGCCAACATCGAGCAGCTGTCGGACTTCATCCAGGCGAACTCCGCCGGCAACGCGGTGATCGTCATGGGCGACACCAACACCCGCTACACGCGCACCGGCGACAACATCCGCACCCTCGCCGACGAGAACGGCCTGACGGACCCGTGGGTGCGGCTGGTCAAGGGCGGTGTCCGGCCGACGCAGGGCGCGGACGCGCTGCTGTGCCCGACGACGGCGCCGCCGAACGGCTGCGAGGTCGTCGACAAGGTCCTCTACCGCGGCAGCAAGCTGCTGACGCTCGACGCCACCCGCTACAACAACGAGTGGGCGTCGTTCCTGGACTCCGCGGGCGGCAACCTGTCCGACCACTTCCCGCACACGGTCGACTTCTCCTACACGCTCAACTCGTCCCTGAAGGCGAGCGACTTCTTCGGCGGCCCGCACGGCACGGCCTTCAACGACGCCGACGACCTGCCGGCCACACCCGCGCCCCGCACCCTCACCCTGCGCGGCGGCTCCCGGCTGGACGCGCTGTCCCTGATCCACGACGGCGGCACGACCCTCACCCACGGCGGCACGGGCGGCACGGCGACGTCCCTGACCCTGGCCTCCGGCGAGCACCTCACGGCCGTAAAGCTGACGCAGGGTCAGAAGGACGGCCGTACCCGGCTTTTCTCGGCGTCCTTCACGACGGACAAGGGCCGCACCGTGTCCTCCGGTACGGCGACGTCGGACACGAAGACCTTCACGGCACCGCCGGGCCGGCAGATCGTGGGCTTCACGGGACGGTCGGGCGACGAGCTCGACAAGCTCGGCGTGCTGTACGCGCCGATCGGCTGACGCCGCTCGGCGAGGGGGTGGAGTCGAGGCGAGCGGGACGCTCCCCGTGGAGGCCCTCCCTAAAGCCCTCTAGGATGGCTCCTAGAGGGCTTAGGCCAGGTCACGTATTCGGAGGTCATCCGCCCCATGGCCCGCGCAGGACTCACCGCCGACCGGCTCGCCGCGGCCGCCGCGGAGCTCGCCGACGAGGTCGGGTTCGAGAACGTCAGTCTGTCCGCGCTGGCGCGGCGCTTCGGTGTGAAGGACGCGAGCCTGTACTCGCACGTCAGGAATCTGCAGGACCTGCGCACCCGGGTCGCGCTGCTGGCCGGTGGCGAGATGATCGACCGGATCGCGGCCGCGGTGGCGGGGCGGGCCGGGAAGGACGCGCTCGCCGCCTTCGCGGGCGCCTACCGGGAGTACGCCCTGGCGCATCCGGGGCGGTACGCGGCCACCCAGATCCGCGTCGACCAGGCCCTCGTCGCCGCCTCCCCCGTCATGCGCCGCACCGCCGAGATCACCTACGGCATGCTCCGCGCCTACGGCCTTGAGGAGCCCGACCTCACCGACGCCGTCCGGCTGTTGCGGAGCACCTTTCACGGGTACTGCGCGCTGGAGTCCACCGGGGCGTTCGGCGCCCCCCGCGACGTACAGGAGTCCTGGGAGCGCGCCGTGGACGCCCTGCACGTGGCCCTCGCGAACTGGCCGCGGAACGGGCACGTCCGGCAGCCGCCCCAGTTGTCACCCTGACCACTTAGACTGGAAGCTTCGCGGAGGTCACACGCCGCCGCCACGGGGGAGGGAGCGCGGCTTGTCCCAACAGCAGCTCGGACGCGGCCCCTTGAGGCCCCGTCAGCCCGGCCCCACACCTCCCGCTCCCGACGAGGATCCCGTGGACGGCTCACCCCCGGCGCGCTTCGTCGGCTGGCTCGGTGGCCTGGGGTGCGCGGCCGCCGGGTACGGCGTGTTCCAGTTCCTGTTCAGCGTGCTGCCCGACTCGCTCGACGGCTCGGCCGCCCGGTATGTCATCGCCGGGGTCAGCGGACTCGGCACCTCCGTCGCGGCCTGGCTGGCGGCGGCGCTGCTGCGCGCCCGGGCGACAGCGGCGGCAGCGGATCCCGCGCGGATCGCCGCCGTGGGACCCGCGGCCATCGCGCCGGGGGCACCCGGCCCGCTCCCCCGGGTCTTCGCCTCCGCCTACGACTCCCTGGTCGACCAGGTGTCCGTCGTGGACGACCCGGAGCGCGGGCGGCTCACCGGCTGGCCGCACTCCCTCGGCGAGGACTCGCCGTCCCGGCCCACCCCCGTCGGCACCGCGTACGGCCTGCACATCATGCTCGACCTCGGTGTGCCCGACGGACGGCTGAGCACCGGCGACCTGGTGGACACCCTGTGGCGGCTGCGGCTGCCGGAGGGCGGTTGGTCGGCGCGGTCGCAGGGGTCCGAGGCGCGCCCCGAGGTCACCGCGCTGGTGCTCGGCGCGCTGGCCCGTGCGGGCACCTCCGCGGAGCGGCTGGCCGCCGAGGTGGACCTGTGCACCGACGGGTTCACGCGTCATCTCGACCGCGCCGGGCGGGAGTCGACCCATGTCGTGACGACCGTGCTGCGCGGCCTGCTGCGTGCCGCGCCCCGCTGCGAGGTGCTGCCCCTGCTGCGCGAGGCCCTGGCGGACGGCGCGATCAGCGACCCGCGCCGCGACCATCTGCGCTGCTGGGGGTACCGCCTGCAGCCGCCGTACGGCAGGCCGTCCCCGCTGCACACCGCGCAGGCCGTCGTCGCCCTCGACCGGGCCGCCCGGGTCCTGGGCGAGGACGGTGACGCGCGCGCCGCCCGGGCCCGGGCCGCCCGCGAGGACGGCGTCCGCTGGCTGCTGTCCTGCCCGGACGCGCCCCACGACACCTGCCCGGACCTGGAGAACCTGCACGAGGAGGTACGCCGTCCCCGCACCGACGACCCCTCCCGCCACGAGGTGCTGAACGTCCGGCACTTCACCGCCTCCTGGCTGGTCCGAGCCCTGCTCTCACCGGGTGCCCTGGAGATCGCCCATGCCGAGGGGCTGGAGGACGAGTGGCGGGTACGGCTGGACGGGGCCCTCGCCGCGGTGTGGGCGGGGCAGACGGACGGCGTCTGGTTCTGGGCGCTGGGCGGCGGCACCGACCTGCGGCGGCCCATGTGGATGACCTATCAGGGGCTGTCGGCGCTGCGCGCGCATGCCGTATGGATGTATCAGCCGGTCGGCTGAACTCGAAGATCTCGAAGGTGGCGAGCGGTTGTCGGAGGGTGAGTGCATGGGTGGTCGGCAGGTCCTGGCGGCGCGGCGACTGCTGGCCGGGGCGCTGGACGGTGAACTGCCCGAGCACGAACTGGCGGCCGCCGCCCGCTCGGCGGTCACCGAACTCGGTTCCCCCGACCGCCTGTTGGAGCTGATCGCGGAGCTCTCCTCCGGCGAGGGGGATCCGGAGGGCTGCGCCCGGCTGTCGTACCGTCACGTCCTCGGCTTCGACAAGCTGCTGCTGATCGACGGCGGCCCACGCCACATGCTGCGCGCACATGTGTGGCATCCGGGGGCGGGCGGGATCGGCGCGGAGGACATCCACAACCACCGTTCACCGCTGGCGTCCTATGTCGTCCGGGGCCGGCTGGCGATGGAGCTGTACGAGGTCGACAAGGACGGCGGGGACGGGGAGGAGGGCGGCGACGGTCGTGTGGGGGCCGGGGGTATCCCGGCGCTCCGTTACGAGGAGTCGTTGGCGGAGCGGTCCGCGGACTGGGTGCTGAAGCCGGCCGGTCCGGCGCGGCTGCGGCTGACGCACACGGGGCAGTACGCGGCGGGCAGCTCGTACGCCCTGCCCGCGCACACCCTGCACCGGGCCTGGTGCGACACCGACGCGCCGACGGTGACGCTGTTCCTGGAGACGGGCACCGGACGGCGGCGGCACACCGATGTGTTCACAACGGCGGGACCGCATCCGGGGGCGGTCGCGAAGGTCCCGCTGGACGTGCGGGACTATCTGGCGACGTTGAGTGGTCTGGCGGAGTGCCTCAGGGCCCGGTGACGCTCGCGGCCCCCGTACCCCGCCCACCCGGCGGCTTCGCGCACGGGCAGGCGGGGTCGGTGCGGGTTACGGGAGTTTCACGAACGGCGACAGGAAAGCGCGGGCACCCGGGGTGTCCAGGCGGTACGTCACGTTCGTCGCGTAGCAGGGGGTGTCGCCGGTGATCGTGGTGGCGGCCAGGACGTTCCGGCCGCCGATCACCGCGAAGTTGGGACCGCCCGAGTCGCCGTAGCAGGCGCCGCCGTTGCCCTGTGGCGCTGTCATGCCCAGCCGCGCCCAGGAGTCGTTGAGGGCGTTGAAGGTGACGGGCGCCTTCATACGGACACCGCCGCCGGGGTGGGTCTGTCCGCCGGGGCCGTTGACGGCCTCCTGGGTGCCGTATCCGGCGACGAACCAGTCGGTGGCGTTCAGGCCCCGCGGTCCGAGCGCGCCGAGCTGGTTCGCGGTGGGCAGGGTGGCCGGGGTGAAGGTCCAGCGGGCCTTGACCTGCGCGGCGGGCAGTTGGATGACCGAGATGTCGTGGGTGTCGGACGCGGGCCCGGGGAAGTCCGGGTGGCTGTGGGCCGTGCCCTGGACGGCGACGGCCCTGGCCTGTGCGGCCGGGTCGCCGGGGTACTTCTTGGCGGCGGCGTCGAGGCCGGACTGCACGTCCTGGTCGAGGGACACGTAGAACTTCACGTTGTCGGGCCAGTCGGTGGTGCAGTGCGCGGCGGTCAGGAAGGTGTCCGCGTCGATCATGGTGCCGGAGCAGACCCAGTCGACCCGGTCCGGGGTGGTGGGATCGCCGTCGTTGTCCCAGGTGGCCACGAGTGCGCCGACCTCGGTGCGTTCGGGGGCGGGAGCCGCGTTGTACGAGTTGATGGCCGAGGACGGCAGCGCCGTGGCGAGCACGGCCGCACAGGCCGCCGCGGTGACGGCGGTGGCGCGTATGGCTGACAAAAGAACAGACCCTTCTGCAGGTGAGCTTGGGTGTTCTCCTGTGGGGGGTGCGCCAAGTGAAACGTCCGGGGACGGCCGCGACAAGAGTGTGTCCGCTGCCGCAGGGTTTTCCCTATGCGCTCCCTGTCCGTTCGCTATGCGTTCCCTGTGCGACTCAGGACTCGGTGAAGGCCTGGGAGACGATGTCGAGGTTGTACGCGTCGATCTCCACGCTGGTCAGTTCGGACCGGTCGAGCCACCGCGCGTCCTGATCCTGCTCAGGGAGGGTGACACCCTCGGACAACGGCCTGACCAGGAAGTTCTCCTGCCAGTTCTTGATCTCGTGCCCTCGGTAGTCACTGACGAAGGAGGACTCGCCGACCTTGCGGACGACCTCGCCGAGCAGTCCGGTCTCTTCCTTCAGCTCCCGCAGCGCGCCGTCCTCGGCGCTCTCACCGGGCTCCAGCTTCCCGCAGGGAACTCCCCACACACGCGGCAGGAAGCGCTCCTTCTCACTGCGGCGCACCAGAAGCACCCGCTGCTTGTCGTCCATCACGACGGCGGCCGCCAGTCGCCTGTCGCCGGGGATGTCCATGGCCATGGTTCCTCGGTCCCTCGCCGGTGATGAGTCCAAAGGGTCTGATACCCGGGAAAGAGTCAACGGTAACAGGAACCTACGGACCCTCGCTGTGAGTCACGTCGCCCGGCGGCTCAGTGCGTCCACGGCGCCGTACGACGGCACGGCGCCGCCCGGTGCCCGCCCTTCCCTGATGTCCACGGCCGTCTCCAGCGCCGCGCCCAGCGCCCGCCGGTAGAGCAGCGAGCCGAGGCTGACGCGGCGGACGCCGAGGTCGGCGAGGTGGGGCAGGGTCGGTCCGGTCGGCGTGTAGAGGATGTTGAGGGGGACGTCGAGCCGGCTCACCAGGGCGGCGATGTCCCGGGGTTCGGTGAGCCCGGGGACGAACACCCCGTCGGCGCCCGCCTGCTGATAGGCGTCGAGGCGTGCCGGCGTCTCGCCCTTCCCGGCGCCGTCGCCCAACCAGTAGGTGTCCGTGCGGGCGTTGACGAAGAGGCCGGGTGCCGCCGCCTTGACCGCGGCGATCTTGGCGGCGTGCAGCGCGCGGGAGCCGAGCCGGTCCTCCAGGTTGATGCCGACGGCTCCGACGGCGGCGAGTTCCCGGGCGAACTCCCCCACCTCGTCCGGGTCCTCGCTGTAGCCGTCCTCGGCGTCGACGGAGAGCAGATACGGCTCCGAGCCGAGGGCGAGGCTGAGCCGGAGCGTCTCGTCGCGGGTGTCAGACGTCCCGTCGGGCAGTCCGGCCGCCGCGGCGACCCCGAGGCTGGTCGTGCCGATGGCGGGGAAGCCCTGCGCGGCTAGCATCCCGGCCGAGGCATGGTCCCAGGCGTTGGGCAGGAGAAGGGGCTCGTCGGCGTGGTGGAGGTCGGCGAACGCGGTCACCGCGGTTCTCCTACGGCGTCGGCGTAGTACGTCGATCCTTCGAGGTGCTGGGCGAGTTCGCGGAAGCTCCAGCCGTCGCCGGGCGAGTGGTCGAGCTGGTCGTCGGTGAGCGCGTCGAGCCGGTTCGCCCAGATGCGGGCGAGCCGGGTCAGTCTGCTGCGGGCCTCGTCCAGGTCCTGCCGGGTGAAGGGCGCGAGGTCCGCCTCGGTGGTGATGGCGGAGGCGTGCCAGTGGTCGGGCTGCGGGGTCTCGCCGGCCAGCCGGGCCTCCAGCTCGGCCAGGTGGTCGATGAGGTGGTCGGCGACGCGGCGGATCGCCTTGTGCGGGGTGTAGACGCGGTCGTCGACGCGGGCGGGCGTGCCGTCCCAGTCGAGCCAGGTCGCGGCCAGGGCGAGGACGTGGTCGACCATGGCGGTGACGGCTTCGGCGGGGGTCCTCGGGACAGCTTCGGCCGGGGTCTTCGGGACGGTTGTCGCGGGGCCTCTTCGGACGGCTTCGGTGCCGACGCGCGGAGCGGAGGTGTCGTGTGCGGTTTGGGTCATACCCGCGACGCTAGGCCCGGGTCGTTTCGGTGCCGGCCGAAGTGATCCGGCCCACACTCTGTGAAACTTCAGCAACTTTCCCGGCCCGGGCGGCGACGGGGGTGCATGACTTCCGCAAGACTCACGACCTCCGCCGCCGGCAAGGCCGCCCACCGCCGGGTCCACGCGGCACGCAAGCCCCTCATCGCGGGCGTGGCCGCCACCGCCGCCCTGGTCGGCGCCTGGTGGGCCACCGCCGGGGCGGCCACCGGCACCGCGCCGAACCTCTCCCCGACGACCACCACGGTGAGCCTGTCGGCCAAGTTCCCCTACCAGTCGGCGGGGTACAACAACACCCGCGAATGGACGCGTACGGCGACGGCGGTCGCCCCGAACGGCACCCTGCGTGTGGCCTGGCCCGCCTCGGACGGCATCCACGTCACGCCGCTGACCGCCGCGGGCAAGCGCTCGGGCGCGGACACGGTCGTCAAGGGCACCAAGGAGGTCGGCGGCCTCGTCGCGCACAACGACGGCTTCGCGCTGCTGACCCGGGTCGCCGACACCAACAAGTGGAAGGAGACGGCGGCCGCGATCGTCCGCTACACCAACGGCAGGCAGGCCTTCCGCACCAAGCTCACCGGCACGGCCTCCCACGACACCTCCCCGACCCTGGACGGCCAGCTCACCTGGAACGGCACCAAGTACGGCGCGTACTTCGTGGTGCACGGCGCGGGCGGGTTCGCCGACGGGCACTTCGGCGACAAGATGGCGTACGTCAGCGCCAAGGGCGCCAAGCTGGGCGGCGGCTGGGGCTGGGGGTGCAGCCACAACGAGGGCATCGCCCTGCACGCCGAGAAGACCGGTGCCTTCACCTCCCTCTGCTTCGACGACTGGCGCTCGGGCCTGTTCGTGTCGACGGGGATCGGCGCGCCCGACGTCGCCCCGGTCGTGCAGCGCGAG